>NZ_CP066018.1:3426868-3738402 GCF_016127575.1 Cupriavidus necator
CCCCCCTCGCTCCCTTCCCGCGCCTGAGCGGCCGCCGGTGGAGACCTGCGTGATGATGCCCGGCGCATGCTTGCGGATGCCCTCCAGCACGCGGGCAAAGCGGTCGGGCTCGGAGGAGGGCGTCTCGTCGTCATTGCGCACGTGCAGGTGGACGAGCGTGGCGCCCGCCTCGAAGGCGGCCTGGGTGGATTCGACCTGCTCGCTGACAGTGATCGGCACGGCAGGGTTGTCACGCTTGCGCGGCAGCGAGCCGGTGATGGCGACGGAGATGATGCAGGGCTGGGTCATGTCGGCTCCGGTAAGGATGTATGGCATCACGCCTGTGACAGGAAGTGGATCACCGCGTGCGAAAACGCCTCGGGCAACTCCCAGTTGGACAAATGCGCGGCGTTGAGCGCGAGGTATTCGGCGCCGGCAATGCCTTGCGCCAGCTCGCGGCCCTGTTCCGGCGTGGTGGCGGCATCCTGCACGCCCGCGATCACCAGCACGCGCGAGCGGATGCCTGGCAGCAGGCCGCGCAGGTCGGCGTCGCGCACGGCGGCGCAGTTGGCGATATAGCCATCGGCATCCGTGGATGCGAGCATGGCGAGCACGGGCGCGATGTGCGCCGGATCGCCGGCCAGCGCGGCCGGCGTGAACCAGCGGGCCAGCACGCCCCCGGCGATTGCCGCCATGCCCTCGTTGCTGACGCGCTCGATGCGCGTGTTCCAGCCGGACGCCGGGCCGATCAGCGCCGCGGTATTGGCCAGCACGAAGCGGCCGAAGCGTTCGGGATGGTGGCGTGCCAGCCAGATGCCGGTCATGCCGCCCATCGACAGGCCGCAGAAGTGGGCGTGCTCGACACCGGCATGGTCCATCACCGCCAGCACGTCGGCCCCGAGCTCGGCCATGCCGAACGGCGCTGCCGGCACGCCGGAGGCGCCATGGCCGCGCGTGTCGTAGCGCAGCACGCGGAAGCGCTCCAGCAGCGCCGGCATCTGCGGGTCCCACATCGACAGGGTGGTGCCCAGCGAGTTGGACAGGGCCAGCACCGGCGCGCCGGCCGGACCGTTAAGTTCATAGTGAAGGCGAAGCCCGTCGCGGGTGGCAAAGCGCATGACGTGGGCTCCCTCAGCGGATCGATGAAGGATGCGGCGCCAGCGGCGTGACGGCGATCTTCATGTACGGGAACAGCGGCAGCCCCGACAGCAGCGTGTGCAGCGTCTCGTTGGACTCGACGTCGAACACGCTGTAGTTGGCATACTCGCCCACCACGCGATAGAGCTGCTGCCACTTGCCCTGGCGCTGCAGGTCCTGCGCATAGGCTTTCTCGCGCGCCTTGATGTCCTCCGCCTGCGCGGCGGGCATGTCGTGCGGCAGGCTTACGTCCATTCGTACCAGATACAGCATTGGTGTCTCCTCGCTTCGATTCTGATGGGGTCTGATGGCAGGGAATCAGGCGCGGTCGCGCCGGTAGTGGGCGAGCTTGTCCTCGTCCAGCGCCATGCCCAGGCCGGGGCCCTGCGGCAGGTGCAACGCGAAGTCGCGGTAGACGGGGCGCTCGGCGACGATGTCGTCCTTCAGCAGCAGCGGGCCGAACAGTTCGGTGCCCCACGCCAGTTGCGGCAGGGTCGCAAAGCCGTGGGCGGCGGCAATGGTGCCGATGCTGCCTTCGAGCATGGTGCCGCCATACAGCGCGATGCCGGCCGCATCGCCCACCGCGGCCGTGCGCAGCATGCCGAAGATGCCGCCCGACTTGGCGATCTTCAGGGCGAACACGTCGGCGCCGCCGATGCGGGCCAGTTCCATCGCGTCCTCGGGCCCGCACACCGCTTCGTCGGCCATGATGGGCACCACGAAACGCGCCGCCAGGCGCGCCAGCGCGGCGCGTTGCTCGCGTGGCGTGGGCTGCTCGATCAGGTCGATGCCGGCGGTCTCCAGCATGGCAATGCCGGTGGCGGCATCCGCTTCGTTCCAGGCCTGGTTGACGTCCACCGTGACACGGGCGCGCTCGCCCAGCGCGCGCTTGATCGCGGAAACGTGTGCGACGTCCTCGCGCACGCTGCGCCGGCCGATCTTGAGCTTGAAGGTATCGTGGCGGCGCTCGGCGAGCAGGCGCTCGGCCTCGTCGATGTCCCGCGCGGTGTCGCCGCTGGCGAGCGTCCACAGCACCGGCAGGGTGTCGCGCACGGCGCCGCCCAGCAGTGTCGCCAGCGGCACGCCGAGACGCTTGCCCTGCGCGTCCAGCAGTGCGGTCTCGAGCGCCGACTTGGCGAAGCGGTTACCGCGTGCGACCTTGCCGAGGCGCGCCATGGCGCCATGCACATTGGCCGCATCCTGGCCCAGCAGCGCCGGTGCAAGGTAGCTGTCGATGGTCAGCTTGATGCCCTCGGGGCTCTCGTCGCCGTAGGAAAGTCCACCGATGGTGGTCGCCTCGCCGAGGCCTTCGATGCCGTCGGCACAGCGCAGGCGGACGATCACCAGCGTCTGCCGCTGCATGGTCGCCATGGCGAGCTGATGCGGCCGGATGGTCGGAAGATCGACCAGGATGGCCTCGATGGACTCGATGGCCGTGATGCTTTGCTGCGTCGCCACTTTCATACCTTCCTGATGCAGTTGAACGTTGCACCGGAGTATGGAGGGCTATTTTTGGGGTGTCCAAGACCGTTGGCGTCTGATTTCATACCTACAGAGTATGAACCGCCCGTTGCGCCTTATTCCTTCGGCGGCGGCAGGTAGGCCATGCCCTCATCCTCGTAGAGCTGGTAGATCATGTCCCGCAGCGAGCGCAGGTCGGCCGACTCGTCCAGCATGCGCGTGCTCATGATAATGGGCGACACCAGCTTGGGATCGTCCAGTTCCTTGTAGGTCACGTCGCCCCGCTTGAGCCCGTAGACGCTGCTCGGGACCACCGAGATGCCTTCGCCCATCGCCACCAGCCCGAGCGCGATTTGCAGCTCGCGCACCTCGTGCAGGCGGCGCGGCTTCAGGGCGCGGTCGTGGAAGGCGGCCAGCACCTGGTCGGCAAAGCTCGGGCGCGGCGCCTTGGGGAAGATGATGAGCGGCTCGCCGACCAGGTCGTGCAGCGCGAGCTCGGGCTTGGCGTCAGCCAGCGGATGGCCGACCGGCAGCGCCACGATCATGCGCTCCTCACGCAGCACCACGCGCCGCACCGACGGGTCTTCGTGGCGAATGCGCCCGAAGCCCACATCGATGCGCCCCTCCTTGAGCGCCTTGATCTGGTCCATGGTCGACATCTCGTGCAGGCTCAGTTCGAGATCGGCGTGCATCTGCCGGAAGCGCCGGATGATCCGCGGCAGCATCCCATACAACGTGGAGCCGACAAAGCCGACCGACATCTTGTGCTCGATCTTGCCGACCCGCTTGGTCATCGCCTGCAGTTCCGCGGTCTGGGCCAGCAGTTGCAGCGCGTGGGTATAGAAGAAGCGCCCGGTATCGGTCAGTTTCAGCGGGCGCGAGTGGCGCTCGAACAGTTGCACACCCAGGTCGTCCTCCAGTTGCTGGATCTGGCGCGACAGCGGCGGCTGTGCGATATGCAGCCGCTCGGCCGCCCGGGTGAAGTTGCGTTCCTCTGCCACCGCCACGAAGTAACGCAGGTGCCGCAATTCCAAGACTATACCTCCTGAGTATCGATGGGATACTAAATCAGTGTTGGACTGCCAAAACTGCCGTTGACTATGCTCCATCCGTGCCCGGAAGACAAGCTCGATACCTGCAAAGCATGAACCGGGACCCAACCACAACTATGGAGACCCCCATGACTCACTCGGAAATCGACGCCCTGGTCCACAGCTTTATCGTCGCCACCGGCACGCAAGGCACCCCCGACCCGCGCGTGCAGCAGGTGGTAGTCCGCCTGACCGCGGACCTGTTCAAGGCGATCGAGGACCTCGACCTGAGCGCCAGCGATGTCTGGAAGGGCATCGAGTACTTCGCCGAGGCGGGCGCCACCCAGGAGTTGGGCCTGCTCGCCGCCGGCCTGGGGCTGGAGCGATTCCTCGACGTCCGCGCCGACGAGGCCGAAGCCCGCGCCGGCCTGACCGGCGGCACGCCGCGCACCATCGAAGGCCCGCTCTACGTGGCCGGCGCCCCGGAAAGCACCGGCTTTGCCCGGCTCGATGATGGTAGCGACGACGGCAAGGGCGAGGTCCTGTTCATGCAAGGCACGGTGTACGGCGCCGACGGCAAGCCGCTGCCCGGCGCCAGGGTCGAGGTGTGGCATGCCAACCTGATGGGCAACTACTCGTTCTTCGACAAGACCCAGTCGCACTTCAACCTGCGCCGCACCATCGTCACCGATGCAAACGGCCGCTACCAGTTCCGCAGCAACGTGCCCAACGGCTACGGCTGCCCGCCGCAAGGCACCACCCAGCGCCTGCTGGACCAGCTTGCGCGCCACGGCCGGCGCCCGGCCCACATCCACTTCTTCGTGTCGGCGGACGGCCACCGCAAGCTGACCACGCAGATCAACATCGACGGCGACGAATACCTGTGGGACGACTTCGCCTTCGCCAGCCGCGAGGGGCTGGTGCCGGCGGTGACCCGCGTCACCGAAGCCGCCGCGCTCGACAAACACGGCGTGGACAAGCCGCTCGCCTCGATCGACTTCGATTTCCGGCTGCTGCCGGAGCAGGCCGGCGCCCCCGCCGCCGAGGTGGAGCGCCAGCGCGCCGCCGCCTGATTTTCCGCAATGCCGCCCGCCGCGCGGGCCGGTAGATCCAGTCCGGGCGGCAGCGCCATGCGCAGCGCCGCCCCGGCGACAAGACATCGGCAGGAGACAACTCCATGATCCCCATCTATCCGGAGGGCAAGGCCCCCGTTCGCCCCGGCGCAAAGCGCCTCGACCTGGATACCTTCCTGGTGGAAGACAAGGCAAGCGGCGACTACCGGCTGCACCGCGCGGCCTTCACTGACGAAGAGCTGTTCGAACTCGAGATGAAGCACATCTTCGAGGGCAACTGGATCTACCTGGCGCACGAAAGCCAGATCCCGAACAACAACGACTACTACACCACCCATATCGGCCGCCAGCCGGTGGTGATCGCGCGCAATCGCCAGGGCGAACTGAACGCCTTCATCAACGCGTGCAGCCACCGCGGCGCCATGCTGTGCCGCCACAAGCGCGGCAACAAAGCCACCTACACCTGCCCGTTCCACGGCTGGACCTTCAACAACAGCGGCAAGCTGCTGAAGGTGAAGGATCCCGAGAACGCCGGCTACCCTGACTGCTTCAACAAGGAAGGCTCGCACGACCTGAAGAAGGTGGCGCGCTTCGAGAACTACCGCGGCTTCCTGTTCGGCAGCCTGAACGCTGACGTGCCGCCGCTGAAGGATTTCCTGGGCGAAGCGGCGCGCGTCATCGACATGATCGTCGACCAGTCGGCCGACGGGCTCGAGGTGCTGCGCGGCTCGTCCACCTACACGTTCGAGGGCAACTGGAAGCTGCAGGCCGAGAACGGCGCCGATGGCTACCACGTGTCGGCGGTGCACTGGAACTACGCCGCAACCACCAGCCAGCGCAAGCAGAAGAACGCGCAGGAAGACAAGATCCGCGCCATGGACGCCGGCAAGTGGGGCCAGCAGGGCGGCGGCTTCTACGCCTTCGAGCATGGCCACATGCTGCTGTGGACGCGCTGGGCCAACCCGGAGGACCGCCCCAACTTCAGCCGCCGCGAGGAATTCGCCGAGCGTTGCGGCGCCGAGACCGCGGACTGGATGATCCAGAACTCTCGCAACCTGTGCCTTTATCCCAACGTCTACCTGATGGACCAGTTCGGCTCGCAGATCCGCCTGCTGCGTCCGCTGGCCGTCGACAAGACCGAGGTCACCATCTACTGCATCGCGCCGAAGGGAGAATCCGACGAGGCGCGCGCGCGCCGCATCCGCCAGTACGAGGACTTCTTCAACGTCAGCGGCATGGCCACCCCCGACGACCTCGAGGAGTTCCGCGCTTGCCAGCAGGGCTACGCCGGGCAGGCACTGGCCTGGAACGACATGTGCCGCGGCGCGAAGCACTGGATCGACGGTGCCGACGAGGCCGCGCAGCGCATCGGACTCAAGCCCGTGATGAGCGGGGTGCGCACCGAGGACGAGGGCCTCTACACGGTGCAGCACCGCTACTGGCTGGACGTGATGAAGAAGGCCGTGGCAGAGCAATCCGCCGAAGCCGCGAATGAAGCCACCGACACCACCGACGCCGCCGCAGGGAGCGCAGCATGAGCACCGCCGACATCACCCTCGACCAACCGGTCGACATGGCCGCCATCCAGTCCTTCCTGTACCGCGAGGCACGGCTGCTGGATGACGAAGAGTGGGACGCATGGCTTGCGTGCTACCACCCCGACGCAAAGTTCTGGATGCCCTGCTGGGATGACGACGGCAAGCTGATCACCGACCCGCAGCGCGAGATCTCGCTGATCTATTACCCGACCCGCCAGGGCCTGGAGGATCGCGTGTTCCGCATCAAGACCGAGCGCTCCAGCGCCACCATTCCGGACACGCGCACCAGCCACAACCTGAGCAACGTCGAAGTGCTCGGGGTGGCGGGCGACACCTGCACCGTGCGTTTCAACTGGCACACGCTGAGCCATCGCTACCAGACCACCTACAGCTACTTCGGCATGTCGCGCTACACGCTCGACCTCTCCGGCGCGCAGCCGCGCATCCTGGACAAGTATGTCGTGCTCAAGAACGACTACATCAACCAGGTCATCGACATCTATCACATCTGATCCAGGCTGGAGGAACGCGCCATGGAACACACCATCGCCCTGCAATTCGAAGACGGCGTCACCAGGTTCATCACCTGCGGCGAGCACGAGACCCTGTCCGATGCCGCCTACCGGCAGCAGATCAATATCCCGCTGGACTGCCGCGACGGCGCCTGCGGTACCTGCCGCGGGCTGTGCGAGTCGGGCAGCTATGACCTGCCCGAATCCAGCTATATCGAAGATGCGCTGACCGCGGAGGAAGCTGGCCAGGGCTACGTGCTGGCCTGCCAGACGCGCCCGCGTTCGGACTGCGTGATTCGCGTGCCCGCCTCGTCGGCCGCGTGCAAGACCGGCGTCACCACCTACCAGGGGACGCTGGCCGAGCTGGAACAGCTCTCCGATTCGACCATCGGCTTTTCCATCGACCTGGACGAGGCCGCCGGCCTGGACTTCCTGCCCGGCCAGTATGTCAATGTCGAGATCCCGGGCACCGGGCAGACGCGCTCCTATTCCTTCAGCTCCGCGCCCGGCAGCGCGCGCACCGGCTTCGTGGTGCGCAACGTGCCGGAAGGGCGGATGAGCACCTGGCTGACCAGCCAGGCCAAGTCCGGCGAGCGCGTGGCGTTCTCGGGTCCGTACGGCAGCTTCTACCTGCGCGCGGTGACACGGCCGGTGCTGTTCCTGGCCGGCGGCACCGGCATCGCCCCGTTCCTGTCGATGCTCGATGTGCTGGCCGCCAGCGGCTGTGCGCAGCCGGTGCGCATGGTCTACGGGGTCACCAACGACATCGACCTGGTGGCGCTGTCACGCATCGATACGGCCCAGGGTGCCTTGGCCGGCTTCGAATACCGTACCTGCGTCGCCGACGCTGCCAGTAACCACCCACGCAAGGGCTATGTCACAGCCCATGTGGAGCCGGAATGGCTCAACGGCGGCGATGTCGACATCTACCTGTGTGGCCCCGTGGCGATGGTGGAGGCCGTGCGCGGCTGGCTGCAGCAGAGCGGCATCACGCCCGCCGGCTTCTACTATGAGAAGTTCTCGGCCAGCAACGCGGCATGAGCAAGGAGCACGACAACATGAGAACTGCTACACGCTTTGCCGGCAAAGCCATGATCGTGACCGGGGCCGCGCAAGGCATCGGCCGCGGCGTCGCACAGGCCGCCGCCGCCGAGGGCGCCTCGGTGGTGCTGGTCGACCGATCGGCGCTGGTCGATGAAGTCGCGGCGCAGATCGTTGCTGCGGGCGGGCAGGCCATCGCAGTGCACGCCGACCTGGAGCGCTATGCCGGCGCCACGCAGATGGCGCAGGCGGCCGAAGCAGCCTTCGGCCGCATCGACATCCTCGTCAACAACGTGGGCGGCACGATCTGGGCCAAGCCCTTCCAGGCCTATGAGGAGGACCAGATCGAAGCCGAGATCCGGCGCTCGCTGTTCCCCACGCTGTGGTGCTGCCGCGCGGTGCTGCCCGGCATGGTCGCGCGCCGGCAGGGCGTCATCGTCAACGTGTCGTCGATTGCCACGCGCAGCATCCACCGCGTGCCCTACGCGGCGGCCAAGGGCGGCGTCAACGCACTGACGGCCAGCCTCGCCTTCGAGCATGCGCACGAAGGCGTGCGCGTCAACGCCGTGGCCACCGGCGGCACCGAGGCGCCGCCGCGCAGGATTCCGCGCAACATGGCAGCGCAGAGCGAGCAGGAGGCCATCTGGTACCAGGCCATTGTCGACCAGACCAGGGCCTCGAGCCTGATGCACCGCTATGGCACGATCGACGAGCAGGTCCATGCCATCCTGTTTCTCGCCTCGGACGAGGCTTCGTACATTACCGGCACGGTCTTGCCAGTTGGCGGCGGGGATCAGGGCTGATGAGCCAGCGTCTGGGTGGAATCGATTGGAGCGCAGTCCGACCGCCGAGGGACTGCAGCGTGTTGCATTGTTCGGCTTACAGCCTTCATTGGCAGATAGGAGTCAGATCATGACCAAGCCCTCGATCATTCTGGCGCACGGTTTCTGGGGAGGTGCCGCGCATTGGGGAAAAGTCATCGTTGAACTGGCGCGAAAGGGGTATACGAACGTCCGCGCCGTTGAAATGCCGCTGACATCGCTTGCTGACGATGTCGAGCGTACCCGCAAGATGATTGCCCAGCAGAAGGGGCCGGTCCTCCTGGTGGGGCATTCGTACGGTGGTGCGGTGATTACCCAGGCGGGTGACCAGCCCAATGTGGTGGGGCTTGTGTATATCGCGTCGTTTGCGCCAGATGCGGGGGAGAGCCCCGGTGGCATTACGCATCAGCATCTTCCGGTTGCGGCGCCCAATCTCGAACCCGACAGCGACGGCTACTTGTGGCTCAAATCCGATAAGTTCCATGAGAGCTTCTGCCAGGATCTTTCGCCCGACGACGCGCTGGTGATGGCGGTGACGCAGAAGGCGCCGCTTGCAAGCACCTTCGGCGACGTCATCACGACGCCGGCCTGGAAAAAGAAGCCGTCCTGGTACCAGATTTCCAGCGAAGACAGAATGATCGCCCCCGAAAACCAACTGAAGATGTCGGCCCGGCTCAATCCCCGGAAGGTCGTGACTCTGGCGGCAAGCCATGCTTCGCTGGCTTCGAAGCCAGCCGAGGTTGCAGCGTTGATCGACGAAGCCGCGACGGAGTCGGTCAGGGGATAGCGCCCTGAACGCCCCGCCGGACCAGTGCGCCGAACAGCGGAAAGCTGCACGGTCAAGGGGGAGCCCCCCGGCTACAGCATCGCTGAATGCAAGTGATGCGGATTATCGAGCGTTTCCGCGATGATCCGCAGCGACTCCTCGATCTCATCGCGCTCGCCCGGGCCGCCCAGGCAGACACGGATCGCATCGGGCGGGTTGCCGTCGGTCGAGAAGGCGGCGGCCGATACCGCGCCGATGCCGCGCGAGCGCAAGTGCAGCGCCAGTTCCGACGGGCTCCACGCTGAAGCCGCCGGGATCGGCAGCCACAGGTGAAAGCCCTCCGGGTCCGCGTCATAGGCCAGGCCCTCGAGCACATGGCGCGCAATCAACTGCCGCGCCGCGCTTTCGGCGCGGATGGCCTTGAGCATGTCGTCCACCGTTCCGTCCTTGATCCAGGATGTAGCGAGCAATGTGTTGATGGGGCTCGCCATCACCGTCGTTGCCCGCAGGGTGCCAGCCAGGCGCTGCGCCTGCCGGGCGGTGGGGGCGTGCAGGAACGCTATGCGCAGCCCGGCGCCCAGGCATTTGGACAGGCCGGTGACGTAATACGTGAGTTCCGGGGCGAGCGCGGCAAACGTCTGTGGTGCCCGCAGCGGCAGCATGCCGTAGGCATCATCCTCGATGATCGGCACGCTGTAGCGCAGCGCGACTTCGGCGAGCTGCTCGCGGCGTGCCTGCGGCATGGTGCGCGTGCTCGGGTTCTGGATGGTCGGATTGCAATAGAGCGCCGCCGGCTTCTGTGTCTTGCACATGGCTTCGAAGGCGTGGGCGAACGGGCCATCCTCGTCGCCGGGCAGCGCCTGTAGCTGGATATTGAGCTGCGCGGCGATGGCCTTGATGCCGGGGTAGGCCAGCGCGTCGGCACAGATGGTCTGCGCCGGCCGTGCGAGCTGCGACAGCAGTGCAACCAGCGCGCTGTGGATGCCGGGCGTGACCAGCACGGTGTCCGCGCTGCATGCCGGCACCCAGCGGCGCAGCCATTTCGCAGCAACCGAGCGATCGGCCGGGGTTCCGCCGAAGTCCTGGTAGCGCAGCAGCGTGTAGGGATCGGCAGCCTCCAGCAGTTGCGCCATGGCGGAACGAAGCCGCGCTGTCATCGCGGGCGGCTCCGGCGGCATGTTCATGGACATCTCCGCACCCGTGCCGCCGCGCAGCGGCATCGCGGGCGCACGTCCGCGCACGTAGGTGCCACTTCCTGTCTTGGTGTCGATCAATCCCCGCTTCCTCGCTTCACTGTAGCCGCGCGCCACGGTGGTGTAGTTCAGTTGCAGCGCTTCGGCCAGGTCGCGCAGCGGCGGCAGCCGGTCGCGCGCGCGCAACTGGCCGTCGGCCAGTGCCTCCTCGATCAGGTCCGGAATCAGTAAATAGGCCGGCTTGGCACTGCCGGCGATACGTTTTACCCAATGGCTGGTCAGGTTGGACACCGTGGTCTCCCGCTGCGCGATGCGATGGCATTCAGTGCCCTGAGGGTAGCACCCGAATGATCGCTTACCAAGCCGCACAAGCGATTGCATCAGAAGTTCTCAATGATGGTGCGATATCAGCGCGGATGCACCACGCGTGCGCACCAGGCGGCTGGTTCCCGTTCAAAAATGTGCATTGTGGCGAAGCCGTCATGGCGTGCGCTGTGCGCCTTTGGTGGCATCCATGGCCAAAGCCGTTGCGATCATTGGGCCGATCATTTGGTCGGCTTCGGCTTGATTGGAGATTGATCGCATGACTGCGGGCATTGCGTGGCACATCGGTTGCGGATGTTGGCGTGTTCGGCCTGGCGCCGAACGGTCGATCGGCAAGGGATCGGTCGGCCGCACTGCCCCATCAACGCAACGGAGAGAAGCATGCCTGCTGTCAGCAAACCGGCCCACAAGAAGGGCGATTTCCTGGTCGACTATGAAGAGAAGGTATTCGAGGACGTAAAGGCCGAAGCCGGCGAGAAGGCGCTGGTGACCTTCCACACCGTCGCCTTCGAAGGCTCGATCGGCTTCGTCAACATGCTGCAGGCCACGCGCCTGCTGCGCAAGGGCTTCGAGACCTCGATCCTGCTGTACGGCCCCGGCGTGAACCTTGGCGTTCAGCGCGGCTTCCCGACGCTTGGCGACGAGGCATTCCCCGGGCATATGAACTTCAACAAGCAGCTCACCAAGTTCATGGACGAGGGCGGCAAGGTCTACGCCTGCCGCTTCGCCCTGCAGGCCCTGTACGGCCACGGCGAGGCCTCGCTGATCGAGGGCATCCGCCCGATCAATCCGCTCGATGTGCTCGACCTCAAGCTGCTGCACCGCAAGGAGAACGCGCTGATCATCGATACCTGGACGGTCTGAGCGAAAGGGCAGGTGCCACCATGTCACAGAAACGCATTGTGCGCGCGGCCGCGGTCCAGATCGCGCCCGACCTCGAGAGCGGCGCAGGCACGCTGGCCAAGGTCTGCGAGGCGATCGACGAGGCCGCCGGGAAAGGCGTGCAGCTGATCGTGTTCCCGGAGACCTTCGTGCCGTACTACCCGTACTTCTCCTTCGTACGGCCGCCGGTGCACTCCGGCAGCGACCACATGCGGCTGTACGAGCAGGCCGTGGTGGTGCCCGGCCCGGTCACCGATGCCGTCGCCGGGCGCGCACGCCGGCACGGCATGGTCGTGGTGCTCGGCGTGAACGAGCGCGACCACGGCAGCCTGTACAACACGCAGCTTATCTTCGACACCGAGGGCAACCTCGCGGTCAAGCGCCGCAAGATCACGCCCACCTTCCACGAACGGATGATCTGGGGGCAGGGCGATGCGGCCGGCCTGAAGGTCGCGGACACCGCGATCGGCCGCGTCGGCGCGCTGGCGTGCTGGGAGCACTACAACCCGCTGGCCCGCTATGCGCTGATGACCCAGCACGAGGAAATCCACTGCAGCCAGTTCCCGGGCTCGCTGGTCGGGCCGATCTTTGCCGAGCAGATCGAAGTCACGATCCGGCATCACGCGCTGGAATCCGGCTGCTTCGTCGTCAACGCCACCGGCTGGCTGACCGAAGCGCAGATCGCCTCCGTGACCACCGATCCGGCGCTGCAGAAGGCGCTGCGCGGCGGCTGCAACACTGCAATCATCTCGCCGGAGGGCCAGCACCTGGCGCCGCCGTTGCGCGAGGGCGAGGGCATGGTCATTGCCGACCTCGACATGTCGCTCATCACCAAGCGCAAGCGCATGATGGATTCGGTGGGCCACTACGCGCGCCCGGAACTGCTAAGCCTTGCCATCAATGAGCGGCCGGCGGCGACGGCAGTGCCGATGGCAGGCGCCTTCTCCAACTTCCATGGGAGTATCCGCGATGACATCCAGCGCGAGCGTGCCGGCTTCGAGCCGGCAATTGATGACTGAACTGCAGTCCGTCGGGCTGCGCCTGGAAGACCCGAATGCCGGCGCGGCCAGCCGGCGCGGCGGGGCGGGTCCGTCCGATCACAAGGCGGTCACCATCGACGGCGTGACCATCATGGTGCCGGTGCATACCAGTACCGCGTGGCACTCGCCGTTCGTGGCGCATTCGCCCGACGGAACGGGGCGCAGCGCGCTGATGCGCGGCACCATCCCGATTGCCAGCATCAGCTTTCCGAAGGCGCCGCGTTTCCATGCGCTGCAGACCCTGGAGGGCATCCCGTACTCGCATATCGCCACGCTGCATGGCGCCGATGTGCTGGCCACCACGGTGCTGCAGACTTGCATCCGCTACGAGAGCCGCAAAAAGACCTGCAAGTTCTGCTCGATCGGCCAGTCGCTGGCGGCGGGCCGCACGATCGCGCGCAAGACGCCGGAGCAACTGGCCGAAGTGGCGCGCGCCGCAGTGCTGCTCGACGGCGTCAGGCATATGGTGCTGACCACCGGCACGCCGCCGACGCCGGACCGGGGCGCGGCTATTCTTTGCGAGAGCGCCTTCGCCATCAAGGCCGCGGTCGACCTGCCGATCCAGGCGCAGTGCGAGCCGCCCGACGACGACCGCTGGTTTGAGCGCATGAAGGCCGCCGGCATCGACACGCTCGGCATGCACCTCGAGGTCGTCACGCCGGCGCTGCGCGAGCGCATCATGCCGGGCAAGGCGGGGGTGCCTCCGAGCCGCTACATGGAAGCCTTCAAGGCCGCCGTTGCGGTGTTCGGCAGGGCGCAGGTCAGCACGTACATCCTCGCGGGACTCGGCGACACCGCGGAAGCCATCCTGTCGATCTCGCGCGAGCTGATCGAGCTCGGGGTGTATCCGTTCGTGGTGCCTTTCGTGCCGATCTCCGGCACGCCGCTGGAGGACCACCCGGCACCCTCGCCGGCCTTCATGCAGTCGATCCTGCAGCCGCTCGGCGCCATGCTGAGCGCCGCCGGCATGCGCTCGTCCGACATCAAGGCAGGTTGCGGCAAGTGCGGCGCGTGCTCGTCACTGGCCACCTACGAGCGCGAGGCGGCACTGGCGACCGACGGAGCGACATCATGAAAAGCGATCTCTGCGTCGAGGTGCCGGGCATCCCGATGTTCCGCATCCGCTGGGCGGAGCACACCTGGGAGGCGGAGCAGGCCTATCGCCTGCGCCAGGCCGTGTTCTGCGAGGAGCAGGGCATCTTTGCGGGCGACGACCGGGACGCGGTGGACGACGTGGCGCAACTGCTGGTGGCGGTGCGCTTCGAGCCGGAATTGCCCCGCCATCCCGGCACCGTGGTCGGCACGGTTCGCATCCATGAAAGCGAGCCGGGCGTGTGGTTCGGCTCGCGGCTTGCGGTGGATGCGGCATACCGAAGCCAGGGCAAGATCGGTGCGACGCTGATCCGCCTGGCGGTGAGCAGCGCCCACGCGATCGGCTGCCGGCGCTTCCTTGCGCACGTGCAGAGCCAGAACGTGCCCTTGTTCAGGCGCTTGCATTGGCACGTCCTGGCAGAGGAGACGCTGCTCGGGCGGCCTCACCACCTGATGCAGGCAGACCTGAACCATTACCCACCTTGTCATACGCCGCACGCGGGCCTGATTGCGGAAGGCAGGGCCGTGCGATGAGCCTCGACGACCTCGTACACACCTTGCGCAGCAGCCGGGGTTTTGCGCATAAGACCGATATCCCGGCCATGCTGTCGCCACTCGGCGCCGCGGCCACCGGACGCAACGCGGCCATGGCTGTCGATGTCGGCGACGACTGCGCGGCATGGCGGGATGGCGACGGCTACCTGCTGTTCGCCATTGAAGGACTGGTCAGTGATTTCATCCGCACGATGCCGTGGTTCGCCGGCTACAGCGCGGTCATGGTCAACATCAGCGATATCTATGCGATGGGCGGCAGGCCGACGGCCGTGGTCGATGCGCTATGGAGCCATGGCGCCGCCGACGCCGCTGAAGTGCTCAAGGGCATGGCAGCGGCGTCTGCCGCTTATGGCGTGCCGATCGTCGGCGGTCACAGCAACGCGCGCAGCGAGGAAAGCCAGCTTGCCGTGGCGATCGTTGGCCGGGCGCGCAAGCTGCTGTCGAGTTTCGCGGCGCGTCCCGGGCAGCGCCTGTTGATGGCGGTGGACCTGCGCGGCGCGTTCGCGGAGCCGTACCCGTTCTGGAACGCATCGACGGGCGCGCCGGGCGAACGACTGCGCGCGGATCTCGAACTCTTGCCGGTGCTGGCCGAAGACGGCCTTTGCACCGCGGCCAAGGACATCAGCATGGCGGGTGCGCTCGGCACCGCGCTGATGCTGCTCGAATGCTCCGGGGTGGGCGCCAGCATCGCGCTGGAGCGCATTCCGCGGCCCGATGGCGTGCCGCTGGAGCGATGGCTGACCGCATTCCCCAGCTATGGCTTCCTGCTGGCCGTCAATGACGACGATGCGCAGGCGGTCGAACGCCGCTTCCTCGATCGCGGCATTGCCTGCGCCCAGATCGGCGCCATCGACGATTCCCGTGTCGCCACGCTCACGCACGCCGGCGAACGGGCCACGTTGTGGGACTTCCGCGAGGCAGGGTTCATCCTGCCGACGCGCCTGGCCACGCCGATCGATTCCCCAACCTGAGACCTGCCATGCCAGTTACCTATTTCCGCATCCGCTGGCCTGACCAGACCGAGATGGCCTGCTATTCCCCATCCTCCATCGTCACGGAGCACTTTGCCGAAGGGGCGGCGTATCCGCTGGACGAGTTCGTCGAGCGCGCGCGTACCGCGCTGGGCGCCGCTTCCGAGCGGGTGCGTGCCAGGTATGGCTACGCCTGCTCGTCCGCGATGGACCAGCTCCGCATCCTGGAAATCGCCGCGCAGCGGTTCCGGGGCCAGGACGGCGCCACCGTCCGGTTTCTCGGCTTTGGCAGCTAGCCGTTCTTCAAATTCCTCGCCTTAAAGGATCCAACATGTCCAACGTCATCTACACCAATCCGGACCAGGCCGCAGAACCCAGGCACTACGGCGTCATCATTGTCGGCGGCGGCCAGGCCGGACTATCGATGAGCTACTTCCTGAAGCAGGCCGGCATCGATCATCTCATCATCGAGAAGCACACCGTCACGCATACCTGGCGCACGCAACGCTGGGATGCGTTCTGCCTGGTGACGCCGAACTGGCAATGCGCGCTGCCGGGCTATCCCTACCAGGGTGATGATCCGCACGGCTTCATGAAGAAGGATGAGATCACGGCCTATCTCGATGGCTTTATCCGGACGGTCGGCGCACCGGTGCTCGAGCACACCGAGGTACGGCAAGTGAAGGCGCGCGCTCAGGGGGGATTTGCCGTGGTGACGAGCCAGGGTGCATTCACCGCAGACCAGGTGGTGGTGGCCTCGGGCGGTTATCACACGCCGATCGTGCCGCGCATGGCCGAGCGCCTGCCGGCGTCGGTCCGGCAGCTGCAATCGTCCGAATACAGGAATCCCGAGTCGCTGCCCGAGGGTGCGGTGCTCGTGGTTGGCTCGGGCCAGTCGGGCGCGCAGATTGCGGAAGACCTGCACCTGGCCGGCCGCAAGGTGTACCTGGCCGTCGGCGAGGCGCCGCGCTGCGCGCGCTTCTATCGCGGGCGGGACGTCGTGGACTGGCTCGCGGACATGAAATACTACGACCTGCCGGTCACCGAGCATCCGCTGCGCGAGGGCGTTCGCGACAACACCAATCACTATGTCACCGGCCGCGACGGCGGGCGCGATATCGACCTGCGCAGGTTTGCCACTGAGGGCATGGAGCTCTACGGCTTGCTCGACGACTACCTCGAAGGCCAACTGCGTTTTGCGCCGGACCTGCGTCGCAACCTGGACGATGCCGATGCGACTTACAACCGCATCAACGCGAGCATCGACAAGTTCATCGCGGAGCGAGGTATCGAGGCGTCGCCGCCGAGCGTCTATGAGCCCGTGTGGACGCCGCCGGCCGAGCGCACCGAACTTGATCCTCAGGCAGCCGGCATTGGTTCGATCATCTGGTGCATCGGCTTCCGGCCGGACTTCAGCTGGCTCGAAGTGCCGGTGTTCAACGGCCGCGGCTATCCGGGCCACGAACGTGGCGTGACCGCGCACGCCGGCCTGTACTTCCTTGGCCTGCCCTGGCTGCACACGTGGGGATCGGGGCGATTCTCCGGCATCGCGCGCGACGCCGAGTACCTGGCCGCCCTGATCGCCGCAGGCCGGGGCGACACCGCGCTGGCCGCCTGACATGGAAGCCGTCGTCTCGCGCCATGTGGCCGGCATGCCCCAGTTGGCATACACCGGCCTGTCAGAGAACTGGCTGCTGAAGACCTGCGGCGACCTGCACTGGCGCCTGCTGGCCGCCGGCGCCGGCCTGGGGGTGCCGGACTTCCGCGATGCCGAGGGCAATCCGGTGTATGCGGCGTTCACCGCGATCCGCGTGCGCGACGCCGCGCCGCAAACGGTCGGCGAGCACGCCGGGTTCAGCATCGGTTCGCACATCGTGCCAGCGGGTGGCGTGAAGCACCTCAGCGAACATGCGGTCGACATGCATGGGGACTGCCGCGCCAGCGTGACGATGCTGTCCACCTTCATCCGCCGCACGCGTGACCGGGACAACCGCTCGGTCGTGCGCACCATGCCGACCGTGGCCGCGCAGTGGGCCGGCGCCGGCCCGTCGGCACAGGCGGCGGAACTGTCGCTGCTGGCACGGCGTTTTCGCGGCGGGGATTGGGGCATGCATCTCGGGCTCGATCAGGCCCGGCATCGCGTCTGCCACGCCGCCGAGTACCTGCCGTGCCCCTGCAACGACTTCAATGGCGCCGACCTGCTGTACTTCGCCAGCTTCCAGGCCATGGTCGATCGCGCGGAATGGCAATGGCGCCGCGACGCGGATCCGCCCACGGTGTTCGCGCGGGACCTGTTCTTCCATGGCAACGTCAATGTCGGCGAGTCGCTGGAGCTGATCTTCTCCGCGCTGCGCGAGGACGAGGAAGGATTGACGCACTGGTGTGAGATCCGGCGCAGCCGCGACGGCGAGAAGATCGCAGATGTGGTCACGCAGAAGCGGTGGAGGCAACGATGAACGCGAAGCGGGATGACCCGGCAGGCGCCCTTGAGCTGAAGCCGGTCTACGGGTCCGGCGACCTGACTGGTCTTGGCCACCTGGGCGGCATGCCCGGCGAGGCCCCGTTCGTTCGTGGCCCCTATCCCTCCATGTACCGCGGCAGGCCATGGACCATCCGCCAGTACGGGGGATACGGCGACGCCGTGACGTCGAACCTCGCCTATCGCGAGGCCCTGAAGCAGGGCGCGCAGGGCTTGTCGGTGGCCTTCGACCTGCCGACCCATCGCGGCTATGATTCCGACGATCCACTGGCGCAGGCCGATGTCGGCATGGCCGGCGTGGCCATCGACTCGGTCGACGATATGCGGCGCCTGTTCGATGGCATTGCGTTGGACCGTGTGTCGGTATCGATGACCATGAGTGGTGCGGTGCTGCCAGTACTGGCAGCGTTCCTGGTCGCGGCCGAGGAATCGGGCGTCCCGTTCGAACAGCTGCGCGGCACCATCCAGAACGACATCCTCAAGGAGTTCATGGTCCGGAACACCTGGATCCATGCGCCGCAGCCGTCGCTGCGCATCGCCACCGACGTGGTCGAATGGCTGGCCGCGCATGCGCCGAAGTTCAACGGCATGTCGATCTCGGGCTATCACTTCCAGGAAGCAGGCGCCGATCCGGTGCTGGAACTGGCACTGACACTGGCCAATGCCAGGACCTATGTCGGCCTGCTGCGAGAGCGCGGCCTTGATGTCGATGCATTCTGCGGCGGACTGAGCTTCTTCTTCGGCGTCGGCAAGCCATTCTTCGTCGAGATCGCCAAGCTGCGCGCCGCGCGGCTCCTGTGGCACGACATCGTGTGCGAGCTGGGCGGCACCAGCGCGCGCGCCACCGCCATGCGCATGCATTGCCAGACTTCGGGCTGGACCCTCGCCGCGCAGCAGCCGCTCAACAATGTCGCGCGCACCACGATCGAGGCGATGGCCGCGATCTTCGGTGGTACGCAGTCGCTGCATACCAACGGCTTTGACGAGGCATTGGCTTTGCCGGGCGCGCAGGCCTCGCGGCTGGCCCGCGATACGCAGCTGATCCTCCAGCATGAGTTTGGCCTGTGCGACGTGGCGGACCCGTGGGCGGGCTCCTACCTGATCGAGTCGCTGACCGGCCGCATGGTGACGGAGGTTCGCGCGGTGCTGGCGCACATCGACGCTGAGGGTGGCATCCTGGCAGCCCTTGAATCCGGCTGGGTGCAGCGGCGCATCCACCAGAATGCGCTGCGGACGCAGGCTCGGCTCGATGCGCGGGAAGAGGTCGTGGTGGGTGTCAACCGCTACCAGGAGCCCGACGACAATGGCCAGGAATGCCTGGAGATCGACGGTACCCAGGTGCGCGTGCAACAGGCACGCCGCCTGGACGCGCTGCGCAGCCGCCGCGATGACGCCGCGGCCAGGCATGCGCTGGCGGCGCTGACCGAAGCGGCCAGGCGCGGCGGCCGCAACCTGCTAGCCTGTGCGATCGATGCCATGCGTTGCCGCGCCACGGTCGGGGAATGTACCCGGGCCCTGCTCCAGGTCTGGCCGCGCCATACTGTCCGGGCGTCCTACGACGTTGCGCTGTACGGCACGGCTCGCGCTGGCAACACGGAATGGCTGGCGGCCTGCGAGTGCGTCAGTGCGCTGCGCGAGCGGCTTGGCCGTGCGCCCCGGATACTCGTGGCCAAGCTCGGCCAGGACGGCCACGACCGCGGTGCGAAAGCGGTGGCGGCCGGGCTTGCGGATGCCGGGTTCGTCGTCGAACTGACGCCGCTGTTCCAGTCGGCCGAGGCGGTTGTATCTGCCGCCTGCGATGGCGACTTCGATGCCATCGGCATCTCCACGCTGGGCGGCGCGCATCTGGATCTGCTGCCGGCGCTGCTACACGCCTTGCGGCAGCGTGCGCTCGAAGTGCCGGTCTTCGTCGGCGGCATTGTTCCGGCAGACCACAGGCGCTTGCTGCGCCAGTGCGGCGTGCAGGGGATTTTCGGACCGGGCACGCCGATGGAGATCATCGTGAGCACCATCGTGGCTGCGCTCACGTTGTCGAGGATGCCTACGGCGTAAGCGTGACGTCCTCGATCGCCACGTCGCCCACCAGCATGTAGCCGGGCGCATGCGTGATACACAGCGGCAGCAGCGCCTGCACGGCCGCGGCCAGAGGCGTGCCGCCTGGATGGCGATGCTTCCGCTTGCTGAGATGTCCGACAACCGGGTCGCGACCTTCCCGCGTTTCGTATTTGCACCAGAACCTTCGCCCTACCGCGTGGCGAACGCCAGCCGCGGTGGCGCTTCTGGCACCGCGCAGCGAACGCGCCGGTCGCGCTCCGGCAGTGTCAGCTGGGTACGTGGCGGCGCGGCTCGCCGCACGCCGAGGATTTCGGCTACATTGGCTTGCGGGCGGAGCAGCGGCCGCAGCAGCGAGGCGGGGCCTGTGAGCAGCGGCGTCACGCCCGGGCCGTGCCCGCTGACCGTGCTGTCGCCGTGTACCACGACGCCGATGGTCACGCGGTCATTGGCGTAGCGCGGCCCCCGCCGCGTATCGGCGCCGATGATCGCCACCATGTCGCCGAAGCGCAGGCTGCCCAGACGGTAGCGCTCACGTGCCTGCCGGTCCGACAGCTGGATATCGTAATCCCCGCGCCATGCATTGTTCTTTCCCAGTCCGGAGCCCATGACGCGCGCCGGCACCAGATGCGTGACCGGCGCATGGAGCTGGCCATCGCGCTCCAGCAGGCCCCATCGCGCCAGCAGGCGCGGCGAGCAGTTGAGGACTTCGATTCGGGGGTAGTCGCGGAGTCGTAAGCCCAGTCCATGCGAAAGAACCTGGATGCGGTCGCCGATGCAAAGGCGCACCAGCACCTCCGTGGGAAAGTCCACCAGCACGTGGTTGACGCCGCCGTGCTTGCCCGTCACCACACCAGTCCGGCCCGCGCACGCTCCGTTGACCACACGGGCCGGATTGCCGACGCAGGCATAGGTCAGCAGGGCGCTGTTGGGTCCGTCGCGTGGGCCGACGATCTCGCGCCCGTTGTTGTGCAGGGCGACCCCCGGCTCGATATGGTCGCCCGCCAACCCGACGCAAGGATCGCCGATGCGCCTATTGACCACGATGCCGCCGGTACCCGGCAGGACGCGCGGCACGCCGTCGTAGCCAATGCGGTAGGGCGAGGCGCGCCCCACGGGATGCGCGATCTGCCCAAGGACGGACACCGCCACGAGTTCGTCGGCATTGATTCGGGGAACGGGGCGTGCACCGTCGCGGCCGGCCGGACGGGACAGGGCTTGCTGGACGAGCGGAATCGGGCGGGACATGGGTGCCATCTCCTATCGCATCCTGCGCACCACGGTGGCGGCGATCTGCGGCTGTCCCGGCGCGCGCCGGTTCTCGGCCGCGACGGCGTCGTAGATGGTGTGCGCGATATGGTGCAGCTCCGCATCGGTCACGCGTCCGCTGACCTGATAGAACAGGCGCACGCGCTGCGGCAGCCCGGGCACGGCGCTGGTCCGGGACTGGCGCATATGGCGCCGCACCTGGTCCATGTCGCGCACCACCTGTCGCGCAAGATGGCTCAGGCGTAGCCGTCCGTTGGCGTCGCGGTAATCGGTTGCGTGTAGCAGCTTGCTTTCGAGGCCTGCCGGCAGGCGCTTGGGGGCAGCCGGCATCGGCGTGAGATCGAGCACCGAGCCGCCCCTGCGCGGGCCGATGCGGAGCTGGTTGCGCACATCGAAGCCGCGCAGGCACAGGCGTTCGACCAGGATCTGCTCGGCGCAACGGCCACGCAGGTTATTGATGACGATGAGCGCCGGACGCTGCCCGCGCGGCCGGGCCTCGGCGGCGGCCAGATCACGGCATGCCAGATGCCGGGCGCGCGAGGCCGGCAGGCATTCGTTGCGGCCGACGGCAGGGTCGGCATCCCCGGCGCGTCCGCGCTCGCGCGTCCAGTGCCGAACGGCATCGTCAAGCATGGCGTCGACGAACTGGTCGATTGCTGCGCTCATGCTTCGGCTCCTTGCGGGGCCGGTGTGCCGATCGCCGGAGTGGGGCAAAGGGGATACCACCAGGCGGTGGCTTGCTGCCAGGGGTCGGCATGATGGCCGGTCCCGACCAGCGGGCCATCGACGCAAGCATGGTGCGGCGACGACGCCATTACATGCAGCGCGGCCAGCCTGGGCAGGCGTTCGGCGAGCCCGGCCACTCCTGCCGCTGCCAGTGCGTCGCGCAGCAGCGAGCGCTCGGCGCCGAACAGGGATTCGGAAGGCAGCGGGTCCAGATGCCGCACGTCGACGCCGCTTCGCCACAGGGCATGCACCGGCCACGGTGCGCCGTCACCATCAAGCGTGGTCAGCACGATGGCGGCATCGAGCGTGGCGGAGAGTGCGAGCGTGTCGAGGGCGATGGCGAGCGGATCCCACCAGGGGGAGGGCATTGGGCCGAGCGCCGGCCTTGCCCCCTCGCAGCGGCGCAGCAGGGCGTCGAGCAGGACCTCGTAGCGCTCGACCACGGCATGGTCGGCAGCGTCGCCGAGCTGGGAACCGGCCACGTTGTCTCCGACCCAGCGAAACGGCCACGACGCGGCATCGGTGCAGTCGCGCATCGCGATCCACGCAATCAGAGCGGGTTCGAGCGGCCTCGGCACGGCGCCGCCGCTGTCCAGTGCCGCGCCGTTGGCCGAGAGGCCTGGCAGTACCATCTCGCTCGCATCGATGACCTGCCAGAACGCGCGCGTGAGCCAGGGCTCCAGCACCCGCGTGAGCCGCAACGCCAGGCTCGGCCCCCAGGGCGACCCGAGCACCAGCGCGGGATCGAGGATGCAGGCGAGCTTGCGTTGCCGTACCGATACGATCATGTCCTCAGCATGCATGGCGGGGCGTCTCCGTGTCAGCCGCGGTCAGGGATGCGCAAATGTACGGCGCGCCACGGTCAGGCCGCAGCCTGCGGCACGCCGAGCACGCTGTTCAGCGCGTGTGTCACGCCGGGGAATCCTCGGCCCTCGGGCGTCATCCGGTACGCGGCGACCCACGCTTCCGCGTGCGCGCCCATGGGCCGCACCACGCTCTGGAACAGGATCGGATCGGTTGCGGTCTTGAAATCATTGTCCGCAACAAACTGCAGGATCCGCCGGCCGCTTTCGGCCATCTTGGCCCGTTGCGAGGGCTCGGCCACCCCGCCGAGATAGCGATTCGAGACGATCTCGACCACATCCCACTTGGTGTTGGCGTCAAAGGCCTTCTTGATGTCGGGCGAATCCAGCAGCTTGAGCACCTGGATCAGGTAATGCCCGGTTTCCATCGCGAGCGCGAAGATATTGCCGTAGGTAGACCGGTCCAGCGCATAGCGCAGGTCGAGCCCGATGCGCTGGATGGTGCCGACGCTGCCGAAGGGACGCTGGTCGATCAGCTGTCCGCCCCGGATGACTTCGCCGATCAGCAGATCGCGGAAGTACTGGCCCATCGCCACCATGAAGCCGACCATCTGGCGATGGAAATTGCGGTTGACCACTGCGCCGGCCGGGGCCTGCGCGGTGCCATAGTTGAAGGCGCGCCGATAGGCCACCATGCGGTCCTGCCGGGTGTAGCGCAGTGGCCGCCATTTTTCGAGCAGATAGAGTCCGCGCGCGCCGGGGCCGCGCTGGATGCGCATCTTCCCCAGGCGGAACAAGCGCAGCAGGGTCTCGACCACCTCAAAGATCTTCATGCGCTCGTGCTGATAGATAAAGTACAGCTCGGCAGCCGCATGCAACTGGCTCGGGATGATTGAATCGTCGAAGTCAGGCTGTACATAGGGATAGCCGATCTTCTCGAAGCCGACTGCCCCCTGAGGACCGAGGCCGAGCAGATCGAAGAAGCCTTCCTCCCCGCTGCCATTGGGTTTGGACAACAGTTCAGAGTAACGCTGCTCGAACTGCGAGGCGAAGGCGTCGCGCTGGTCGGGCGGCAGGCTGGCCAGCTGCTCCTGCAGAAAGGTCTCCCACAGGCGCTGAATGGTTTCGGTGGTCTGGAAGTTCATGATGCGCTCCGTCGTCGGGGGTCAGGCCTTGGCAGGGCCGCCGTCGGGACCCGCAGGGCCCGCTCCGCTACCGTCGGCGCCAGTACCTTCGGTGCCGTCGAAGGCATCAGCCGCACCGGGAGTGAGAGGGGCGGGGGCAGCGGCGGGCGGCACGGCGGACGTGCCCGGCGTAAGGAGTCGCCGGCGATTCCGTTCCCCCAACTCGTGCGCGATACGATCGATCGAGCCGTCCGGATGTGGCGGAATCTGCGGGGCGTGCTCGCGATAGTCGCGGTTGCGCCGGTGCCACTCGGGCACGCGCTGCTCGATCATCATCAACGCGCCGCGCTGGTATCCCGGCAGCATTCCGATATTGCCAAAGGTCCCCATATGTGGCGGACTGTGATAGACGGGGGCGAGCGTCGCATCTGCAAGCATATCCGAGGCCGGAATGCAGCCGGATGTCATCTGTTCGACGATGGGCCGCAGTGCGCGCTCGGCCTGCAGCTGGAGCACAAGCTCGCCATGCATCAGCCAGGCGAGCGGTGTCGGTCCTGCCGGCCCCGTCAGATCGAAGTGATCAATGGTGTGCTTGTCCCATACACGCCATTGGGGCGCGGGGATGACCGGATCCTGCGGGGCGGCGAAGCTGACCCCTGCCGGGATCAGCAGTGCGGCCATTTCCGACAGCATTGCGCCCGTCGGGTTGTCGGGATTGGTGATGTCCTTCATCGGTGCAGCGGCATCGAGCCAGACATCGGGGTAACGCAGCGCCAGCGCAAAGATGGCGTGGGCGGCGGCACGCTGTTCCGGCATGCCAAACTCTTCGGTGCCGTTGGCGTAGAGATCGATTGCGCGGTCGAGATCGTGCAGGACACGGTCAAGCAGGACCTGCAGCTTGAGCGTATCGGGGTCGCAGTCGCAACGGGTGACACAGTCGATGGTCGAAGCAAATCTGCCGCGCAGACTGACCAGATTCATCAGACGCTGCTCGGCAAAGGTGGTGCCGCTCCCTCCGTAAAGGCCATACATCAGTACGCTGGGACGCGCAATGCGCAGGAGGCGCAGGCCGCCGGAAGCCTGGAAGCCGTCCACGAACAACTGCAAGGCGTCCTGAAACGCCAGCAGCGGTGGCGCGTCGCGGACCGGCAGGTGCAGCGTCACCTGCACGAAGCGCGAGAACCGCCCGAGCATGTTCCATGCGGTCGCGCCGACCCGGCGCAGCCCGTCGCTCGAGCCTCCCGCACACAGCTGGATCATTTCGTCCATCGCACGGGAAAGGTCGGCTTCGTGGAGCAGTGCCCGCAGGTCCGACTGGCCATGCGCTTCGAGACTGGCGTGCAGGCCGCGATAGGCGGCCAGGCCTCGCGGCATCGTGTTCTGGTCCAGCGATTCCTGGGCCACGCCCGACATATTGCGCAGGCACACCAGCACCTGGTCGCGCCGCGCCTGCAGTTCAGAGTAGGGCACGCGCAGTAATGTGCGCCCGCCCTGGAAGCCTGTATTGGCGAGCGCCTCGCCCATCAACACCAGAAGCACCGCAGCCACTTCGTCGAGGCTCTGCCCGAGATTGCGATAGCTTTCGTTCAGCTCGGTGGACAGCGCGCCCACCATCCGCGCCAGCCTGGCATATTCGCCCAGGCGCCGCCGTGCGGCGAAAGCCCGGTCCCGGCTGTAGGGGTCGAGGGACTGGCGTGCCGCCGCGACGCCATCGTCGATGGTGAGGGACAGGGTCTGATGCCACCCCTCCAGCTCTGGCCGGATGTCCTTGGTCAGGTTGCTCGCGATCAGTTGCTGCAGATCCTGCTCCACATCCGCCCGGGCCTGATCCAGATCCAGATTGGTCGCGGTCGCCTCCGGCGCAGCGATGGCCGAGGGCCGTGGAGCCGCGGTATTCAGGAACGGCAGTCCCTGAGCCTCGCCGCCGATACCCTGCGCGCGCGCGTCGGACTGGTAGCGGTCCAGCAATGCTCTCGCGATCTGCTGGGCGTCGTTGGGATCTCCGATCTTCAGTTCGCGCCGCAGCAGGGTATCGAAGGCGAGCCGCTGGCTGTTTCCGATGCTCATGGGTTTGCCGTCGGAGCCGGACGGAACCGGTTGGGGAATCGCGGGATAGGCCATGGTGATCCTCTGTTGCGTTGAACGGCGTGATGCGTGTGTTGTCGTGCGCGCCTACGACACCAGGTGCAATAGCGCAGGCTGCGGCTCGTACGGCGCTGCGCGCGGGCGTCGCGAGGCCATGCGCGCGCTCAGCTGGCCGATCACGCAGTGCGCGAGGCGCCTCGGCGGGATGCGCCCGTCCACTATCGCGTAGTGCGCGGCGCTCACGAGGTGGCGGGGAGGCAGTCCGGTTTCACGTTCGGACGCAAGCAGCCGCGCGCCTTCGCGAATGGCCGCCTCGTCGTCACGCGAGAAGGGAATGATGTCGGCCAGGGCGCGCTGGGCGAGGTTGCGGCGCGTCTGGAACGCAATCTCGTCGACGACGTCCGGGACGATGCGCGGCACGCTCAGCATCAGCGCGGCGGGTATGCGGTGCCCGGCGGAGGGCTGGTACAGGTTTTGCCAAACCCGTAACAACCGTGCGGCGTCGCGCGCGAAGCCGAGCCGGCGTAGCATTTCGGCCAGCAGGTAGACACGCAGGTAGGCGGTGGGATGCGCGCCGCCGGGCCGGTAGGTCATGGTGCGCGGCTGGGGGTGCGCGAGGAAATCCGCCATGCCCCAGGCCGCCGCCGGGCCACCGAGCAGGATGGCCGCGAGGTCCGCGAAGATCTCCTTGTGCCAGCGGCCGTAGACGGTGGCGAGGAAGGGATCGCGCGTCTTGCCCATGGTGCGCCTGAGTACGGCCTGGCGGTTTTCCCTCCAGATGCCGAGGTCGGCCTGCAGGTTGTGGGCGACTTCATGCAGGAAGACCGATTGCCACGGCTGGTCTCGGTCCCAGGGTATGCGGATCAGCGGAAAGGGATTGGCCTCGCCGAGCAGCCGCGACAGCGCCACGCCACGGCGCATCGTCGCGGGAGAATAGCCGTGCTCCATGTAGCAGACCGGCTTGAGCAGCGGGCCATCGAAGACGCGTGGCGCGGCGCGTCGAACGGCGCGGTAGCAGTCTTCGGCGATGACGTCGTGCGCGGCGAGCGACGGGCCGAAGCTCGTGCCCCGCTGCGCGAACACTTCGTAGAACATGCCGAACAGCCGCCGCGCGCGGTCAAGTTCGCGCTCGACCAGCGCCACGTCGATCAACACCCGTTGCGCAGGCCTCTGCTGCCAGTCCGGCAGCATCTGATCGAAGCGCGCGCGGATGCGTTGCTCGGCCTGGGCCAGCCGCGCGTTGGCCGTGTCGAAATGTTGCTGCGAAGGCGCATGGGGCATGTCTTGCGGGCGCAGTCCGACAAAGGCGTTGTCGACCCGGGCCAGCCGCGACAGGCGCGCGGACAGGCCGCGAATCTTCGCGCTCAGGAATCGCTGCAGGTTCATGGCCGGCCCCCGTTCCGATCGGTGTCACTGGCGACGATTCATGCGCCACGGACGATGATGGTCACCGGCCCACGCACATGCATGCGACGGCCGCCGCAGTGTGGGCAGCCGACGCCATGGCCGCCATAGTTGCGGGACTGGGCGCGCGGGCCGGTTGCCGCGACACGGCGCGCTAACGGCGCTATCGTGCGCGCGGCGGCCTGCGCGCCGCGGCCGCGCGGCGTGGCCCGGCGCGCCGCAGGCACCAGCGGCTGCGACAGCTGGCGCGCCGCCTGGGGTCGCCGTGCCACGGCTTGCGCGGTGCGGGTGGCGGTACGCACAGCGGCGCGCGGCGGCAGCTGGCGCGCCTGCACTGTGCGTTGCGTGGCGCGCACCGCGCGTGCAACCGCGCGTGCCGCGGGGGCGCCGCTGGTGCGGGTGGCCGTTCGCACCGCCTGGGCCACGCCGCGCACCGCGGCGCGACGCACGGCGGGCGCGGCGCGCGCGACCGAGGGGAGGGCGCGGCGGAGCACCATGCCGGCCAGCACCGGCGCGGCGGCGTCGATCGCATCCTCGTCGAGTCCATCCACCAGTTCGTCGAAGGTCTCATACTCGTCGGCGCCGTCGGCGAGCATGCGCCCGGCCACATTGGCGATGCGCCCGATCAACTGCGCTTGTGGAAGAGGAATCATGCTGGCGATCGGTCCCACCACACGCGCGGCCTGCCCAATGCCTTGCCCCACGCGGCGCGCGACATTGACCGCGCCGCTCGCCATGCGCCGCAGGCGGCGGAAGAACTCGTCGGCGTCACCGGCTTCCATGGCATCGGCCACGGCGTCCTCCATGCCGTCCAGTTCGTCGTAGGCGGCCTCGTATTCGTCGACGGAGTCGATGCCGTCCACGTCCTCGTAGGTATCGCCCTCGTCCTCGCCTTCGTCATACTGGGTCGCGCCGCCTGCGAGCACGCGGCCGACGAAGTTGTCCTCGCCTTCATCCCATTCGTCGTAGCTGTCGTTGCCCTCGTCGGATTCGTCGTACCCGTCGTCGTGCATCAGGTCCATCGCGCTGCCTCGAGTGGGGCCCTCGGCGGCTTCATCCATCAGCTCGTCCATTACATCGGCCTCGAATCGGTCCATGGTGTGCTCCTTGGTGTGCGGCTCAAGTTGATTGGCTCAGCGGGGTGCGACCGTCAGCGTCACAGGTCCGCCGAAGTGGAAGGTCCGGGGTCTTCTCGGCCGGATGGTGCGCACGCCGCGGCCGATGCCTGTGGGGCGGGCCATCGGCCCAGGGGGAGCGGGTTGCGCCAGGCGATCGAGCATGCGGGGATTGGCGACGACGCGGCGCGCGGCCTGGGGCAGCCCACGGCGCAGCGCCCGCGCGGCCTGGTTCGGCGGTTGCTGGCGTTGGCGTGCGACGCGGGTGGCGGCGCGCGCCAGCGGTGCCAGGGCGCGTGTGGCCCCGGGTCCGCCTGCGCGCGCCAGTTCGCGTGCCGCGCTGGCGACGCCGCGCACGAGTTGCCGCCGGCCCGCGGCCGATAGTTGCGCCACATTTGACAGGCCGAGTCCGCGCGCGGCGGCTCGCGTGGCGAGCGCCACCGCTGCGGGCAGGGCCTCGTCGATGCCGTCGTTGGCATAGAGATCGATCATCGCGTCCATGCCCTGGCTCGCGCTGGCCTGCGAGGCGAGCAGTTGGCTGATCTGCGCGAGCATGTCCTGAGTGCCGCCGCCAAGGGTGCCGAGGGCGCCCGCCTGCCGGCGCGCCTGGCGCGCCGCGTGGCTGACGTCCCCGGCAAGGCGGCCAGCGGTTTGCAGGCCGCGCGCAAGGTTCGGCGCGCCCAGCATGCGCGCAAGGGCGGCCGCCGCGTTGGCGGTGGGGGAAGCAGCCTGCGCCACCCGGCCCACCTGTCCCGCCACGCGGCCCGCCCTTCGTGCGACGCCCTGCATGCGTCCGGCCTGGCGGCTTATCACCCCGGCCGCGCGGCCGAGGCCGCCCAGCAGGCGGCCGAGAAATTCGTCGTCGTCGGCGGCGTCGAGGCCGTCGGCTACTTCTTCCTCGAAGGCGTTCCATACGGCCATCTGGTCGATGTGGTCGCCGATGTCGGTGTCTTGCGCGGCCGCCATATCGGCCGAATCTGTCTCGTCCGTGAAAGCATCGTCGCCCCCGTCCTCGTCAAACGGGGACGCGGTCCGCGCCAAGCCCGATTGCAGCGCGGCATGATCGGCGGCGTCGTCGGCCGTGTCGCCGTAGTCCGTGCTACTGGCGTATTCGTCCAAACTGAGGTCTTCCATCAGGTCATTGTCGAATTGGTCGCTCATCGCATGCCTCCACGCGGCCGTGTGTCATGCCGCTGTCATGGCCACTCTAGATGCGGCGAGGTGCCCGCCGCATCGCCCGATGCCTCTGGCACGGCGGGATTCGCGCGACCGGCCGGGCGCGACAGGACCGGCGCATCGGGGTACGGCACAACGGGCCCGCAAGGCGGGGCGTGCCGCCTTGCCGTAGCCGGAATGGGGTAGCCTGCTTGCGCTCTCGCTTTTTCCTTGCAAAGTCACCGGCCATATGCCAAAACAAAGAAGTTTCGAGCGGCCTGTGTCAGGGAAAAGTGCAGCGGGGGCACTGCAGCCTGACTCAGGGGAACGCAGCTTGTCAGCGCGCACGGATACGAATGCGGACTCGAAGCCGGCAGTTGAGCTGTGCCGTCATGCGGGCATCCGGCGTGCCGTTCGCTCGTCGTCGTGTTGCCAGGCGGAACGACAAGAAGGAAAAACCATGCTTCACAGATTCCGCCGGGGGGCGCTGCTGGCACCGTACAGCGCATTAGGGGATTCGCCCACGGCCGGGTACGGGGCGGCGGCAATCCGGTCGGGCAGTTGGGGGAGAGAGGTCTGCGAGGTCGAACTGGGCGGCCGGCGATGTCGGTTGCTGCAGGTAGGCGGCCTGCGTGCGCCACGCGGGGGGGCGTACGGGGAAGGCGAGATTACCCAGTTCGAGTTCGAGGGGAACTATTACGCCCTGATCGCTGATCCGGTGGCCGTGCCGGCGGCCGCGCCGCTGCCGGCCGGCGAGCCGCGTCCCGCCGTCCCCGATGTGCGAAGCGTGTTGACCGTGCGCGAACTGCAGATCGTGCAACTCGTCTGCATGGGCTATTTGACTAAGCAGATCGCGGGCCGGCTTCATATCAGCGAATTTACCGTCCGCTCGTATCTCAAGACGATCTACTGCAAACTCGGTGTCCGATCGCGCGCGGCGATGGTGTTCTGCTATATGCAGGCATGCGCTGGAGGCGCGGACGGCGCCCAAACCTGACAGCGGTCCGGTATCGGCTAACCGGAAGGAACGACACGATTTTTCAGGCAGACATCGACGGGTGCACGAAAGACTGCATTCACAGGAACCCGATCGAGAACCAAGGCACCAGTGTCAGCAGCAGCAAAGCCACCAGCAGCGCCGCCATGTGCGGCCAGACCCGCGGCATGGCCACGTCAGGCGAGACCCGCCCGATGGCGCAAGCCGCGTAGAAGCCGACGCCGAACGGTGGCGCAAACAGGCCCAGGCCCATGGCGAAGATCACCACCATGGCGTAGTGGACTTCATGCACGCCGACGATCTTTGCGATCGGGAACAGAAGCGGGCCGAACAGCACGATGGCCGGGATGCCTTCAAGCAGGCTGCCGAGCAGGACGAATGCCAGCGCCGACACCAGCAGGAATCCGGTCTTGCCGCCCGGCACGGCGGACATGATCTTCACCAGGTCGCCGGCGAAGCCCGATTGCGTCAGCGCCCACGCCATTGTGGTGGCGCAGCCGACGATCAGCAGGATCGCGCCGGACAGCGCAGCGGTATCGACCAGCATCGGGTAGATGCTGCGCCAGTGGAAGCGCCGGTAGACGAAGATGCCGGCGAGCACTGCGTAGAAGATGCCGATGGTGGACACTTCGGTCGCGGTGGCCACGCCTTCCACTACCGCGGTGCGGATGATCACGGGCAAGGCCAGGGCCGGCAGGGCCACCAGCAGCGATTTCACGATCACGGCGCGCGTAGGGCGTACCACCGTGCTCATGTCTTCCTTGCGCGTCTGGAACCAGCCTACGCAGGCCATCATGACCAGGCCCACGGCCGCAGGCATCAGGCCGCCGATGAAGAGCGAGGTGATCGACACACCGGTGACCGATCCCACCGTGATCAGCACGATGCTGGGCGGGATCGTTTCGGACATCGCGCCGGACGCCGACAACAATCCGATCAGGTCACCGTCCCTGGCGCCGCGCTGCTTCATTTCCGGGAACAGCGCGGGCGCGACCGCTGCCATGTCGGCTGCCTTTGCGCCGGAGATGCCGGACACGATATACATCGCGCCGAGCAGCACGTACTGCAGGCCGCCGCGCACATGCCCGATCAGGTTGGCGAGGAAACTGATCATGGCGCGCGCCAGTCCGGTCATCTCGATCAGCGCGCCCAGGAAGACAAAGAGCGGCACGGCGAGCAGGATCAGGTGCGACATGCCTTCCTGCATGCGGTTCGGGACGATCGACAGCGGGGTCGTGGTGGTGAAGGCCAGGTAGCACATGGTGGCCAGGCCGAAGGCAAAGGCGATCGGCACGCCAATGGCGACGCATACCACCAGCACCAGCAGGAAGAAGATCACCAGGTTGATGTTGCCGAGTTCTGCCAGCACCGGGGACAAGGCCCACAAGATTGCCCCGATTACGCCCACCGCCACGCCGCTGACGAGAACCCGTTTACAGTCGGCCTGCGCGACCAGCCGGATGACGGCCGTCGCCAGCATCAGCAGCGCGCCGGCGAGCACCGCCGCGGAGCGATAGCCCTCGCTGATCTCCAGCGTTGGCGACGAGACTTCGATGTGTTCACTCAGGTGCTCGTAGGCCGGCCAGACCAGCATCAGCAGGAACGCCACCACCAGCCACATGCCAAAGGCATCGAGCCACGCGCGCCTGCCCGGCGCCAGGTCCTTGATGAAGGTGGTCAGTTGCATATGCGCGCTGCGCTGCAGCGCAATGATGGCGCCCAGCATGGCCAGCCAGAGGAACAGGATGCTGGCCAGTTCATCGGTCCAGGGGATCGGCGCATGCAGGACATAGCGCGCGAAGGCGCCACCGCCCAGGATGGCGATCTCGGCAAGCACGATCAGCGCGGCCGGAATCTCCACGGCCCAGCGCATGGCGCGGCCCCACACGGCAAGGGCGGCGCCTGGTTCCTGCGGTGCGCCAGCGAAGGTTTCGGCAGTGTGCTCCATCGTCGTGTCTCCATGCGGCACGCGCTGAGGCGCGGCTTCTCGTTCAGTCTGGTGGTATGGCGTCAGGCCAGGCGGCCCGCGTATTTCTCGAGCTTGGCCCAGGCTTCCTCGCCGTACTTCTTCTTCCACTCGGTGTAGAAGCCCGCGCTTTGCAGCAACTGGCGGAAGGGCGCGGGATCGGGCCGGTTCAGCGCGATGCCGAGCTTGCCCAGTTCCGCCTGCGCATCGACATTCAGCCTGGCGATGTCTTCGCGCTGGCGCAGCGCCGCGCTGTTGAAATGGGTGGCGATGGTCGCCTGCACTTCCTTGGGCAGCGCCTGGAATTTCCTGGCGTTGCCGAAGATGAAGTGGCCATCCCAGGTATGCGCGGTAAGCGAGCAGAACTTCTGGACTTCGTACAGCTTGGCGCTGCGGATCAGGGCCAGCGGGTTTTCCTGGCCGTCCACCACCCGCGTCTGCAGCGCGGAGTAGAGCTCGCCGAACGGAATGGCGGTGGGCGCGGCGCCAAGCGCCTTGAACATCGAGATCCAGAGCGGGATGCCGGGAACGCGGATCTTGAAGCCCTTCAGGTCCGCAGGGGTCTGAACCGGCCGGCTGGCCGAGGTGATATTGCGGTAGCCGTTGTCCAGGCACTTTTCAAACACGTGCAGGTTGACCTTGCCCAGCGCTGCCCGCACGTGCGCGCCGACGTCGCCATCCATGGCCGCCCAGACCGTGGCGTAGTCCTTGAAGGCAAAGGCGACACCGTTGATGCCGGCGGTCGGCACCAGCGTCTGCAGGTTGGTGCCGGCAGTGGACATGAAATCCATGGCTCCGGCGCGGGTCTGCGAGATCATGTCGGGCTCGCTGCCCAACTGGCTGGCGGGATACACCTGGAGATCCACCTTGCCGCCGGTGTCCTTGCGGATGGCCTCCGCGGCTTCCTTGATGCGCAGTGTGCCCGGGTGGTCCGCAGGAAACGCCGTGCCGTACTTGAGCCGGATGCCGGCGCCCTGGGCAAGGCCGTGGCGTACCGGCAATGCGAGCGCGAGACTGCCTGCGGCCAGGGCGCCGAACTGGCGGCGTGTCAGGGAGAAGGTCATGGTGATGTGTGCTCCTGTATTGAAAGATCTGGCGCCTTATTGGCGCGGCGGCATGGACAGCAATGCCGCCGCGCCGCGGTTTGCCAGTGCCGCCAGGTAAGCGGCAAGGCGGGCGGCAAGGGGCGCGGGCCACGGCGTGGTGCCAAAGACGGCGGCATGGCCGAGCGCCTGGCGCGCGGCATCGGCGTCGCAGCCTGCGCTGCGCAGGCGATCGGCCAATGCCGCGGCGCCGGGGTCGCTGATCGCAAGTACCTCGCCGCAGTCGCTGCGGCCGGTTCGCAGGTAATGCAGCCACATCGCCAGCGCACGCTCAAGGAATGGCCGTTCGACGCCCGCGCTGCAGCTTTCGCGCAAGGCGGGCAGCCAGCGCACGGGGATCTTCTGCGTGCCATCCGTCGCGATCTGTGCGGTCAGGTGGGCGAGGGCGGTATTCTCGAAGCGATGCAGCAGTTCGCGACAGTAGCGGTCGACGTCATAGCCTGGCGGCGCCGCAACAGTGGCGCGCAAGTCTTGCATTACGCCCCGCGCGAATGCGGCGGCAGCGGGATTCGCCATGACGTCTGCGATGCTGGAAAATCCGCCAAGCTGACCGGCATAGGCCATTGCCGAATGGGTGCCGTTGAGCAGGCGCAGCTTCATTGCCTGGTAAGGCCGGACATCGGTCGTCAGCAGCGCGCCACCGGCTTCCCATGCGGGCCGTGGTCCCGCGAAACGGTCTTCGATGACCCATTGCGTGAAGGGCTCGCACACGACGGCGGCTTCGTCGCGCACGCCGAGCAGCCGGCTGGCCAGGTCGAGCGATGCTGTGCTGGCGGCCGGCACGATCCGGTCGACCATTGAATTGGGCAGTGCGATCTCGTCCTCGATGCGCCGTGGCAGGTTTGGATCGGACAGTTCCGCGAACTGTGCAAGCAGCCGACGCAAGGTGTCGCCGTTGCCCGCCATGTTGTCGCAGCACACCACGCTGAGCGGGGCGCCGCGCGGCCGGCGGCGTATGCCCGCCGCAAGGATGCCGAGGGTGCTGCGGGGGCGCTCCGGGTTGGCCAGGTCGTGGCGGATGTTTTCATCGCCGAGGTCGAGCCCGGTCGTTGACGGGAGCTGGCTGTAACCCTTCTCGGTCACGGTGCTGGTGACGACGCTGACCGCCGGGTCAGCGATGGCGTCGATTACCTGCTTCAGGGCCTGTGGCGCATACAGCGACGCAACCACGGCACCGACGATCCGTGTGTGGCTGGCATCGCCATGACGCTCGGTGACCGAATAGAGATGGTCCTGGGCTTGCAGCGTGTTGCCCGTGGCGGGGCTGCGCAAGCTGACGCCGATGATTCCCCACCGGGTATCGCCCTGCGCCAGGGCGGCTTCGGTGTACAGCGCCTGGTGGGCGCGGTGGAATGCACCCAGACCCAGATGCACGATGCCCCGGCCCAGGCCGGAGCGATCGTAGCGAGGACGCTCGACCCCGGCACGCACCTTGAGAAGGGCTTCTTGTGAGAGGCGCTGATGGCGTGCTGCCGTGGCGGAAATGGGCTGCATATCGATATAGGATCACATTTCTCTGGTTACTGCCATGGTAGTGCGGCGGTGTTGTGCACTGTAGTCGCGAGTATTTGGCGAATCCATGCGGGTTTACGCCGAACGATTGGGAAAATGGCGACGTGCTACCATGGCAGTGACACTCAAATAACCGACCCCAAATGCGCGCCTCCCGTATCTCGCTTGTCCGCGAAAATTCCCAGGAAGCCTTCAATGCCGAAGAGGTCCTGACCCGTGCGCTGGCTGGCTTCCAGCTGGAAAAGGACCGCTCCTACACCGCCCAGGTCCATGCGATGTTGCAGCGAGCCATCGTGCGCGGCACGCTGCCCCCGCGCATGGCGCTGTCGGAGGCGGCGATCTCCCAGGCAATCGAGGTCAGCCGCACGCCGGTACGTGAAGCGCTGGCCATGCTGGCAGACGAGCAGCTGGTGCAGATCTACCGGCAGGTCGGCACCATCGTTGCGCCGGTGCGCACTTCGCTGATCGAGGAGGGACGCTTCGTGCGCTGCACGCTGGAATGCGCCAATCACGTGCAGCTGGCGCTGTCCATCACGAGCGAGCAACTGGCGGAGTTCGGCAGCATCGTCGAGCGCCAGCGCGCCGCCGTCGCCGGCAACCAGACCGACTTGTTCTCGGAGCTGGATGAGCTGATGCACCGCAGGCTGTTCGAGTTTGCGGGCCGGCACAACGTCTGGGCCATGCTCGAGCCCATCAAGCGGCATTTCGACCGGGTGCGCTGGCTGCTGCTGGGCCGGGTGGCCGACCACGCCAGCCGCGCGCTGCAGGAGCACGAGCAGATGCTGGCGCAGATGGCGGCACGCGATGTCGCGGGCCTCGGGGCCAGCGTCGCTTCGCATATCAACCACATCACCGAGCACCTCCAGGCGTTGCGCAAGCAGGCGCCGGAGAGCTATTTCACTGACTGACCTCGCGGGGGAAGGCGACTTGAAGATCGAATCGGTACAAACCATTGTCACCTGTCCGGGGCGCAACTTTGTCACGGTCAAGGTGATGACGGATGAAGGCGTCCATGGCCTGGGCGATGCCACGCTCAACGGGCGGGAACTGGCGGTCCAGGCCTATCTGGACGAGCACGTGATTCCATGCCTGATCGGGCGCGATCCCCGCAACCTCGAGGACATCTGGCAATACCTGTATCGCGGCGCCTACTGGCGCCGCGGCCCGGTCACGATGACCGCCATCGCAGCCATCGACATGGCCTTGTGGGATATCAAGGGCAAGCTGGCCGGCATGCCGGTGTACCAGTTGCTGGGCGGCAGAAGCCGGTGGGGGCTGATGGTGTATGGCCATGCCAACGGGCGCGACCACGCCGAGGCCGTGGAGGCCGTGCAGCGTCATGTGGAGCAGGGCTACAAGGCCATCCGCGTGCAGTCCGGCGTGCCCGGCCTGGGCAAGGTGTATGGCGTGGGCAAGGGTGGCGGGCATTATGAGCCCGCCGAGAAAGGCCTGCCGTCGGAAGAGCCCTGGGATACTTCGCTCTACCTGCGCCATACGCCTGAACTGTTCCGCAAGGTGCGCGACGCCGTGGGTTTCGGGCCCCTCCTGCTGCACGACGCCCACCATCGCCTGACGCCGATCGAGGCCGCGCGGCTCGGCAAGGCGCTAGAGCCCTTCAGCCTGTTCTGGCTGGAAGACGCCACGCCGGCAGAGAACCAGGAGGCGTTCCGGCTGATCCGCCAGCACACCACCACGCCGCTGGCCGTGGGGGAAGTCTTCAACTCGGTCTGGGACTGCAAGACGCTGATCAGCGAGCAACTGGTCGACTACATCCGCGCCACCATCGTGCACGCGGGCGGCATCACCCATGTGCGGCGCATCGCGGATTTTGCGGCCATGTACCAGGTGCGTACTGGGTTCCATGGGGCGACCGACCTGTCGCCGGTGTGCATGGCGGCCGCGGTCAACTTCGGGCTGTGGGCGCCCAACTTCGGCATCCAGGAACTGATGCCGCACAGCGAACTGACTGATGCGGTCTTTCCCCACAACTACCGCTTTGAAGACGGCTACCTGGTCATGGACGAGGTGCCGGGCCTTGGTGTCGATATCGACGAAGCACTGGCCGCAAAGTATCCCTACGAACGTGCCTACCTGCCGGTTGCGCGGCTGGCGGATGGCGCGATGTGGCACTGGTAGCCGGAGTTTCCGATGCTTAGCATTGTTGTCGAAGAACCCAACAGCATGGCCGTATGCGAGCGGCCAATGCCGGAGCCCGCTGCCGGCGAGGTGCGCGTACGCGTGCGCTATGCCGGCATCTGCGGTTCCGACCTGCATATCTTCCGCGGTCACAATCCGTTCGTGGCGTATCCGCGCGTCATCGGCCACGAGTTCGTCGGCACCATCGATGCCGTGGGTGCCGGGGTGGATGCGTCGCGCATCGGCCAGCGCGTGGTGGCGGATCCGGTCATCAGTTGCGGACAATGCCACGCATGCCGGATCGGCCGCCAGAACGTGTGCAGCCGGCTCCAGGTGATCGGGGTGCATCGCGACGGAGGCTTCAGCGAGTACGCCTGCGTGCCGGCCGGCAATGCCTATGTGATTCCGGACGGCATGCCCGAAGCCAGCGCTTCGGTGATCGAGCCGTTTGCCGTGGCTGCCAATGTCACGCACCGCACCGGCGTGCTTGCGCAGGATGTGGCATTGATCTATGGCGCGGGGCCGGTCGGGCTCAACCTGATGCAGGTACTCAAGCGCGTCCATGGCATCCGCGCCTTCATCACGGATCACCTCGACGAGCGCCTGGCGCTGGCGCGGCAATGCGGTGCGGGAGAGGACGAAGTCATCAACACCGCGCGCGAGCCCCTCGAACAGGCGCTGGCGGCGCGAGGCGTGGAAGGCGGTCCGACACTGATCTTCGATGCCGTATGCCATCCGGCCATCCTGGAGGAGGCCGTGAGCATTGCGGCACCGGCCGGGCGTATCGGGTTATTGGGCTTTTCACCGACGCCATCGGCGATCCCGCAGCAGGAACTCACCAGGAAGGAATTGACGCTGTATGCCTCGCGGCTTAACTGCGCGATGTTCCCGACGGTGATTGACTGGATCGCGAAAGGCCTGGTCAATCCCGGGAAAATTGTCACGCACCACGTCGATTTTCGCGATGTTGCCGGCGCGTTTGCACTGGCCGAGGGCAATCCGGGCAAATGCTGCAAGGTGCTGCTTGACTTTGGCCATGGTGGCTGACATGGCGGATTTCGGGCTCATCGGGCTTCCTCACGCAGGTGAGTTGCCGGGCGTACGGCGCAGCTTGCATAACCTGGCCCAGCGCTCGGCCGCCAAGCGGCAGGCGGATCGTCGCGAGCTGGAACAGACGTTGGCGCGGCTGACAGGGCGGGGTGTCTGAAGCGTCGACGACCCTTGCGTAATCAGCAGGTGGCGCTTGACGCGCATTCTCTCTTCGTTCACCTTATGTCCCCGGCAGGGCCGGCGTCCCATTGCGGCGCCAGGCTTTGTGCGGCGATCGCGCCAGCGCAGCCCGCGGCCGAACAACAAATGGTGACCAAAGGGAGACCATCGCAATGAGCAAGCTACTGCTCGGACCCGTGCTGTCGTTTCGTGGCCTCGGAACGGATGGCTCATGGAAGGTGACGGCGCTCATCGGCATCGAAGATCAAGCCAGGGTTCCTCCGGTCACCGTGGAGGGCCGCAAGGCCGGCAAGCCGGTGATCCTGCTGCAGCATGCGGGCCACACCTATCTGCGCTACGACTTGTCCTGCAAGCTGCGCAAGAACGAACGGCGGGTACCGTACAGCATCGAAGGTGTCGGGGAAGCGTGGCACTTTACCGTGCCCGGCAAGGGCTACGCGCCGCGCATGGCCTATGTTTCGTGCAACGGATTCTCCGACCCGAGCGGCATGCGCAAGCTGGTCAAGGCTGAGAATGCGGTTTGGGCGGACTTGCTGTGCAACCACGACAAGGACATCCGTCCGGCAGGCTATGAGCTGGACAAGGAGCAGCTCTGGCACGAGGCGCGTACCCATGACCAGGGCAACCAGCGCTTCCATCTGATGCTGATGGGCGGCGACCAGATCTACTTCGATTCGATCTGGGAAGACCTCAAGCTGCTGAAGCGCTGGATCGGGTTGACGCGCGAGGAGCAGCTGCAGTACCCGGTGGATGCTGACCTCGAGAAGGAAATCGAGGACTACTATTTCAAGCACTACAGCGAGCGCTGGCTGCCTCATGCAAGGTCAGGGTGGGGTAGCGCAGACAAGCCGCTCGATGCTGCCCAGGCCATGGCACGGATCCCCACGGTGATGATGTGGGATGACCATGACATCTTCGACGGCTGGGGTTCCTATAGCTCCGAGATGCAGCGCAGTCCGTTGTTCCAGCGGCTGTTCTTCCATGCGCGCCGGGCCTTCTGGGTGTTCCAGATGCAGCATGCTGTCGAGCAGCTTCCCGACCTGGTGCCGCGCACTGACGTCAGGGTCCGGTCTGACGATCCATTGTTCGAACCGGTCAAGTGGTCTCAGGTGCTGTCCAGCGACAAGCTTGCGCTGCCGTTGCTGGACGAGCAGCCGGGGTTCACGTTCGCGCATTCGGCTGGCCCAGTCAGCGTGATCGTTGCCGACCTGAGGACCGAACGATCCCAGGAACAGGTGCTTGGACCCGGTACCTGGGGCGCACTGCAGCGGTGGCTGTCGGGGATCGAGTCGGGCGATGCCGCCAGCCCCGGCGGCATCAATTGCCAGCATCTGCTGCTGATGTCTTCCGTGCCCGTGGTGCATCCCAAGCTGTCGCTGGCCGAAGCCTTCCTGGACAACTTTGGCCAGGATCATGTGCTCGACAGCTGCCGATGACCTCAAGGACCACTGGACCCACGACGACCACGAGGGCGAGAGGAAGCGCCTGGTGGAGACCTTGCTCAAGACCGCCAGCCAGAAGCAGCTGCGGGTCACGATCATCTCTGGCGATGTCCATGTCGCGGCCTGGGGTGTCGCCTGCAGGAAAGATGTGGGGCCGAAGGACAACTGGGCGCAGATACAGCAGCTGACCAGTACTGCCGTGGTGCATCCCTCGCTGGTCGGGGTCATGGAGCGTCTGTTCTTCCATGTGCTGAACAACGTCGCTCAGTCGAAGCAGGCGCTTGATGTCAACTTGTCCGCGGAAATGATGCTCTTCCCCGGATCCAACCGGTACGTGATGCCGGCCAGGAACTGGCTTGCGATCGAGTTGGACCGGGGCACGGACAACCCGAACGGCTGCAAGCTGTGGGCGACGTGGCGGTGCGAGACCAAGGCGGCGTTCACCAATCACCTGCTGGCTACCGATCCGGTGAACTTATAATCTGGATCGAGTCAGAGAGTAGGGCGGGGCGGTGTGCTCAGGCATGCGTGCCCATGCCTCGCCGATTCAAACCCCATCCGCGGAGGATTCATACCATGCGCCATTGATGCCGCCGTCTGCATGACGGCCAGTCTCCACCGCCCCCAAGCAGGGGGAGTTCCTGGCATCCCTGGAATCCCGCATGTCAAATCCCAAGCTGACGCTGGAAAGCGTTTCCTACGTCCTGCCCGACGGCCGGACGCTCTTCTCTGAACTGTCCGAGCAATTCGACGATCGTCCCACCGGCCTGGTCGGGCGCAACGGTATCGGCAAGTCCGTGCTGGCACGCATCCTGGGCGGGGAGCTGGAGCCCTCCGCGGGGCGTTGCGTGCGGTCGGGCAGCGTGCATTACCTGTCCCAGCAGGCCGCGCATGCCGTGCAGACGTCGGTGGCCGGGCTGGCTGGCGTGCAATCGATGCTGGATGCGCTGCAGCGCATCGAGGCCGGCAGCGCCGCGGCGCAAGACTTCGATGACGTCGGCGAGCACTGGAACATGCCGCAACGGTTGCGGCAGGAGCTGGAGCGCAATGGCCTGGGCCACCTCCAGGCGCACACCCCGGCGAGCACCCTGAGCGGCGGCGAAGCCATGCGCGTGGCACTGATCGGTGCGTTGCTGTCGGATGCCGATTTCCTGATCCTCGACGAACCCAGCAATCATCTGGACCGGCCGAACCGGCTGGCGCTGATCGCGCAACTGCAACGCTGGCAGCGCGGCCTGCTGGTGGTCAGCCATGACCGGCAGTTGCTTGAGGGCATGGCGCGCATCGTCGAGCTGTCGTCGCTCGGACTGCGCAGTTATGGCGGCGGCTATTCGTTCTATGCGCAATGCAAGGCGCAGGAGCGCGAGAACGCCTTGCAGCAGCTGGATCAGCGCAAGCTCGAACGCAAGCGGGAAGAGCAGTCGCTGCGTGCGCAGCGTGAGCGCCAGGAGCGGCGGCAGGCCCGTGGCAACCGGCAGGCGCGCGATGCCAACCAGGCCAGCATCCTGCTGGGCCGGCAGAAGGAGCGCAGCCAGGCCTCGGCGGGCAGGCTGCGCCTGCAGCAGGCCGCCACGCGCGAAGCGCTCGATGCGCGCGTGCGCGACGCCGCGCAACAGGTGGAGGACGATGCCGCGATCGTATTGCTCGCGTTGCCTGTCAGTCAGGCCGCGCAACGCCGCGTGGCTGAACTGGACGAGGTCGACCTGCCGTTCGTGCCGGCCGCCACGCGCCGCATCAGCCTGATGCTGACGGGCCAGCAGCGCGTGGGCGTCGTCGGCCCCAATGGCTGCGGCAAATCCACCTTGCTCAAGCTGCTGGCCGGCCAGTTGCAGCCGCTTGCCGGCCGCTGCGCGGTGCATGCCGAGCGCGCCTATCTCGACCAGCAACTGGCCGGCCTGCTGCCGCAGCGCTCAACCATCGAACAGATGCTGGCCGCCAACCACACCGCCGGGGAGGCGGCATTGCGCACGCGGCTGGCGCTGCTGGATCTCGATGCGCAGAAGGCCACCGCGCCCAGCGGCCTGCTCAGCGGCGGCGAGCGCCTGAAGGCCGCGCTGGCTTGTACCTTGTATGCCGATCCGCCGGCACAGCTGCTGTTGTTCGATGAACCCAGCAACCACCTGGACCTGCCGTCCGTGCAGGCGGTGGAGACGATGCTGCGCGGCTATCAGGGCGCATTGGTGGTGGTGTCCCACGACGATGTGTTCATGGGCAGCCTGGGGCTGACCCATCGCCTGGCGGCAACGCCGGACGGGTGGAAGCTGGAACCCTGGTAGGCGGTTTATTTATACCCGGATGATATTGACATCGTATTTTATCCGGGTAATATTCGGAAATCGTCTCCCAGGGGCATCCGCATGACCAACGCAACGCTTCACAGCTACACCACCTTCGACGGCCACCGGCGTATCGCCACGGGCCCGCTGCAAGCCAATGCGCTGGCGCTCAAGCGTGCGCTGGAAGCCGGCGCGGGCGGACCCGTGCTGGTTTTCGACGACGGCACCGGGCGCTCGATCGACCTGGATACGAGCGGGACGGAGGCCGCCGTACTTGAGCGCACGGCAGAGCGCGCCGCGCAGCTCGAAGCCGTGCGGCAGCCCGCCGGCGACAACGACGAAGCAGCGGACGTGGCCGAGCCCCGGGGCCGCGGGCGCCCGAAGCTTGGCGTGGTGTCGCGCGAGGTGACGCTGCTGCCGCGCCATTGGCAATGGCTGGCCGCCCAGCCAGGCGGGGCATCGGTGGCCCTGCGCAAGCTGGTCGAGCAGGCGCGCCGGGACCACGCGGACAAGGACCGCAGCCGCCGCGCCAGCGAACGGGCCTACCACTTCATGGTGGCGATGGCGGGAGATTTGCCCGGCTTCGAGGAAGCCACGCGGGCCTTGTTCGCGGGCGATGTGGCGGGCTTTGCGCAGCGGCTCGAGGCATGGCCGGCGGATATCCGCGAACACGCGATGCGCCTTGCGGACAGCAACGCCTGAACGGCTCCGCGGGCCTGGTCAGATGCCGCCCAGCAGGTCATGCGCATCCACGATCGCATAGGCGATCTCGGGATGCTCTTCCATGCTGCGGCGGATGGCGGCTGGGATCGACTGGCGGATCTTGCGGCACAGGCCGGGCTGCTCCTGCACCTGGATGCTGATGCCGCGCACCGTGCGCACGCCGCGCGCGCTGGGGGTAATGGTGAGCACGATGCCCAGCTGGGTCTGCATCAGGCTTTCCATGCGCTGCAATTCAGCCAGGCTGGTCAGGCGCTCAAGCCGTTCGACCAGCCGCTTTTCTTCGGCCCGGGTGAGCCGCAGCACGCGCAGGTCGGCGTTGGGGTCACTCAGCAAGGCTTCGCGCCCGCAGATACAGGCGCCGGGCGGGCATTCCGTGCGAAGAGGGAACGGCGCGTTCATGTGGGGCGCGGCCACAAGGCCGCAAGATAGCGGGGACGATGACCGGATATGTTAATTCAGGTTGCCGGTCGCCGGTTGCCCGTTGCGGGCACGCCATCTTTCCCGCAGGCCCTCAGGTCTTCCCTCTGGCAATGTCTGGTTGCGCGGGCATGGTTCAGTCCAGCTGCTCGATATGGGCCGACGTAATCGGGGCACGCCACTTGTCGGTCTCGGCATCGATCAGCTGCCGGAGCTGCGCGGGCGAGCCGCCGGCAGGCTCGGCGCCCAGCGCGGCCAGGCCCTTGCGCACGTCCGGCGCCTGCAGCGCAGCTTGCAGCGCGGCGTTGATCCTGTCGATCACCGGCGCCGGCGTGCCGCGCGGCGCGACCACGCCGCCCCAGGCCACGGTCTCGTAGCCCTTCAGCCCGGACTCGTCGAGCGTCGGCACCTCGGGCAGCAGCGCAAGGCGTTTCAGGCTGCTGACGGCCAGCGGCCGCACCTTGCCGCCGCGGATCAGCGGCATGGCCTCGGAGGTATTGCTGAACATGAAGTCGAGCCGGCCGCCCATCAGGTCCTGCAGCGCGGCGGGGCCGCCGTTGTACGGGATAAAGGCGACATCAGTGGTGCCGGACGCATGCTGCATGTGTCGCAGCCCGCGGTCAACCGGGTGCTGGCGCTGACCGAAAGCCGGCTCGGCTACCCCTTGTTCGAGCGCGCGCGGCAAGCTGTTGCCGACGCCGGAAGGGCGGCGCCTGTTTGCCGAGGTCGAGCAGGTCTATAGCGGCGTACAGCGCGTCAACGACCTGGCTGCGGCGTGCCCACGCGCGTCGACTACCGCAGCGTCACCTTCGACGAACTGGTCGGCATTTTCCTGAGCGGTCGGGCCGATGTCGGCGTGTCGATGGTGCCGGCGGGGCATCCGACGCTGTCGTCCACGCTGCTCGGGCGCCAGCCGATGCTGTGCGTGTTGCCGCCGGACCATCCGCTCGCGGGCCGCGAGGTGGTGACGCCGGAGGATGTTGCCGGCAGCGCGTGGATCGGCTATCCGCCCGACACGCCGCTGGGCCGTGCGCTGGCCGGCTTCTTCGGCGACAGCGACAGCGGCGCCCCCGCCATCGAGGTGCATTCGCCGGTCACGGCATGCGCCTTTGTGCAGCAGGGCCTGGGGCTGGCGCTGGTGGATGCGTGGAGCGTGACGCCAGCCATGCGCGCGGCGCTGGCGGTGCGGCCGGTGTTGCCCGCGGTCGGCCTGGAAATCTGCGCGACCCATTCCGGCCTGGCGCCGCTGCCATTGGCGGGGCGCCGCTTCCTGGCCTCGATCGGTAAAGTGCTACGCGACATCCAGCCGCCTGCCGCGTGCGCGCAGGGGTAATCCGGCAGCAAATGCCGATCCGGTCTATGCTCGCGGCAGCGGTGCGGCCCGACGGCCCCCGACCACAGGAATTTCCAACCAAGGCCTGCACAGGAGACCCCATGGCACTCTCGATGTACGAAGTCTCGATTCCCTTGTTCATCCGCGCGCTCGGCAATCTCGCCGCGATCCTGGACAAGGGCGCGGCCCACGCCCAGGCGCAGGGCATGGACCCGGCCGACCTGATCCAGACCCGCCTGATCGCCGACATGGATGCGCTGCCGGCACAGGTGCAGCGCGCCAGCGACGCCGCCAAGGGCTGCGCCGCGCGGCTGGCAGGCATCGAGGTGCCTTCGTTCGCCGATACCGAAACCACCTTTGCCGAACTGCGGGACCGCATCGCCCGCACCATCGGGTTCCTGGAGCAGGTCACGCCTGAGCAGCTGGAAGGCAGCGAGCAGCGCGCGATCGAGCTGAAGCTGCGCCAGGGGCCGATGACATTCGACGGCAAGTCCTACCTGCTGGGTTTTGCGCTGCCCAACTTCTATTTTCACGTGACCACGGCCTATGACATCCTGCGCCACAAGGGCGTGCAGATTGGCAAGCGCGACTACCTGGGGCTGAAGTAAGAAGCCGAGCGGGGCCAGTAGGAAAAAGCCGGGCGCGGATCCCGGCTTTTTCATTGTCGAACAGCAGCTTGGGCGGCAGCCGCCGGTCAGCGCGGTCAGCGCGGTCAGCACCGGGGCGCCGATGGCGGCCCTTTGCAGCAAAACCGGGTGATCTGCAGGAGATATTTGCCGCGCGCCTGGCCGGCGGCCGGGACCGCATCCCGCCAGCCTCTAAGCGGAAACCCTGACCCCTCTGGTATACTTGCATTACGTCCGGACAGGCCGGACGCAGCCTGCGACAGGCCACAGGCGGTTCCTCCGGCAGTGCCCGGAGCCATGCACGGAAAACCCGGTGCACACCGCCCGCGCTGCCAGCCATGCGGCGCCGATCCGGGAGCCCGAGCCCAGATCCGTGATACTTGTTATCCGGCCTTTGCCCAATACCTGTTGAAACCCCGGCCAGCCCAAGGGCGGCCGAATGCCCGTTAACGGTCCCCAAACGGTCCCAGAGAGACCCCCCACGCATGACTTACGCCGTCAAGGAAATCTTCTATACGCTGCAGGGCGAAGGCGCCAACGCCGGCCGCGCCGCGGTGTTCTGCCGCTTTGCCGGCTGCAACCTGTGGAGCGGCCGCGAAGAAGACCGCGCCAGCGCGGTGTGCCAGTTCTGCGATACGGATTTCGTCGGCACCGATGGCACGCGCGGCGGCAAGTACCGCACGGCCGAGGAACTGGCCGCAGTGGTCGCGTCGGAATGGCCGCAGGGCGCCGGCGGCCAGCCGCTGGTGGTCTGCACCGGGGGCGAGCCGCTGCTGCAACTGGACGCGCCGCTGATCGACGCGCTGCATGCGCAGGGCTTCGAGATTGCGATCGAAACCAACGGCACCATCGCCGTGCCGCCGGGCATCGACTGGGTCTGCGTCAGCCCCAAGATGGGCTCGGAACTGGTGGTCACGCGTGGTGACGAGCTCAAAGTCGTGATCCCGCAGGAGGGCCAGGACTTTGCCGCATACGAGCAGCTTGATTTCCGCCATTTCCTGGTGCAGGCCATGGATGGCCCGCTGGCGAGGGAAAATACCGCCGCCGCGGTGGCGTTCTGCCAGCGCCATCCGCGCTGGCGGCTGTCGCTGCAGACTCACAAGCTGCTCGGCATCCGCTGAGCGGCGCGGCATCCACGGTATCGACAGGTCGCCCAACGGGCGGCAAAACGTACACAATACAGGCTTCGGACGCGCGCGCAGTGTCCGTCCCAACGCAGGCGGCCGGCACCGGCGCCGGTACACATGAGCAAACAAGTTTCCATTACCCGCCGGCTGGAGTTCGACTCCGGCCACCGCATCCCGAACCACTGCGGCCAGTGCCGCAATATCCACGGACACCGCTACCGGCTGGACCTGACGCTGTCGGGCGAGGTCCTGCACCGCGAGGGCGCGTCGGATGACGGCATGATCCTGGACTTCGGCGACATCAAGGCGCTCGCCAACGAGCACCTGGTCAACAAGTGGGACCATGCCTTCCTGATCTACCGTGGTGACACCGCGCTGCTGAACTTCCTGCAATCGATGGAAGGGCACAAGACCGTGGTGCTGGACGCGATCCCGACGGTCGAGAACCTGGCCCAGGTTGCCTTCGACATCCTGGCGCCGGTGTTCAAGGACTGCTTCGGCCACCACCTGCAGCTGACCAGGCTGGTGCTGTTCGAAACGCCCAACTGCTGGGCGGAAGTGAGCGCGCCCGCGGTGCTGCCGGCGCAGGACTGAGCGGGGACGATGCCAGAGACGCCACCGCTGCCGTTGCGCGCGCTGCGCGCCCTGCCTGAAGACCCGGCCGAGGCTGCCGAGCGCGACGCGCGTTACATGCGCGCCGCGCTGGAAGAAGCCCGCCTGGCCGAAGCCGCTGGCGAAGTGCCGGTGGGCGCGGTGGTGGTCTGGAACGACACCATCATCGCGCGCGGCCACAACCTGCCGATCCGCTCGGTGGACCCGTCCGCCCATGCCGAGATGCAGGCGCTGCGCGCCGCCGCTCAGGTGATCGGCAACTACCGCATGCCCGAGTGCGAGCTGTACGTGACGCTGGAACCGTGCGTCATGTGCAGCGGCGCGATCCTGCACGCGCGGCTGCGCCACGTGGTGTTCGGTGCAGCCGACCCCAAGACCGGCGCCGCCGGCAGCGTGCTCAACCTGTTCGAGCAGGCGCAGCTCAACCACCAGACCACCATTGCCGGCGGGGTGCTGGCCGACACCTGCGGCCAGATGCTGAAGGATTTCTTCGGCGCGCGCCGCCGGGCGCAGAAAGCCGCGCAGAAGGCCGCACAGCAGGACGCCGCCGCGCCTGTCACCGATCCCGACAAGAACAACGACACCGAAGCATGAGCACGCCGAACAGCAGGCCGCCGCATACCGAAGTCCGACTGATCGCCTCGTCCGGGTATCCGCACGACGTCGCCATTGCCGCGCGCGGCTGTGCCTGGCTCAAGCATCATGGCTACCACATGACCAACCCCGACGTGCTGGCGCGGCGCTACCTGCGCTTTGGCGGCACGGATGCAGAGCGGCTGGCCGACCTCCATGCCATCGGCACTGGCGCGCCGCACGAGCTGACGCTGGCGGTGCGCGGCGGCTATGGCATCGCGCGGCTGCTGGCGCAAGTCGACTTTGCCCGCATCGCCGAGCAGGCCAGCGCCAGCGGCACGCCCATCGTCGGCCACAGCGACTTCACCGCGTTCCAGCTGGCCTGCCTGGCGGCGACGGGTGCCGTCACCTTTGCGGGGCCGATGCTGCTGGCGGATTTTGGTGCCGAGGTGGTGGATCCCTTCATGTGGGAGCATTTCGAAGGCATCCTGCGCAACCCGGCGTACAGCGTCGATGTCGCGGCGCCGCAATCGGGCGGACAACCGTTCTCAGGCAGCGTGGAAGGCACGCTCTGGGGCGGCAACCTGGCCATGCTGTGCAGCCTGCTGGGCACGCCTTTCATGCCGCAGGTGGAGGGCGGGGTGCTGTTCCTGGAAGACATCAACGAGCCACCGTACCGGGTAGAGCGCATGCTGATCCAGCTGCAGCAGGCCGGCGTGCTGGGCGCGCAGCGCGCCATCGTGCTGGGCGATTTCTCCAATTACCGCGTCACCGACTACGACAACGGCTACGACATGGACGCAGTGGTGGCCTACCTGCGCGACCAGTTGCCGGTGCCGGTGCTGACCGGGCTGCCGTTCGGCCACTGCGCGCGCAAGCTGACGCTGCCGGTCGGCGCCCAGGTGCGGCTGGCCGCACGTGCGGATGGCTTCAGCATGGCGTTTTCCGGCTATCCGGTGCTGCCGCCACTGGCCTGACCGGCCGCATCGTCCGATGCCGCGCATCCGGGTGCAAGGAATGCGTCCGGATGATAGAATGTGCGGTTATTTCCTGACTTCCTGCCGGGTTCTCGCATGAACCGGGCGCGGCCCGTGCCGCATCGCCAGCCATGGCCGCCGGATGACTCCGGGCCAGCGCGATGCATCTCCGGCAAGGCCCGTCCCTGAGCGGCATGGGGTGCGCCTCGTGTGCAAAACCGGCAAGCCGCGGCCAGCGCCGCGGCGCCACAATCTCCAGACAAGGTTCAAGACGTGCTTTCTACCGCAAACATCACCATGCAGTTCGGCCCCAAGCCGTTGTTCGAGAATATCTCGGTCAAATTCGGCGAGGGCAACCGCTACGGCCTGATCGGCGCGAACGGTTGCGGCAAGTCCACCTTCATGAAGATCCTGGGCGGCGACCTGGAACCGTCGTCGGGCAACGTCATGCTGGAGCCGGGCGTGCGTCTGGGCAAGCTGCGCCAGGACCAGTTCGCCTATGAAGACATGCGCGTGCTGGACGTGGTGATGATGGGCCACACCGAGATGTGGGCCGCCGCGCAGGAGCGCGACGCCATCTACGCCAACCCGGAAGCGACCGACGAAGACTACATGAAGGCCGCCGAGCTGGAGGCCAAGTACGCCGAATACGACGGCTACACCGCCGAGGCCCGTGCCGGCGAACTGCTGCTGGGCGTGGGCATCCCCACCAGCCAGCACCAGGGCACGATGAGCGACGTCGCCCCCGGCTGGAAGCTGCGCGTGCTGCTGGCGCAGGCACTGTTCTCGAACCCGGACGTGCTGCTGCTGGACGAGCCGACCAACAACCTGGACATCAACACGATCCGCTGGCTGGAGACCGTGCTCAACGAGCGCAACTCCACCATGATCATCATTTCCCACGATCGCCACTTCCTGAACTCGGTCTGCACCCACATGGCCGACATGGACTACGGCACGCTCAAGGTCTACCCGGGCAACTACGACGACTACATGGAAGCGTCGATGCAGGCCCGCGAGCGCCAGGTTGCCGCCAACGCGCGCGCCAAGGAGCGCATCAGCGAGCTGCAGGACTTCGTGCGCCGCTTCTCGGCCAACAAGTCCAAGGCCCGCCAGGCCACCTCGCGCGCCAAGCAGATCGAGAAGATCAAGGTCGACGACATCAAGCCGTCGTCGCGCCAGAACCCGTTCATCCGCTTCGAGTTCGAGAAGAAGCTGCACAACCTGGCCGTGGAAGTGGAGAACATCACCAAGACCTACGACCGCAAGATCATCGACGGCCTGTCGCTGGCGATTCAGGCCGGCGAGCGCGTGGCGATCATCGGCGAGAACGGCGCGGGCAAGACCACGCTGCTGCGCAGCCTGCTCAACGGCGCGGTGCAGACCGGCGTGCAGCGCGGCGTGGAAGTGGACCGCGGCACGGTCAAGTGGGCCGAGAACGCCAACGTCGGCTACATGCCGCAGGATACCTACGAGGAATTCCCGGACAACCGCGACGTGATGGACTGGATGAGCCAGTGGACGCAGGCCGGCGACGACGAGACCTCGCTGCGCGGCACGCTGGGCCGCCTGCTGTTCTCGGCCGACGACATCAGGAAGTCGGTCAAGGTGCTGTCCGGCGGCGAGAAGGGCCGCATGATCTGGGGCAAGCTGATGCTGGGCCGCCACAACGTGCTGGCCATGGACGAGCCGACCAACCACATGGACATGGAGTCGATCGAATCGCTGCAGATCGCGCTGGACAAGTTCACGGGCACGCTGATCTTCGTTTCGCACGACCGCGAGCTGATCAGCGGGCTGGCGACGCGCGTGATCGAAGTGCGCACCGACGGCACGCTGACGGACTACCTGGGTACGTATGACGAGTACCTGCAGTCGCAGGGTATCGACGGCTGAGCGTCGGGACGTTGACGATGAGAGAAGGCCGCCTCCGGGCGGCCTTTTTCATTGGTGCGCCGGAATCTCAGCCGGCGGCGATGCGATCTGTGATCTGGTCGAGCTGGCTCGTGATGGCACGCGCGGTGATGTCGCCCTTGGCCTTGAGCAGCGCCGCATGCAGCGGTTCGCGCAGCGCCAGCAGCGCGGGCAGGTCGGTGGCCCTTTCGACCTTCACCTGCAGCATGTAGCCGCGCAGGCCGAGGTGCTGCCCGATCACGTCGGTATAGAAGTGATACAGGCTCTCGAAGGCCGCGATGTCGGCGGGCGAAGGGGCCGCGGTATCGGTCGGTTGCGGCGTCTCGGGCACCTCGGGGGCGCGTGCGTGCCGCATTGCATACACGGAGAACATATTGGTGTCGGCGGCAGGCGTGACCCGCGCCGGTGCCTGTGCCGGTGCCACCGCAGCGGGCGGCCGTGCCGGCTCCGGGACGGCTTCGACCAGCCCTTGTGCCACCAGTGTGTCGATGGCCTCGGGTGCCACCCCCATGCCGGCCACCTGCGCCAGCAATTCCTGCCCGCGGCGCTCGCCGTTGACCATCAGCAGCAGCGCGCGCAGCTTGTGGTCAAGCTTGCGTGCACGCGTCCGGATCTCGTCCTGTCCCGCATCCGTCTTGCGGTAGATCGGATCGACCATGTCTCACCCCTTGTTATGTCCGACCGCCTTTGGCTAGAGTCCCTGTCAGGTGGTGCGGCCGATTATCGCCACCTTCTTGCCCGGAGCGGTATGCGCGGCTTCCCGCGGCGCAAAAACATAGTCCCGAATCCGCTCTACAATGTGCGTGCACCATAAAAGTAACAAAAAATTGCAATCGCCAATTCACCAAACCGAGAACTGTGGCCATGCAACAACGAGACAAACTCTTTATTAACGGCAAGTGGGTCGCTCCACACGGCAACGGCACGATCGACGTCATCCATTCCGCCACCGAGGCGGTGATGGGCACCATCCCCGAAGGCTCGGCGCGCGACGCCGAGGATGCCATCCAGGCGGCCCGCGCGGCCTTCGACAGCTGGTCGGCCACGCCGCCGGCGGTGCGTGCCGGCTATATCGCCAAGATCGCCGAAGGCCTGAAGGCGCGCAGCGAAGAGCTGGCCCAGCTGATCGCCGGCGAAGTCGGCATGCCGATCAAGCTGGCGCGCGCGATCCAGGTGGGCGGGCCGGTCTACAACTGGGGCCAGGCCGCCAAGCTGCTGGACGGTTTCCGCTTCGAGGAAGAGGTCGGCAACTCCCTGGTGGTGCGCGAGCCCGTGGGCGTGGTGGGTGCCATCACCCCGTGGAACTACCCGCTCAACCAGATCACGCTCAAAGTGGCGCCGGCCCTGGCCGCCGGCTGCACCGTCGTGCTCAAGCCCTCCGAGGTGGCGCCGCTCAATGCCTTCGTGCTGGCCGAGGTGATCGAGGCCGCCGGCCTGCCGCCGGGCGTGTTCAACCTGGTGACCGGCTATGGCCCGGTGGTGGGCGAGGTGCTGGCCAGCCACCCGGAAGTCGACATGGTGTCGTTCACGGGTTCGACCCGCGCCGGCAAGCGCGTGTCGGAACTGGCCTCGCAGACCGTCAAGCGCGTGGCGCTGGAGCTGGGCGGCAAGTCCGCTTCGGTGATCCTGGACGACGCCGACTTGCCGTCGGCGGTAAAGGGCACCATCAATGCCTGCTTCCTGAATTCCGGCCAGACCTGTTCGGCGCATACCCGCATGCTGGTGCCGCGGGCCCGTTACGATGAAGTGAAGGCGATCGCGCAGAAGGTGGTCGAGGGCTTTACCGTGGGCGATCCGCTGCAGGAAGCCAGCAAGCTGGGACCGCTGATCTCCGCGGTGCAGAAGGACCGCGTGACCGGCTATATCCGCCGGGGCCTGGAAGAGGGTGCCGAGCTGGTAGCTGGCGGTCCGGACACCCCGGAAGGGCTGGACAAGGGCTTCTTCGTCAAGCCGACCGTGCTCGGCAACGTGGAGCCGCGTGCCACCGTGGCGCAGGAAGAGATCTTCGGGCCGGTGCTGTCGATCATCTGCTATGACACCGAGGAAGACGCGGTGCGCATCGCCAATGACAGCATCTATGGCCTGGGCGGCGGGGTCTGGTCCGGTGACGAGGCACGCGCGATCCGCGTGGCGCGCCGCATCCGCACCGGGCAGGTCGATATCAACGGCGGCCCGTTCAATATGCAGGCGCCGTTTGGCGGCTACAAGCAGTCCGGCAACGGACGCGAAGCGGGCAAGTACGGCCTGGAGGAATTCCTGGAGTACAAGTCGCTGCAGCTGAAGAAGCCGGCGGCCTGATGCGGCGCTGAGCGGCGTTGATGCAATATGGGAAATGCCCGGCTGGCCCGGGCATTTTTTCGTGCGGATAATGTGCGGAAGACACGCACAACATAACGAGAGTCATTGGGGGAGCAACGATGCGCTGGTTTGGTCGGCTGACCAGGTTTGTGGCGGGGCTGCTGATGCTGGCGGTGGCCGGCGCTGCCGCGGCCCTGGTCTGGTATCGCCATGCGGCGCAGCCGCCTGCATCCGGCCAGGAAGCGCTGGCGGGTTTGCGCGGCCAGGTCACGGTCGTGCGCGACGGCCATGGCGTGCCGCATATCCGCGCCGCCAGCAAGGCGGACGCCTGGTTCGCGCTGGGCTACGTCCATGCACAGGACCGGCTGTGGCAGATGCAGATGAACAAGCGCGTCGTGGCAGGCCGGCTTGCGGAGATCCTGGGACCGTCCGCGCTCGATACCGACAAGTTCCTGCGCACGCTGGGCGTGCGCCGCAATGCCGAGGCCATCCTGGCGCAGGCCTCGCCCGAGACCCGTGCCGCGCTGCAGGCCTATGCCGACGGCGTCAATGCCTGGATCGACCATCGCAAGGGCCCGCTGCCGCCTGAATTCCTGCTGTTGCGCGCGCAGCCCGAGCGCTGGGAGCCGGCCGATACGCTGGGCTGGCAGACCATGATGGCCTGGGACCTGGGCGGCAACTGGACCCAGGAAACCCTGCGCATGCGGCTGGCGCAAGTGCTGCCGGTGGCCCGCATCAGCGAGTTGCTGGCGCCGTATCCGGGCGAGCAGCCGGTGCGCACCATGGATTACGGCCATCTGTACCAGCAACTGGCACCGCTGGCGAATGCCATGGCCAGCGTCGGCGACAAGGCGCCGCCGGGTTATGTCGAGGGCATGGGCTCGAACAACTGGGTGGTGTCGGGCGCGCATACGCAATCGGGCAAGCCGATGCTGGCCAATGACCCGCACCTGGGGCTGCAGGCGCCCGCGCTGTGGTATTTCGCCAGGATGACGGCGCCCGGCCTGGACGTGACCGGCGCCACGCTGCCCGGCATGCCGCTGGTGGTGCTGGGGCACAACGACCGCATCGCCTGGGGGCTGACCAATACCGCGCCCGACGTGCAGGACCTGTATATCGAACGGCTGCGCCCCGGCAACGACACCCAGTATCAGACCCCGGACGGCTGGGCCGCATTCGAGACCCGCACCGAGACCATCCGCGTCAAGGGCGCCCCGGACGTGGTGCTGAAGGTCCGCGCCACGCGCCACGGCCCGGTGATTTCCGATGTGGCCGAGCCGCTTTCGGCTGCCGCAGGACCGCTGGGCGCACAGTATGTGGTGGCCTTCCAGTGGACCGCGCTGCGCCCGGACGACCGCACCTTCCAGGCGGGGCTGCGCATGAACGAGGCGCGCGACTGGGCCGGCTTCACGGCGGCGCTGCGCGACTTCCATTCGCCGCAGCAGAACATTGTCTATGCCGATGTCGACGGCAATATCGGCTTCTATGCACCCGGACGCGTGCCGCTGCGCCGGGCCGACAACGACCTCAAGGGGCTGGCGCCGGCGCCCGGCTGGGATGCGCGCTACGACTGGACCGGCTTTATTCCGTTCGAGGCACTGCCGCACCGCTACAACCCGGCCGACGGCGTGATCGTGACGGCCAACCAGCGCATCGTCGCACCGGACTACCCGTACTTCATCACCAGCGAATGGACCGTGCCGTATCGCTTTGACCGGATCAAGGCGCTGCTGGCGGCCACGCCCAGGCACAGCTTCGACAGCTTTGCGGCAATCCAGAAAGACGTGGTCTCGCTGGCCGTGCGCGATGCCTTGCCGCTGCTGCTGGCCGCGCCCGTCAGCCGCGATGCGGCGCGGCCCGAGCGCGAACGCGCCTTGCTGGAGGCGCTGCGCAAGTGGGACGGAAACATGGACCCGGGGCGCGCCGAGCCGCTGGTCGTCACCGCCTGGCTGCGCGAGCTGTCGCGGCGGCTGTTCGAAGAGAAGGCGGGCGAGGCGATCTTTGTCCGCCTGTGGGACCAGCGTAACGTGCAGCAGCCCATGCTCAACATCCTGCGCGATCCGCGCACGCTGGGCGCGTTCTGGTGCGACCGGCAGCATACGCGCGCGGCAGAGACCTGCGACGACGCCATCGCGGACGCCTGGACCCGGGCCATGGCGGACCTGTCGCGCCGCTACGGCGACGACGCCGCCCGCTGGCGCTGGGGCGAGGCGCACACGGCCCGCTCCGAGCACAAGCCCTTCGGCAAGGTGGCGTACCTGTCGCCGCTGTTCAACCTGCGCGTGCCGACCGGCGGCGATACCTATACGGTCAATGTCGGCCGCCACAACCTGCGCGACGACAAGGCGCCGTTCGAGAACACCCACGCGGCCAGCGTGCGTGCGCTATATGACCTGGCGGACCTGGAGGCGTCGCGGTTCATGGACTCCACCGGGCAGTCAGGCAACGCGCTGTTGCCGCGCTACCGCGACTGGGCCGGCAAATGGGCCGCGGTCGAGTACGTGACGATCCCGCCCGTGCCATCGCTGCCGCAGCAGGATGCGCCAGATGCGCTGATCCTGGTGCCGGCTGCGACCAAATAGCGCAGATTACGACATGCCGTGCTGAGAATGCTCGCAAATACGCGAGATCCAGCCATGGTCTTCGCGGGGCGCAGCAATTGACGCTACCATGGGAACCCCTTTCGACCGGCAGGAGTCCCCGATGGCAACGCGTACCACCCATGTGATCCAGCACGTCGCATTCGAGCATGCGGGCGTGATCGGCAATGCCTTGCGCGCGCGCGGGCACGCGTTGCAGGTGTTCCAGGCCGGCGTCGATGACCTGGCACCCATCGCGGACAATCCGGCCGACCTGCTGCTGATCCTGGGCGGCCCCATCGGTGTCTATGAAACCGATGCCTATCCCTGGCTGGAGGCCGAGATCGCTCTGATCCGCCAACGCCTGGCGGCTGGCGGCAAGATGATCGGGGTTTGCCTGGGCGCGCAGCTGATCGCGCGTGCTGCCGGCGCGCGCGTCTACGCGGGCACGCGCGAGATCGGCTGGGCGCCGATTGCGCCTACGCCAGCGGGGCAGGATTCCGCGCTGGCAGAACTGGCTGCCGCCCACTGGGAGGTGCTGCACTGGCATGGCGATACCTTCGACCTTCCGCCCGGCGCGCAACTGCTGGCGTCCACTGCCGCGGTACAGAACCAGGCCTATGCCATCGGCAACCAGGTGCTGGCGCTGCAATTCCACCCCGAGGTCATGCCGCGCGATATCGAGGCCTGGCTGATCGGCCATACCGTCGAGCTGGCCAAGGCCGGCATCGATCCGCGCACCATCCGCGCGCGTACTGCGGAAGTCGGTGCCACGGTGGCGGCCGCGGGCGAGCGCATGTTCGCGCGCTGGCTGGAGGAAGCCGGGCTATGAGCCAGCCGGCATTGCCCGTGCGCGCGGCGATCGGCGCCGTATTGACGGGGCAGGTACGCCCGTTCGGGCCAAAGGGCGTGCCCAGCGGCATCGCCAAGACCGCGGCTGGCGAGCGGATTCGCGTGACCGCGCTTGGACTCGAAGGCGACGGGCAGGGCGATCCGCGCCATCACGGTGGTCCGGAAAAGGCGCTGCACCACTACGCCTTCGATCATTACCCGGCGTGGCGCGAGGAACTGGCTGCGCAGGGCGCGCAAGGCAACGGTGTGCTCGACGTTGCGGGGGCCTTCGGCGAGAACCTGAGCACCACCGGGCTGACCGAGGCCTCCGTCTGCATCGGCGACCGCTTCCGCCTGGGCACGGCGCTGGTGGAGGTGTCGCAGGCACGACAGCCGTGCTGGAAGCTCAATCATCGATTCGGCTATGCAGGCATGTCGCGCGCCGTGCAGCAAAGCCTGCGCACTGGCTGGTACTACCGTGTACTGGAGACTGGCGACGTGGCGGCGGGCGATACGCTGGAACTGGTGGCGCGCCCCTGTCCGCGATGGTCGCTGCAGCGCCTGCTGCAGGTACTGTATGTCGACCGGCTGGACTATGCCGCGCTCGCGGAAATGTCAGAGCTGGCACCGCTGGCCGAGAACTGGCGCAAGCTTGCGCGGCAGCGCGTGGAGCGGCGCGAAATCGAAGATATGGAGCGGCGGCTGGCGGGCGGCTGAGCGCCGCCGCGTCAGCCCTGGCGGAACCGCTTCCCCGTGCCTTCGCGCGTAATGCGCTCCCAGACCACCTGCTTTTCCTCTTCGCTGAAGAACACCCAGTTGCTGACCTCGGCCGCGGTGCGGCCGCAGCCCTGGCAGATCTCGTCGAACAGCGTCGAGCAAATGCCGATGCAGGGGCTGTCCGGGCGCTCGGACAGCGTGGAATCCGTGGTGCCGTGATCCGGTTCGGGGCGGGGCGGGGCGGATTCTGAGGGCGACGGCATGGTGGCGGGAGGGATTGGGGTGAAACGGCCAGCCATTATATCGGGTACGAATGACAGGCAGTCGGAATGCCGGGCTGGGCCGGCGAGGATTACGTCTGACGTAATTGAGCCGTGTAGACCATGCGCTTACGCTGCAGGCACGACGTAAGCCGTTCACAGGAGCCCAAATGTCACAAGCCCTTGCCACCTTGCCCCGCCAACACGATCGCCACGCTGCGGTCGACCCCCGCATGCGCATTATGGTAGACAACGTCCTGATCGGCTCCCCGGTGGCGCGCGCCCTCGGCGTGCGGCTGGCCAGCCTGGCTCCCGATCATGTCGAGCTGGAGATGCCATTCCTGCCGACCAACGTGACCCACGGCAGCATCGTCCATGGCGGTGTCATTGCCACGCTGATCGATATTGCCGGCGCCGCGGCGGCAGCTTCTGGCGGCAGTGCCGACGATGTGAAGGGCGGGGCGACCAGTTCGCTTTCTATCCAGTACCTGGCCCCGGCAAAGGGTACGGCGCTGCGCGCGGTGGCGATGGTGGTGCGGCGTGGGCGCCGGCAGGTGGTCACCGACGTGTCGGTCTATGCGGAAGCGCCGGACGAGGGCGTACTGGTGGCCAAGGCGTTGATGAGCAGTGCCATGTTCTGAATCCGGAGCGGACGCATCGGGCGCCCGTTTTTTCAAATTTATAAAACGCAATTAACCGCCGTATTTTCACCTTCACACCCAGGCGCGCCAGTACACTGGCGCGACCTGCTTCCACTGCAAAGGGGCAGCTTCGTGGAGGAAAGCGATGCGGCGTGGGCCTGAAACTGCGCAGCAGGGCGGGGCGTCCCCGGCACCTGCCGCATCCGAGACGCTCCCGGCAAGCCCCGTATCTTCGGGGTCGCGTATCGCTGTCTACGGTGCGATTGCCGCCAACGTGGCGATCGCTGCCACCAAGTTTGTCGTCGCCGCCGTGACCGGCAGCTCGGCCATGCTGTCCGAGGCCATCCATTCCACCGTCGACACCGGCAATGAGCTGTTGCTGCTGGTTGGCATGGCGCGCAGCCGCCGGCCGGCCGATGCCATGCACCCGTTCGGGTACGGCAAGGAGCTGTATTTCTGGAGCCTGATGGTCGCGGTGCTGCTTCTGACGCATCGCCACCGCTACCGTTGCCAACGGCGCCGCGGGCGCCATCGACCGGATCGAGCGCCGCATCCGGGCGCGGTTTCCTCAGGTCAGCCGGATCTTTATCGAAGCCCGGCTGATGACCAAGGGCACGCGTGCGGCGGCCTGAATGCCACCACCGCGCACCTGGTTGCGGCAGATTACGCAGCCGCGCGCAGCTTGATCTTCGGAAAGTCGACCGGCACCGCGAAGGCAACGTTCACGTAGTTGGTGAACAGGTTCAGCGCCACATGCGCCAGGATCTCGACGATCTGTTCGTCGTTGAAGCCGGCCTCGCGCAATTGCGCCACATCCGTATCGCTGACCTGGCCGCGCTGGTTGACCAGCTTGAGCGCGAACGACAGCGCTGCGGCGGTCCGTGCATCCTGCGCCCGGCCAGCCTGCGCCTCGGACATTTCCTGGGCGGTGGCACCGGCCTTCTGGCCCAGCGCGGTGTGGGCGGCGAGACAGTATTCACACTGGTTTCGATCGGCCACGGCCACGGCGATCTTCTCGCCCAGGGCCGCATCCAGCACACCGCCGCCGAGCGCACCGAACGCGCGCCACATGCTGCGCAACGCAGCGGGCGAATTGGCGACAGCACGGAACATGTTCGGGGCGACGCCAAAGGCACCGTGGATCTCGGCCAGCAGGGCCTGGCTGTCGCCCGTGGCAGTGGCGGGATTGACGAGGGGAACGCGGGACATGGTGGACTCCTTGGTACAGGTTGAAAGGACAAGGCAGTTGCGATCGCCTTGACTGCAGTATGGGTAACCATCGAGTACCATTGGGTGCGTAAAGTCCTACGTACATACCAATTCGTCCAGACCATGCCTGAACCCATCGACCGGCTTTCCGCGCTGCTGGAGCGGTTTCGCGCGCGTGCGCACCTGTTCCACCAGGGACCGCTGTGCGGGCTGACCCAGTTCGCCGCGCAGCCGGGCCGCGGCTTCCTGCATGTCCTGCGCCGCGGCGAACTGGAGCTGCGGCACCCGCCGGGCTCGGGCCTGCCGGGCAGCCTGCGCTTTGACGAGCCCACGCTGCTGTTCTACCCGCGCCCGGTCCACCACATGTTCCACAACCCGCCGCAGGAAGGCTCGGATTTCACCTGTGCGGCGCTGGACTTCGACGGTGGTGCGCGCAACCCGGTAGTGCGCGCGCTGCCGCCGCTGATCGCCTTGCCGCTGGCGCACGTGGCCGGCCTGGAGCAGTCGCTGGCGCTGCTGTTTGCCGAGGCCGGCCAGGTGCGCTGCGGCCACCGCCTGCTGGCCGACCGGCTGTTCGAGGTGGTGCTGATCCAGCTGCTGCGCTGGCTGATCGACCACCACCAGGAGGCCGGCATCCAGGCGGGCCTGATTGCCGGCCTGTCCGACCCGCGCCTGGCACGCGCGCTGGTGGCGCTGCACGAGGCGCCGGGCGAGCCGTGGGACCTGCCGCGCATGGCGGCGCGCGCGGGCATGTCGCGCAGCGCCTTTGCCGCGACCTTCCGGCTTGTCGTGGGGCAGCCGCCGGCCGACTACCTGACCGACTGGCGCCTGACACTGGCCCAGGCGCAGTTGCGCCTGGGCCGACCGGTGAAATCCGTGGCGCTGGAGCTGGGCTATGCCAATGCGTCCGCGCTGTCGCGCGCGTTTACGGCACGGCTGGGCCAATCGCCAAGGCAATGGCTGGAACGGGAAGAAGAGGGAAAGGAAGGGGAGACGGCCGGGAAATTGCTGCCGGCCGATGCAGCCGCCGGTTTGCTCCCCTCTCCCGCGCGCGGGAGAGGGGCTGGGGGAGAGGGCGGGAGCGTCTAGCGGCGATACCGCCTGCTCCACGAGCTCATCAGTACTTCCAGAAGACCTGCTGCAGCGCCTTGGCGTCGTTGGTCTGCGTCAGCGCCAGCGCCATCAGGATGCGTGCCTTCTGCGGCAGCTGGTCGTCGGTGACGATCCAGTCGTACTTGTCATCCGGCTGCTCTGCGTTGCGCACCACCACGCCGCTGCCGGTGCGCGAGGCGCGCACGATCTGCACGCCCTTGGCGCGCGCGGCCTTGAGCGACTCCACCATGTAGTCGCCGACGCTGCCGTTGCCGGTGGCCGCGTAGATGATGGCCTTGGCACCGCTCTTCACCGCGGCGTCGACCGCGGCTGGATTGGCGTTGCCGTAGGCGTAGAGCACTGCCACCTCAGGCAGCTTGTCGATCTTGTCGATGTCCCACTGCGTCTGCAGCGTGTGCGGACGCGCCGGCAGGCGGTAGAACAGCGTGCGGCCTTCGACCACGTAGCCCAGCGGGCCGAACGGCGAGCGGAAGGTCTCGGTCTTGAAGGTGTTGCTCTTGGTGACGTCGCGGCCGGTGTGGATCTCGTCGTTCAGCACGGCCAGCGTGCCCTTGCCCTTGGAGGCAGGGTTGGAGGCGACCAGCACGGCGTCGTACAGGTTGAGCGCGCCATCTGCGCCCAGCGCGGTGCCCGGGCGCATCGAACCCACCACCACCACCGGCTTGTCGCTCTTGAGCGTCAGGTTCAGGAAGTAAGCGGTTTCCTCGATGGTGTCGGTGCCGTGCGTAATGACGATGCCGTCCACGTCCGGCTGCTTGAGCAGTTCCGATACGCGCTTGGCCAGCTTCAGCAGGCGTTCGTTGTTGAAGCTCTCCGAACCGATCTGGAAGATCTGCTCACCCTTGACGTTGGCGACCTTGGAGATTTCGGGCACCGAGGCGATGATCTTGTCGACCGGCACCACGGCGGACTGGTAGGCCGCGGTGTTGGTCACCGATGCGCCGGCGCCGGCAATGGTGCCGCCGGTGCCGATGATGACGATATTGGCCTTGCGGGCTTCGGCCTGGGCGGTGGCGGGTGCGGCGGCGGATTGTGCGGCGGGGGCGAGCTGCGCGTGGGCAGTGCCGGTGATCAGGCTCGCCGACAGCAGGGCAGCGGCCAGCGTGGTGACGCGGGCGAAGTGTTTCATGTTTCTCCTCGGTATCTATACGAACGTGTGGCCCGTACTGGAATCGGCACGACATACCTTATGGGTGGAATGGTGCCGTCCGTGTTCAGTCGGTGGCTGCCGGCAGCGGGGCCTGTGATGCAGGGCCCGTTCAGGCAGCGGCAGTGACTATACGTGAGGAGAATTTGGCGCGGGAGGGGCGCTGCAAGGGTTATGCCGATTCGGCATGAAGTTGCCCGGGCGATAACTCAAATCGCATACATATCGAGGTACTCATTGACCGGCATGGCCTCCAGCCGCGCCTGGTCCAGCGACGCGGCAAGGATGGCCTGCTGCTGTTTCGGCGGGAAGCGGCGGGCGAGGTTGGTGCGGAATTTTTCCACCAGCAGCGGGATGCCCTCGGCGCGGCGGCGCTTGTGGCCGAGCGGATATTCGACCAGCACCTCGTCCAGCACGGTGCCGTCCGCCAGCGTCACGGTCAGCGCATTGGCGATCGAGCGCTTGGCGGGGTCGTGATAGTCGCGCGTCAGCGCGGGGTCTTCCACACAGGTGATCCTGCCGCGCAGCGCGTCAATGCGCGGGTCGGCCGCAATCCTGTCTTCGTAGTCGGCGGCGGTCAGGCGGCCGAACAGCAGCGGCACGGCCACCATGTACTGGATGCAGTGGTCGCGATCCGCCGGATTGCTGAGCGGGCCCTGCTTGTCGATGATGCGCAGGCAGGCCTCGTGGGTGCGGATGGTGATGGCGGCGATATCGGCCGCGCTGCGCCCCGCGAGCGCCAGCGCGCCGTGCAGCTGCATCGCTGCCTCCACCGCGGTCTGCGCGTGGAATTCAGCCGGGTACGAGATCTTGAACAGGATGTTCTCCATCACGTACGTCCCGTACGGCCGCTGGAAGCGGAACGGCTGCCCCTTGAACAGCACGTCGTAGAAGCCCCAGGTCTTTGCCGTCAGCACCGACGGGTAGCCCATCTCGCCGGTGCGGGCGATCAGCGCCAGCCGCACCGCGCGGCTGGTGGCGTCGCCGGCGGCCCAGCTCTTGCGGCTGCCGGCGTTGGGGGCGTGGCGGTAGGTGCGCAGGCTCTGGCCGTCGACCCAGGCCAGCGACACGGCATTGAGGATCTCGTCGCGCGTGAGGCCTAGCATCTGCGCGACCACGGCGGTGGAGGCCACCTTGACCAGCACCACGTGGTCCAGCCCGACCTGGTTGAACGAATTCTCCAGCGCGATGCAGCCCTGGATCTCATGTGCCTTGATCATCGCCGCCAGCACTGCCTTCATCGTCAGCGGCTTGCGCCCGGCGGCGATGTGGTTGCGCGAGATCCAGTCAGCGGTGGCCAGGATGCCGCCGAGGTTATCCGACGGATGACCCCATTCGGCAGCGAGCCAGGTGTCGTTGAAGTCCAGCCAGCGGATCATCGCGCCGATATTGAACGCGGCCTGGACCGGATCGAGCTGGAACTGGGTGCCCGGCACGCGCGCGCCGTTGGGCACGATCGTGCCCGGAACAACGGGACCCAGCAGCTTGGTACAGGCCGGGTAGGAGAGGGCTTCGAGCCCGCAACCAAGCGTGTCGATCAGGCAGTTGCGGGCGGTGTCATAGGCGAGGCCGCTCTTGATCTCGTACCGGGTGACATAGTCGACGATGTCGACCAGCACCTGGTCCGGATCGGGGCGTTGCGCGGACGGCGTGTCGGTGGACATGAACGGCCTCGCGGGCTCAGCTCAGCTCAGAACGCGTCGCCGGGCACGCGCACCCAGCCTTCCATCAGCACGCGCGCGCTGCGGCTCATGATGGCCTTCTTGACCGCCCATTCGCCGTCGACCTGCTGCGCCTCGGCGCCCACGCGCAACGTGCCGGACGGATGCCCGAAACGCACCGCGTTGCGCTCGCCGCCGCCGGCGGCCAGGTTGACCAGCGTGCCGGGGATGGCGGCGGCGGTGCCGATCGCCACCGCTGCCGTGCCCATCATGGCGTGGTGCAGCTTACCCATCGACAGCGCGCGCACCAGCAGGTCCACATCGGCCGCGGCCACCTTCTTGCCGCTGGAGGCGACGTAGTCGACCGGCCTGGCGACAAAGGCCACCTTGGGCGTGTGCTGGCGCTTGGCGGCCTCGTCCACGTTCTTGATCAGGCCCATGCGCAGCGCGCCGTAGGCACGGATGGTCTCGAACATCGCCAGCGCCCTGGTGTCGCTGTTGATGGCGTCCTGCAGCTCGGTGCCGGTGTAGCCGATGCTCTCGGCGTTGACGAAGATGGTCGGGATGCCGGCGTTGATCATGGTGGCCTTGAGCGTGCCCACGCCCGGCACTTCGAGGTCGTCGACCACGTTGCCGGTGGGGAACATCGCGCCGCCGGCGCCTTCTTCCTCGGCGGCCGGATCCATGAACTCAAGCTGCACTTCGGCGGCCGGGAAGGTCACGCCATCGAGCTCGAAATCGCCGGTTTCCTGCACTTCACCGTTGGTGACGGGCACATGGCCGATGATGGTCTTGCCGATATTGGCCTGCCAGATGCGCACCACGGCCACGCCGTTGTGCGGGATGCGGCTGGCATCGACCAGGCCGGCGCTGATGGCAAAGGGACCGACCGCTGCCGACAGGTTGCCGCAGTTGCCACTCCAGTCGACAAAGGGCTGGTCAATCGAGACCTGGCCGAACAGATAGTCGACATCGTGGTCGGGCCGCGTGCTCTTGGACAGGATGACGGTCTTGCTGGTGCTGGAGGTGGCGGCACCCATGCCGTCGATCTGCTTGCCATAGGGGTCGGGGCTGCCGATCACGCGCATCAGCAGCGCGTCGCGGGCCGGGCCGGGCACTTGTGCCGTTTCCGGCAAATCTTGCAGGCGGAAGAACACGCCCTTGCTGGTGCCGCCACGGATATAGGTGGCGGGAATCTTGATCTGGGGTACGTGAGTCATGGAAATCTTTGTCCTGGTTGGCCCGGGCGGCATGCGTGCCGCTCGGGCCCTTTGTCACAGCTTATGCAGTTGCCCGCGACGACTCAAGGAAGTCCTGCGCGAAGCGCTGCAGCACGCCGCCAGCTTCGTAGATCGACACTTCCTCGTCGCTGTCGAGGCGGCAGGTCACCGGCACTTCCACGCGCTCGCCGTTCTTGCGGTTCACCACCAGTGTCAGCGTGGCGCGCGGCTGGCGCTCGCCGATCACGTCATAGGTCTCGGTGCCGTCCAGGCCCAGCGTCAGGCGGTTCACGCCCGGCTTGAACTCCAGCGGCAGCACGCCCATGCCGATCAGGTTGGTGCGGTGGATGCGCTCGAAGCCCTCGGCGACGATGACTTCCACGCCGGCCAGGCGCACGCCCTTGGCGGCCCAGTCGCGCGACGAGCCCTGGCCATAGTCCGCGCCGGCGATGATGATCAGCGGCTGCTTGCGATCCATGTACGTCTCGATCGCTTCCCACATGCGCACGACCTTGCCTTCGGGCTCGATGCGCGCCAGCGAACCCTTCTTGACCTGGCCATCGACCACAGCCATTTCATTGATCAGGGTCGGGTTGGCAAAGGTGGCGCGCTGCGCGGTCAGGTGGTCGCCGCGGTGGGTGGCGTACGAGTTGAAGTCCTCTTCCGGCAAGCCCATCCTGGCCAGGTATTCCCCGGCGGCGCTGTTGAGCATGATGGCGTTGGACGGCGACAGGTGGTCGGTGGTGATGTTGTCGCCCAGCACCGCCAGCGGACGCAGCGCCTTGAGCGTGCGTTCGCCGGCCAGCGCGCCTTCCCAGTAGGGCGGGCGGCGGATGTAGGTGCTCTGCGGACGCCAGTCGTACAGGGGACTGACCGATTCGCCGCTGGCCGCGGTAATGGCGAACATCGGCTCGTAGACCTTGCGGAACTGTTCGGGCTTGACGCTCTTCGCCACGATCGCGTCGATCTCTTCGTCGCTCGGCCAGATGTCCTTCAGGTAGACCGGCTTGCCGTCCTGGTCCGTGCCCAGCACGTCCTTTTCGATATCGAAGCGGATGGTGCCGGCGATGGCATAGGCCACCACCAGCGGCGGCGAGGCCAGGAAGGCCTGCTTGGCGTACGGGTGGATGCGGCCATCGAAGTTGCGGTTGCCGGACAGCACTGCCGTCGCGTACAGGTCGCGGTCGATGATCTCTTGCTGGATCTTCGGGTCCAGCGCTCCGGACATGCCGTTGCAGGTGGTGCAGGCAAAGGCGACGATGCCGAAGCCAAGCTTCTCGAGGTCGGGCAGCAGATTCGCTTCTTCCAGGTACAGCTCGACTGCCTTGGATCCCGGGGCCAGCGACGACTTGACCCACGGCTTGCGCGCCAGGCCGCGCGCATTGGCGTTGCGCGCCAGCAGCGCGGCAGCGATCACGTTGCGCGGGTTGCTGGTGTTGGTGCAGCTGGTGATGGCGGCGATGATGACCGCGCCGTCCGGCATCAGGCCTTCGGCTTCCTGCGCGCGGGCCTTGTCCAGGTCGACGGCGATGCCGCGCTCGGCCAGCGCGGAGGTCGGCAGGCGCTTGTGCGGGTTGGACGGGCCGGCCATATTGCGCACCACGCTCGACAGGTCGAACTTCAGCACGCGCTCGTATTCGGCGTTCTTCAGCGAATCCGCCCACAGGCCGGCAGTCCTGGCGTACGTTTCGACCAGCTTGAGCTGCTCGTCGGTGCGGCCGGTCAGGCGCAGGTAGTCAATGGTCTGCTCGTCGATGAAGAACATCGCGGCAGTGGCGCCATATTCCGGGGCCATGTTGGAAATAGTCGCGCGGTCGCCGAGCGTCAGGCTGGAGGCGCCTTCGCCACGGAACTCCAGATAGGCGCCGACCACCTTTTCCTTGCGCAGGAATTCAGTCAGGGCCAGCACGATGTCGGTGGCGGTGATGCCGGGCTGGCGCTTTCCGGTCAGCTCCACGCCGACGATATCCGGCAGGCGCATCCACGAGGCGCGGCCGAGCATCACGTTCTCGGCTTCCAGGCCGCCCACGCCGATGGCGATCACGCCGAGCGCATCCACATGCGGGGTGTGGCTGTCGGTGCCGACGCAGGTATCGGGGTAGGCCACGCCGTTGTCGGCGTGGATCACCGGCGACATCTTCTCCAGGTTGATCTGGTGCATGATGCCGTTGCCCGGCGGGATCACGTCGACGTTCTTGAACGCCTGCTTGGTCCAGTCGATGAAGTGGAAGCGGTCTTCGTTGCGGCGGTCTTCGATGGCGCGGTTCTTGGCGAACGCATCGGGGTCGAAGCCGCCGCACTCCACCGCCAGCGAATGATCGACGATCAGCTGCACCGGCACTACCGGGTTGACCTTGGCGGGGTCGCCGCCCTGGTCGGCGATGGCGTCGCGCAGGCCGGCCAGGTCCACCAGCGCGGTCTGGCCCAGGATGTCATGGCACACCACGCGCGCCGGGAACCACGGGAAATCGAGGTCGCGCTTGCGCCCGACCAGCTGCAGGAGCGAATCCGTCAGCGTGGCGGGATCGCAGCGGCGCACCAGGTTTTCTGCCAGCACGCGCGACGTGTACGGCAGCTTGTCGTAGGCACCCGGCTGGATTGCCTCGACCGCGGCGCGCGCGTCAAAGTAATCCAGCTTGGTGCCCGGTAGCGGTTTGCGGTTTGCAGAATTCATGGTGTAGGGAAATCAATATAGGTATGAAAAAGGGGTAGTGGTCCCATGTCAGCGACCAACTACCCCCTTGCCCGCAGGCCCGGATCAAGGCAACCCGACGCGGAGCAAACCGGCAGCCGGTCTTACTTGCGATCCTTCAGCGGCACGAACTTCAGGTTCTCCGGACCGGTGTAGTTGGCGCTCGGGCGGATGATCTTGTTGTCGATGCGCTGCTCGATAATGTGCGCGGCCCAGCCCGAAGTACGCGCGATCACGAACAGCGGCGTGAACATCGCCGTCGGCACGCCCATCATGTGGTAGCTCACCGCGCTGAACCAGTCCAGGTTCGGGAACATCTTCTTGATGTCCCACATCACCGTTTCCAGGCGCTCGGCGATGTCAAACATCTTCATCGAGCCGGCATCCTTCGACAGCTTCTTCGCCACTTCCTTGATCACCTGGTTGCGCGGGTCGCCGGTGGTGTACACCGGGTGGCCGAAGCCGATCACGACTTCCTTGTTCTCGACGCGGCGCGTGATGTCGGCCTGGGCCTCGTCGGGGTTGTCGTAGCGCTTCTGGATCTCGAACGCGACTTCATTGGCGCCGCCGTGCTTGGGGCCGCGCAGTGCGCCGATGGCGCCGCTGATCGACGAATACATGTCCGAGCCCGTGCCGGCGATCACGCGGGCGGTGAAGGTCGAGGCGTTGAACTCGTGCTCGGCGTACAGGTTGAGCGAGGTGTTCATGGCGCGCTCCCACAGCGCCGACGGCTTCTCGCCGTGCAGCAGGTGCAGGAAGTGGCCGCCGATGGAGTCATCGTCGGTTTCGACTTCGATACGGCGGCCGTTGTGGCTGTAGTGGTACCAGTACAGCAGCATCGAGCCGAGGCTGGCCATCAGCCGGTCGGCAATGTCGCGCGCGCCCGGGGTGTTGTGGTCTTCCTTCTCCGGCAGCACGGTGCCCAGCACCGACACGCCGGTGCGCATCACGTCCATCGGGTGGGCGCTGGCGGGCACCCATTCCAACGCGGCCTTCACATTGGCGGGCAGGCCGCGCAGGCTCTTGAGCTTGGCCTTGTAGGCGGCCAGTTCGGATTTGGTCGGCAGCTTGCCGTGCACCAGCAGGTGGGCGATTTCCTCGAACTCGCAGGTCTCGGCGATGTCGAGGATGTCGTAGCCGCGGTAGTGCAGGTCGTTGCCAGTGCGGCCGACGGTGCACAGCGCGGTATTGCCGGCGGTCACGCCCGACAGGGCGACGGATTTCTTGGGCTTGGGAGTGACGAGCGGTTGCGCTTCGGACATCTGGGTCTCCTTTATGTGATGCCTGGTATTGCCTGTCTGTTGTCGTGCAAGCGGCCGGGACAAAGCCCGGCCGCGCGTGAGTCTTGCTTACTTGCCCTTGCCTTGTGCGAAGAGCGCGTCAAGCTTCTGCTCGAAGTCATGGTAGCCGATGCTCTCGTAGAGCTCGGCGCGGGTCTGCATGGTATCGACCACGTTCTTCTGCGTGCCGTCGCGGCGGATGGCCGCGTAGACGTTTTCCGCCGCCTTGTTCATGGCGCGGAAGGCCGACAGCGGGTACAGCACCATCGACACGCCGGCGCCGCCGAGTTCCTCGGTGGTGAACAGCGGCGTGGCGCCGAATTCGGTGATATTGGCCAGCACCGGCACCTTCACCGCATCGACAAACTTGCGGTACATGGCCAGGTCGGTCATGGCTTCCGGGAAGATGGCGTCGGCGCCGGCTTCCGCGCACGCGACGGCGCGCTCGATGGCCTTGTCCAGGCCTTCGACGGCGAGCGCGTCGGTGCGGGCCATGATGACGAAGTTCTCGTCGGTGCGGGCGTCGACGGCGGCCCGGATGCGGTCGACCATTTCACCCTGCGTGACGATTTCCTTGTTGGGACGGTGGCCGCAGCGCTTGGCGCCGACCTGGTCTTCGATGTGCATGGCCGCCGCGCCGAACTTGATCAGCGACTTGGTGGTGCGGGCCACGTTGAAGGCCGAGGCGCCGAAGCCGGTGTCGACGTCCACCAGCAGCGGCGTGTCGCACACGTCGGTGATGCGGCGGATATCGGTCAGCACGTCGTCCAGGTTCGAGATGCCCAGGTCCGGCAGGCCCAGCGAGCCGGCCGCAACGCCGCCGCCCGACAGGTAGATGGCCCGGTAGCCGGCGCGCTTGGCCAGCAGGGCATGGTTGGCATTGATGGTGCCGACTACCTGCAGCGGATGCTCGTCGGCAAGCGCCTGGCGGAAGCGGGCGCCAGCGGAGCGCGCGAGGTCGGAAGCGGAGTAGGTCATGGCGTATGCGTTGGTGAACAGGACGGGCCCAATACTGCAAGGGGTGTGCCAAGCCCTTGGACGGGATCTCGGAAAATCCGCCAGCCCTTGTCAGCGCTGGGCTGGCGGGCAGGGTGGCTGACCTCGCCGCCGATTTCATGTCATCTTTTCAGCACAATTGAATTTCAAAATCCCAAGTTTGGAATTCAAAGTTGAAATCCCGGGCTGCGTGACGGACAATGTGCCAGCACTGTACGCCTGTTCGTCCCGGGTTTCACCACGCATTCCTTCCGCATTGCACCATGGCTCCTCCCGTTTCCACGCAAGCCCGTCCGCGCATCTGGGCCATCGGCATCAGCCGCCTGGCGCGCGCCTTTGCCGACCTGATTCCGGCCTACGCCGACCGGGCCGAATTCCGCATCGTCGGCAAGGGTTTCGAGGCCGCCGCCAGCGCCGTGGCGCGCGAGGCGCGCGAGGGCCGGCTCGACGTGGTGGTGGCGGGCGGCTCCAACGGCGCCTACCTGCGCCAGCACGTGGACGTGCCGGTGGTGCTGGTCAAGGTCACGGGCTTTGACGTGATGAGCGCGCTGGCCACCGCGCGGCGCATCTCGCCGCGGGTGGCGCTGGTCACGCACGCGTCGACGTATGCCGAGGTGGATGAATTTGTGCGCGCGTTCTCGCTGTCGGTCCCGGCCTATACCTACCTGACCGAGGACGATGCCGTGGCGCGCGTGAAGGCGCTCAAGCAGGAGGGCATCCAGGTCGTGGTCGGCCCCGGCCTGGTGACCGACCTGGCCGACCGCTATGGCCTGACCGGCGTGTTCCTGTACTCCGGCAACTCGGTGCGCATGGCGCTCGAAGACGCGATCGAGGCTGCGCGCCTGCGCCGCATCGAGGCCACCCGGCGCGACTACGTCAACACCATCCTGGCGCACCTGAACGAGGGCGTGGCGGCAGTGGATGCCGAAGGGCGCATCCAGTCGTTCAACCCGGCGATGGAGCGTTTTCTCGGCACTTCCGTTGCTGCCGCGGTCGGGCGCAAGCTGCAGACGCTGGCGCCAAACCTGGCGCTCGAAGGCGTGATGCAGAGCGGCGACAAGGAGCTGGAAGCGATCCACAAGCTCGGCGACAAGATGGTGGTGGTCAACCGCATCCCCATCATCGGCGAGGCCGGGACCACCGGCGCGGTGCTGACCATCCAGGACGCCAGCGCGATCCAGCGCGTGGACCGCAACCTGCGCTCGCGCGCGCGCACGCGGCCAGCCGGGGTGCGCTACAGCCTGGACGACCTGGCCGGCACCTCCGCGGCCATGACCGAGCTGCGCGAGCTGGCGCGGCGCTATGCGGCGGTGGATTCCACCGTGCTGATCGGCGGCGAGAGCGGCACCGGCAAGGAGGTGCTGGCGCAGGGCATGCACGACGCCAGCCCGCGCCGCGCCTTCCCGTTCGTGGCGGTCAATTGCGCGGCCTTCCCCGAGGCGCTGCTGGAGAGCGAGCTGTTCGGCTATGAAGAGGGCGCCTTCACCGGCGCGCGCCGCGGCGGCAAGGCCGGCCTGTTCGAGTCGGCCCACAACGGCACGCTGTTCCTCGACGAGGTGGGCGACATGCCGTCCGCGCTGCAGACGCGCCTGCTGCGCGTGCTGCAGGAAAAGCAGGTGCTGCCGATCGGCGGGCTCGACGCGGTGCCGGTCAACGTGCGCGTGATCGGCGCCACCCACCGCGACCTGGCCGCGATGGTGCGCGATGGTTCCTTCCGGCAGGACCTGTACTACCGCCTCAATATCCTGCGCATCGAGATGCCGCCGCTGCGCGACCGCTCCGAAGACCTGCAGGAGCTGGCCGAGCTGCTGTACCGGCGCGCCCAGGAGCGCCTGGGCATGGACCGGCCGCAGCGCCTGCCCGCCGCGGCCCGCGCGCGGCTGGCGCGCTACCGCTGGCCGGGCAATATCCGCGAGCTGGAAAACGTGACCGAACGGATCGCCGTGCTGGTGGCCGGGCGCCGGCTGGACAGCGAGGCGCTGCAGCGCGAGCTGCAGGCGGCCGTGCCGGAGCTGTTCGGCGATGGCATGCTGGCGCCGGCCGAGGCCGAGGCCGAGGCCGACGCTGAGCCCGCCGCGCCGGCAACACGCCCGCGCCGTTCACTGGCCGGCGTGAAGCAGTCCAGCGAAGTCGAGCATATCCGGCGCGTGCTGGCCGAGTGCGGCGGCGACCGCGCCGCGGCCTGCCATATCCTTGGCATCAGCCCGACCACACTGTGGCGGCGGCTCAAGGCAGCGTGAACCGCGCTGGCATTTACCCGGCTGGGCCGGCGCGCCGGAACGGAATCGGCTGCAACCCCTTGCCCTCCAGCCAGGTTTCATTGAACAGCCGTGCCATGTACAGGTCGCCGCGGTCGCAGAGCAGCGTGACGATGGTATGGCCCGGCCCCATCTCGCGCGCCAGCGCCACCGCGGCGCCGACGTTGATTCCCGACGACCCGCCCAGGAACAAGCCCTCCTCGCGCAGCAGGCGGTAGACCATGTCCACGCAGGTCTGGTCGTCGATCCGCACCGCATCGTCGATGGGCGTGTCCTGCAGGTTGGCGGTGACGCGGCTGGTGCCGATGCCCTCGGTGATCGAACTGCCCTCGGCCTTGAGCTCGCGGTGTTTGACGAAGTTATAGAGAGCGCTGCCGTGCGGGTCGGCCAGCACGATGCGCACGCCGGGCTTGTGCTCTTTCAGGCAGCGCGCGATGCCGGCCAGCGAGCCGCCGGTGCCGGTCGAGCAGGTGAAGGCATCGATATGCCCGCCGGTGGCGTGCCAGATCTCGGGGCCGGTGGTCTCGTAGTGGGCCTGGCGGTTGGCTAGGTTGTCGAACTGGTTGGCCCAGATCGCGTTGTCGGTCTCGTCGGCCAGCCGGCCGGCAATCTTCTGGTAGTTGTCCGGATCGGCGTAAGGCTTGGCGGGCACCGCGCGGACCTCGGCGCCGAGCATGCGCAGCCGCTCCATTTTCTCGGGCGACTGCGTATCGGGTATCACGACGATGCAGCGGTAGCCGCGCGCCGCGCACAGGTGGGCCAGGCCGATGCCGGTATTGCCCGCGGTGCCTTCGATGACCGTGCCGCCGGGCGTCAGCAGCCCGCGCCGTTCGGCATCGCGGATGATGTAGAGTGCCGCGCGGTCCTTGACCGAGCCGCCAGGATTGAGGAATTCCGCCTTGCCGTAGATATCGCAGCCGGTCTCGGCGCTCAGGCCGGCCAGCCGGATCAGCGGGGTGTGGCCGATGGTGCCGGCAAATCCATCCCTGACTTCCATGGTGCACTCCTGCCGTGCCCGCTGCGGGCGTCACATTGAGTGATAGATCGGTGCGGCGGGAATGACAAGCAGGGGGATGGCCGAAAGTGATCGGGATTGCCCGTGGCCGGGCGGATCAGGCGGCGTTGAGCCAGCGGAAACTGAAATCGCCTTCGACGAAATCCGCGCGCGATGCGTGGAAATCGCGCATATAGGGCCGGTTCAGGTGCGATTCGAGCGCGCGCTTGGAGTCCCAGACCATGTAGATCACGAATACCCGCGCATCTTCGGCGTCTTGCCCGACGTGGTAGTCCAGGCAGCCGGGCTCGGTCAGCCCGCGCGAGCGCAGCGTGGTGAGCTGGGATACCAGCGCCTCGCGGCGGTGGGTCTTGGCACGGGCGATGCCGACTAGCGTGTACGTTCCGGACATGGGTGAACGGGGGCGACTGGCTGGCGTCTGTGAGCACTGGGCAGGCCATTGTAGCGCCGGCGGTACCGCCCCCGGCAATGCCCGAGGACGCCGTCCGGGCATTCGGGCAGCGCTTGACAAGGGCGGGCAGCACGGTTCTCCCCGCAACGGGGACTAAAGTTCTGCCGACGGCTGCCGATATTCGGATCGAAAACAAGAAAACCATCATCCGAGGGGGTAGCGCATGTTGAGACGCATACGGTCGGAACAACTGCAGGTCGGGATGTTTGTCGCCAGGCTTGGCGGCCCGTGGATCAGCCATCCGTTCTGGCGCGCCAGGTTCCTGGTCGCCAATGAGGAGCAGGTTCGGCAGATACAGTCGGCAGGGGTGCAGGAGGTCTGGATCGACATCCTGAAGGGCCGCAACGTAGCAGCGCCGGACACGCCGGAAATGCCCGGACCGGTCCCGCAGTCCGCGCCCGACCCCATGGACCCGGCCACCGCACCGCCACCCGCCGCCACCCTTGATGCCGAGATTGTCCGCGCGCGCGAGCTGCTGCAATCCGGCAAGGCCGTGATCGGCTCGATGTTCGCCGACATCCGCATGGGCCGGGCGCTGGAGGTCAACGGCGCGCTGCTGCTGGTCGATTCCGCCTCACGCTCGCTGTCGCGCCATGGGCAGGCGTTGCTGGCGCTGGCGCGGCTCAAGGCGCGTGGCGACGAAAACTACCTGCACGCCTTCGCCGTCTGCGCGCTGATGATCGCCGTCGGCCGCACGCTGGGCCTGCCCGACGACGAGGTGCGCGAGCTCGGCCTGGCCGGCCTGGTCCACGACATCGGCAAGCTGACGCTGCCCGATACTCCGGTGCACAAGGCCAGCGAACGCACGCCCGAGGAAGAGGAGATCTACCGCCGGCACCCTTCGGCTGGCTACCGCATCCTGAACGAGGCCCGGCTCTATTCGAACATCCCGCTCGATGTCTGCGTCCACCATCACGAACGCGTGGACGGGCGCGGCTTCCCCTACGGCCTGGCGGGGAGCGAACTGAGCGTGCACGCCAAGATCGGCGCAATCTGCGATGCCTATGACTCGCTCACTTCCAGCCGCCCGGGCCACCAGCCGTGGTCGCCGGCCCGCGCCATGGAATACATGGCCGTGCGTGTCGACACGCTGTTCGACCGGCGCGTGTTCAAGGCCTTCACCCGCACCGTCGGCATCTACCCGCTCGGCACCGTGCTGCGGCTGCGTTCGAACCGGCTGGCGGTGGTCTGCGCGCAGAACGAGGCCGATCCGCTGCGGCCGAAGGTGATGGCGTTCTATTCCGTGTCGCAGTCAAGGCCGACTCCCACCGAACTGATCGACCTGCGCCACAGCGACGAAACGGTGGTGGCGTTCGAGAATGCCGCTGACTGGGGGTATGCGGATGAGCAGCTGATGGAGATGTATGCGGCGGCGGCATGAACCGGGGGGCAAGTCTTCAGCCCGCCACCCATTCCCCTTGCCTGAGCCGCTCATACAGGAAATCGCCCAGCACCCGCACGCGCGCGCTGTGCCTGAGATCCGGATGCGTCAGCACCCATAAATCGGTATCCATGGCTACATCGACTGGCGCCAGCCGCACCAGCTCTGGGTCGGCCCCGGCCAGCAGGCACAGCAGCATGCCGGCGCCCATGCCGTGCCGCACGGCATCCGCCATCGCCACCAGGCTGTCGGCGCTGACGGCGCGGCGGGGTTCGGGCACGTGGTCGCGTATCCAGCGCGCCTGGGCAAGGTGTGACAGCGCTTCGTCCGGCACGACCCAGTCATAGGCCGACCAGTCCGCCAGCCGCGGATGGTCGGCTTCCGTTGGCAGGCCGAGCTGCTGCAGGTAGCGCCGCGCCGCGTATGGTGCCGTCTGCAGCCGCCCGATACGGCGGCCCACCAGGTACTCCGGCGGCGCATTCGCCGGCCGGATCGCCACATCGGCCTCGCGCCGGCTCAGGCTCAGGAAGCTGTTGTTGACGACGATCTGCAGCTGGATGCGCGGGTGCATCGACCTGAATTCCGCAAACAGGGGCATCAGCAGTCCACCCAGCAGCGTGTCGGTCGTGGTCACGCGCAACGGGCCGCTCAGCTGGCTGTCGAGGCCGGACAGCTGGCGCTGGGCCGCATCGATCTGCTCGCCGACGCCGGCCAGGCGGTGCGCCAGGGCCTCGCCGGCGGCGGTCATGGCGTAGCCGGTGGCATGGCGTTCGAAGAGCAGGGTGCCCAGGGTCTCTTCCAGCCGCGCCAGCCGGCGCAGCACCGTGGAATGGTTGACATGCAGGGCGCGCGCGGCGCCGGCGAGCGAGCCGGACTGGCCCACGGCAAGGAAATACTTCAGGTCGTCCCAGTCTGCTTCCTGCATGTTTGCATAGCCCCTTTGCGGAATTCGCCAGTTCTCGTGCTGATCTGCACAGCCTACAGTGGCGTGGCGTGCCCGGCAATGGGTGTCGGGCCGCAGACCTGGACGAAAGACATGGCAATGGCGTGGATGCTGCTGGTGCTGGCGGGCCTGATCGAGATCGTGATGGCGCTGGCGCTCAAACATACCGACGGCTGGACGCGGCCCGGGCCGACGGCACTGGGCATCGGGGCGGCGCTGGCCAGCATCTTCCTGCTCAGCGCGGCGCTGCGGCACCTGCCGGTCGGGACTGCGTACGCAATCTGGACCGGGATCGGGGCGATCGGGGTGACGGTGGTTGGCATCCTGTTCCTGGGCGAAAGCGCGGCGCCGATGCGGCTGGTGTTGATCGGGCTGATCTTCGTCGGGATTGGCGGCTTGAAGCTGCTGCCGGCCTGAGCCCCGGCCCTGGCCGTGCCGCGCTCAGGCGTGTTGTGCCCCAAGGCTGGCGCCCGGCCTGAGCACCTCGCGGGCGATGATCAGCTGCTGCACTTCGGTGGCGCCTTCGCAGATGCGCAAGGCGCGGATCTCACGATAGAGGCTTTCCAGCCTGGAAGCCCCAGCTGATGGGGCGCGTCAACGAAGAGCAGCGGGCCCGCCTAACGACATGATCCAGTTGCGCGACCGCTAAGAAAAGCTGTTCGTGCGGCAGATCACCCAGCCTGGAGCCAATCGTCTGCCTTGCACTTAAGCCGCCCCATTCTTAGGTGCAGGCCAGGGTGTCCTCAAGGAAATCGAGGCGATCCTGGCCCCAGAACACTTCTCCACGGTAGACGTATGCAGGCGAGCCGAAGACACCGGCTGAGATAGCGTTGTCGGTGTATTGTCTGTACTCCGCTTTGATTACTGGAGATGCGGCTTGGCAGAGAAGCGCCTCGCCATCCAAGTCCAGCGAGCGGGCGATGGTTTGCAGCGTCTCTGGTGAGGAGATGTCCTGGTCCTCCAACCATTCGGCATGAAGAATCGCTTGGGCCAAGGTGCCTTCGCAAAGTCCCGCGTGCTTCGCAGAAATGACCATGCACGAAGCGAGATCACCGTTTGGGCACATGTATCTAGGCTGCGGATTGACCGGAATCCCTAGCCGCTTGCACCAACGGGCGAGTTCGGTGATCCGGTAAGCCTGCCTTTCCTGAGAGCGCTGCCCAAGCAAAATGCCCCCCGTCTGCGAGTAAACGTACGGCAGGTCCACAGGCATATAGTTGATCGCGGCGCCTTGGCGTTTGGCAAGTTCCACAAGACGGCCGTGTCCGAGATAGGCCCAGTCCGAATTGATCCAAAAGTAATAGTCAATTGCCTTGGTCATTGCTCAGTTGCCTTCATGCGAGATACACAGAAGATCGACAAGCACCCCAGGGCAGTGAGGTAGCCGGCGAGATACAGCGGACTACCTTGGCCGAGCTTAAGCAGCCAGGTCGCCACCAGCGGGGCCAGTCCGCCACCGATAGCACCCGAGACTTGCACGGCAAGGGAAATACCACTGTAGCGAACTTCCGGGGGAAATTGCACAGAAAATAGGCTACCTTCGGGGCCGTACAGCATGGCGTAGATAAGGCCGATGGCGATCACCATGGCGAGATATACCGCGCCGACGCTTCCCGAGCCAAGAAGCTTAAAAAACGCGAACCCGAAGAGGCAAATTCCGACCGATCCGACCACAAAGATCTTCCTATGCCCGATCTTATCCCCGAGCAAGCCAGTGAGAGGCATTGTGAACAGTGCGACGGCAGCACCCGCGATCACGGCATTCAGCATCATCGTCTTGGGTAAGCCAAGTGTTACCGTACCGTAGGTCAGGGCAAAGGTAGCGACCGTGTAGAACCACGTGACTTCCGCCATCCGCGCGCCTGATACCTTGAGCAACGACAACCAGTGGTGTTTGACGACATGGACCACCGGCACCTCGACCTCATGGCCTCTTTGCTTGACCTTTTCAAAGTCAGGGGACTCGGCGACGCGGATGCGGATGAACCATCCGACAGCCAGAAGCAACACACTGGCCAGGAACGGAAGGCGCCAGCCCCAACTCAACATATCCGCCTCAGGCAGTCTCGCAACGCTTGCCATTGCCAACGATGAGAGGATAAGGCCAGGAGCGACGCCGGTTTGAGGAAGGCTACCGAAGAAGCCTTTCTTACCTTCGGGGGCATGTTCCACGGCCATGAGAACGGCGCCGCCCCATTCGCCACCGACGGCGAGCCCCTGGAGAAGGCGCATCAATACGAGGATCACGGCGGCCCAGTAACCAATTTGCTCATAGGTCGGAATGAGGCCGATGATGATGGTCGGGATACCCATCATCATCAACGTGATCAGCAGCATGGATTTTCGCCCAACCTTGTCACCAAAGTGGCCGAAGACAATGCCTCCAAGGGGCCGGGCGAAGAAGCCGACGGAGTAGGTCGCGAACGCGGCGAGGGTCCCACTGATCGGATCGAAGCTGGGAAAGAAGATCTTGTTGAAAATTAACGCGGCGGCAGTTCCGTAAATGAAGAAGTCGTACCACTCGATAGTCGTGCCGAGCATGCTGGCAATGCCTGCGACGGTGTGCTGCTTGGCCGTCCCGGCATTTGCGCTGGCGATGCCTGCTTGTGAATTGGCGGGATACATAGAATGCCTCTGTGACTTGCTTGATGGGGGCGATGTGCTCGAGCGTGGTCACTCAAATGCACGCTTCTTTGCTGGGGGGATATGTACTGCGCCGGTGGTGGTCGATGTTTGCCTTACGGGGTTATTCATTGCGTCTCCGGTGGTGACTAGCGGCATCTGTGCGTGCCAATCTCGGTATGACCCTGTCCCCCTTCCGAAGGACCAGCCGCTCGCTACCGAAAAAAATCGGGTTGGCTGGTAGTGCCAGTCGGGCCAAGATGGCCATGGGAACACTTGCCACCTTTGCTAACGGGGCAAAATCATGCTGGAGGTCGTCGGCTCGTCTTTTGGGACCGAAGGCTGAAGGTGGTGCGACTCAACGCTCCGTCTGACGGCACCAGTAATCAAAAGTACCGTTGACGATCGAAGGCTTGAGCAGGTAGTCGTGAGCTTCACGGGCGAGATCGTCGGGTAGCGAGGTAAGCGGCCCGAAGGTACGGGCGCGCACCTGCATGCGGGCAGCGCGCTCCATGTAGACAGAAAGATAGGTCGCTTCTTGCACGCTACAGCCGGTGCTCAACTGACCGTGGCTGGCCAGCAGGATCGAGCGGTTGCTGCCCAGAGCGCCGGATATGATCACGCCCTCCTGGTCAGCGATGGGAACGCCAGGCCATTCCGCAAGGAACGCGCAATCGTTGTGAAACGGCGTCATGTCCATTTGCGAGACGATTAGCGGTTGCTTGGCCGCGGCAAGTGCCGACACATACGGAGAATGCGTATGAATGATGCTATGGGTGTTGGGGCGATCGGCATAAACCCACAGATGGAACCGCGTTGCCGGATTAGCCATCCCAGTGCCGCTGAGGGTATTCAGGTCTTGGTCGACTTCTATAAAGTCGGCTTCGGTGGCTTCGTCAAAACCCAGACCGAAGCGCAGGGTCCAGTAGGCGCCTGGGCGCTCCGAGCGTGCACTGATCTGGCCAGCCAAGCCAGCTTCCTGCCCGGTCATGGCCAGGATGCGGCAAGCATAGGCCAGCGTTTGCTGCAGCGTGCGCTTGCGAGGCTTGAGATGGGCACGCATCTCCTGCGTTGCGCGTTCGTCGAAGTATTCCTTAGAGCGAAGTTCCATTTTGTTTCCAGTCGTATTGGTTGCCGGGCGTAGACTGGGCCCGACGACTCCAGAACGCCTCTGCTGCCCCCCGTGGGGAGCACACTTTGGCGCCATCCCGACTTGGCCGGTGGGATGTCGGTACGACTGGATTATGGGAAGTCAGAAGGGGCTGAGATAGCGCGGAGCGCTCATACTTCCTATGACTGGGCGTACTACCTCAGACTGTTTGAGCGATCTTCAGCATGTGTTTTATCAGCGCTGTTTGAGCTCTTTCTCGCTTGGTAATGGCGACAACGCGCCGACTGAGACGAGGGTTTATTATGCGCACTCGTGACAGCCCATAGTTCTCGAGCAGTTGCGTCGGTACTCGGTCTGGCAAAACGCACTGACCGCCGGTTGATGCGACGAGCCTGAGCATCGCATCGACCGTGTCCACTTCCGCCACGACATTTGTGTCCAATCTCTTCCTGTGCAGCATTCGTCTTAGCGCATAGTGCTCAGGAAAAGCGACAAGCGGTACTCTTTGCGCCTCTAGGTCGACCCCTTCGAGTGCGGCCAAGGGCGAATTTTGGCTGACGATCAACGTCATGACATCGTCGAATAGCGGCACGATTTCCACGGCATCCGAGGCTACCGCTACGTCGTAAACAAAGCCTATATCCGCTTTGCCCGTCTCCACCAGCTCTACAACTTCCGGTGAACTCCGCCCCATGAGCGAGACGTTGGCATTTGGGCGCTGGCTCATGAATCGGGAGACAACATCTGGCATGAAGTAGTAGCTGAGGGTATGAATAACAGCCACTCGGAGGTTGCCTTGGCTGACTCCCTGCTCCTCGCACAACAGGAGAATCGTATTGTCGATAACGTCATATGCGGTCTGGGCGGCAGCCTGCAGTTTGTGGCCTGCGTCAGTAAGGGCGACCCCGCGCCCGTGGCGTTCGCACAATTTTTGACCTACTGCTGCCTCGAGGTGGGCCAGCTGACGGCTTAAGCCGGATTGGGTTAGACCAAGCGTCATTGCAGCGCCTGAAATGGAGCGGGCCTGCGCTATCGCCAGGAATAGCCTTATCTGAGCATCTAAAGCCTTCATAATTTTGGGGGTGTCCCTCTTCGGCTAGTTATGACGTTCAACCGTTCCGCCATTTCGAACCGACGTGGCTTCAGCGCTTTCCCGGTCGGAGCCCGCCATCCACTAGACTTTGGGCGTCAATGGATCCCGCTGTGGAGATCTTGCTGGATCCATCGCTCAACAGGCATCCGGCATTAACGCAAGTTCCGCACCATATGTGTATTGGTACTATGCCCGGTTTGATAGTCGACGACGGCGATGTATCCCGGCATGTTCCATTCCTTGCCGTTCGATCCGATCAAGGACTTCGTGCCAGTCGGCATCTTCGGCATTGCGCCGATGGTAGTGGTCGGGCCCGGCTCGCCCATCGCCAGCTTCAAGGGCATGCGCGCGAACGCCTCTGCCTTGCGGCCGTGCAGCAGCGCATGCATGCCTACTGCGTCGAGCCGAGCAAGCTGACGGGGGGGCCGCGAGACACGCCGGGTGCCGGGCGATCGCGGTGCCGGTAGAGGCGGAACGAGCAGGGTGTCAGGCGCGTTTTGTACACTATCAGGTCGATTCACCCGGCTGCAGACGCCCCCCTATGAGTTTCGATGCCCTGCTGGAGTTGTTCCAGCAACGTATTCCAGCCCATCCGTGGGCCCAGATTGCCTCGTACCTGCTGGTGCTGGTGCTGATCGCCGTGGTCGCGCAGTGGCTGTTCGGCCACGTGATGTCGCGCATCGCCCATCGCTTGCTGACGGTCTGGGGCAAGGCGCCCTGGAGCAAGGCGCTGACGCGATATCGTGCCTATCGGCGCTTCGGCTATGCGGTCGGGTTCGGGGTGATCACCGTCGGCATCGGCGAAGTGCCGCACATGGGCCGCTATGCGCTGGCCATCGAGCGCCTGGCCCATGCCGGCCTGTGGATCTGCTTCTTCCTGATGCTTGGCGGCGTGCTGAGTGCCTGGCAGGACGTATACGCCAGCAGCCGCCAGGCGCAGACGCGCTCGATCAAGGGCTATATCCAGGTGGGGCGCCTCGGGCTGGGGCTGGTGTGCTCGGTGCTGGTGCTGTCGATCCTGATCAACCGCTCGCCGCTGTGGATGCTGTCTGGCCTGGGCGCGCTGTCGGCGGTGCTGCTGCTGGTGTTCAAGGACACGCTGCTGTCGCTGGTGGCCAGTACTCAGCTGACCTCCAACGACATGCTGCGCATCGGCGACTGGATCGAGATGCCCCAGTGCAATGCCGACGGCTACGTCAGGGACATCGCGCTGCATACCGTCAAGGTGCAGAACTGGGACAACACCGTGACCACGGTGCCGACCTACAAGCTGTTCTCCGAGAGCTACCGCAACTACCGGCAGATGTTCGAATCCGGCGCGCGGCGCATCAAGCGCACGTTGCGGCTGGATGCGGGCAGCGTGCGCTTCCTGGAGGACCGGGAAGTGCAGGCGCTGATGCGCTTCCGGCTGCTGCACGACTACCTGGAGGAGAAGCAGGCCGAGGTCGACGAGGCCAACCGCCTGCTGATTGCCGCCGGCAATGACCCGGTCAACCGGCGCCGGCTGACCAATGTCGGCACCTTCCGCGCCTATGGCATTGCCTACCTGAAGGCGCACCCGGAGATCCACCACGATCTGCTGCTGAACGTGCGCATGATGGAGCCCGATTCGCAGGGCATCCCGGTGGAGATCTATTGCTTTACCGCGCTGACCGCGTGGATGGACTATGAGCGCATCCAGGGCGATGTCTTCGACCACCTGCTGGCGATCCTGCCCGAGCTGGGCCTGCGCCTGTACCAGGCGCCTTCAGGCGCGGACCTGACCGGCGTGCGCATCTCGCCGGTGCTGGCCGCGGCGCAGGTGGCGGCGGCACAGGCCGCCGTCCATCATGCGCCTGCCCACGGCGCCGCCGCGAGCAGCCATCCGATCTGAGCTGCGCCTGACGCTCAGCCGACCGCGCGCGGACGCACGCGGCTGGCGGCTTCCTTGGCGCGGGTGCGGGCGGTGTCGACATCGTCGGCGTACGCCAGCGCCACGCCCATGCGGCGCTTGACGAAGCTCTCGGGCTTGCCGAACAGGCGCACCTCGGTCTGCGGCACGCTCAGTGCCTGGTCGACGCCATCGAAGACCACCCCCTGGGCATCCACGCCGCCGTAGATCACGGCGCTGGCGCCGGGGCTGCGCAGCGTGGTGTCGACCGGCAGGCCCAGGATGGCGCGGGCATGCAGCTCGAACTCGTTCTGCCATTGCGTGGCCATGGTGACCATGCCGGTGTCGTGCGGGCGCGGGCTGACTTCGCTGAACCAGACCTGCTCGCCCTTTACGAACAGCTCCACGCCGAACAGGCCCATGCCGCCCAGGTCTGCCGTGACCGCCTGCGCGATGCGCTGGGCGGTTTCCAGCGCGGCGGGGTGCATCGGCTGCGGCTGCCAGCTTTCGACGTAGTCGCCGCTGACCTGGACGTGGCCGATCGGAGCGCAGAACTGCGTTTCCACCTGGCCGCTGGCGCCCATGGCGCGCACGGTCAGCAGCGTGATCTCGTAGTCGAAATCGATAAAGCCTTCCACGATCACGCGGCCGTGGCTGACGCGGCCGCCGGCCATGGCGTAGTCCCAGGCCGCCTTGACGCCCTCGGGGCCGTCGATCTTGCTCTGGCCCTTGCCGGAGCTGCTCATCACCGGCTTGACCACGCACGGGTAGCCGATGCCGCCGTCGATGGCAGCCTGCAGTTCATCCAGCGAATCGCAGAACTTGTACGGGCTGGTGGGCAGGCCGAGCGATTCGGCGGCCAGGCGGCGGATGCCTTCGCGGTCCATGGTCAGGCGCGCGGCGCGGGCGGTGGGGATCACACGCACGGTGCCGGCGGCTTCCAGGGTTTCCAGCATGGGCGTGGCGATGGCCTCGATCTCGGGCACGACCAGGTGCGGCTTTTCCGCCTCGATCAGCGCCTTGAGCTGGTCCGGGTCGCTCATGGCGATGGTGCGCGCGTGGTGGGCTACCTGCTGGCCGGGGGCATTGTCATAGCGGTCGACGGCGATGGTTTCCACGCCCAGGCGCTGCAATGCAATCAGCACTTCCTTGCCCAGCTCGCCGGAGCCGAGCAGCATCACTTTGGTGGCAGAGGGGGAGAGAGGCGTTCCGAGTGTGGTCATGGCAGCGGATGGGGCGGGAAGGAAAGCCGAGATTGTACGTGTTAGGGGACTGTCTTTGGCGCCGGCGAGCGCGCATATTGGTATGGGCCAGGGAAGGGCGCCTGGCGCGCGTGCCACCCAATTCAGCGACGAACCATAAAAAAACCCGCGCGGGGGCGGGCTTGAAAAGGCCTGAGGATCCAAGACCGGACCGCTCAGTGTTCATGCTAGGTGCTAAGCGCGCGCTCCGCATCCCCCGTTCGGGGCGGCCCGGCACAGTGTTTCAGGACGTGGCCATCAGCGGCGGGCGCCGCCGCGTGGCCACGGCAAATGCAATTTGCGCCAGACCCGCGGCCAGCCCCAGCGTCACGCCGACCTGCCACGCCACGGTGTAGGAACCCAGCGCGTCGTAGACCAGCCCACCGCCGAAGGCGCCGAAAAAGCTGCCGATCTGGTGGCTGAAGAACGCCACGCCGCCCAGCATGGCCTGCCAGCGCAGGCCGAAGGTCTCGGCGATCCAGCCCGATACCAGCGGCGCCACGCCCAGCCACAGGAAGCCCATTACCGCGGCGAACACCAGCGTGCTCTGCGGCGTGGGCGCGGACGTGAAGTACCAGGTCAGCGCCAGCGAGCGAATCGTATAGATGCCGCCCAGCAGCATCAGCTTGTTGAAGCGGCCGCCGGCCCAGCCGAAGAAGATGCTGCCCAGCACGTTGAAGCCGCCGATCACGCCCAGCGCCTGCGCGCTCAGCATCGGGTCCATGCCGCACACGTCCAGATACGACGGCAGGTGCGTGGTCAGGAAGACCAGCTGCATGCCGCAGACGAAATACGCCAGCGCCATCACCACGAACGGCGCGTGCCGCAGCGCGGTGCCCAGCGCTTCACGCGCGCTGTCCTGGCCGCGCCCTGCGGGCGACACCAGCGGCAGCCGGTCCACGCGCCCGGCAAACCACGCCGCGGGCAGCATCACCAGCGCCAGCAGCACGAACGCTGCCAGCCCGGCGCGCCAGCCGTAGGCCTGCGTCACCATCTGCCCGATCGGCGCCGCCAGCAGCGCGCCCAGCGAGCCCGCGCCAGACACCAGCCCCAGCACCGTGCTGCGCAGCGCCGCCGACACCGGCCGCGCCGCCACCGCCATCGCCAGGGCGCTGCCGGTGCAGGCCATCGACGCGCCGATGGCCACGCCCGCGCCCAGCGTGACGCCGACCATGCTGTGCGCGGTCGCCAGCAGCACCAGTCCGGTCACATAGAGCAGCGAGCCGGCCAGCATCAGCGGCCGGAAGCCGATCCGCGTGGCCCAGGCCCCGGCCAGCGGCTGCAGCAGGCCCCACGCCAGGTTCTGTACCGCGATGGCGATGGTGAAATCCGATACCGAGATGCCGATGTCCCGCGTCAGCGGCGGCATGAAGATGCCAAGGCTCTGGCGCAGGCCCATGGCCAGGCTGAGCATCACGGAGGCGCCGATCAGGATCGGCAAGGCCGGGCGCAGGGCTTCGTAGCGGGAAGGCGCGGTGGGGGTAGGCACGGTGTGGTCTCGTCGCTTGTCGTTATCGTTGTGAGCCCCGGGGCGCTTTCCATGTCTTTACATTTAAGCGTGCGCTGAATATACCGCAGGGTAGGGCGAGCGTATGCGCCAGGCTCAACCGTGTCAATTTGGCTTTGGGCGGGTCCGCCTTCCGCTTTGCCAAAGGCGGCCCCACACCTCGCTAGTCCAGACTGACCTTGGATGCCCGGATGGTCTCGCCCCAGCGCTTGATGTCGCCGCTGACCAGCGCGGCGAACTTCGGCTGCGGTTCGCCGCCAGGGATACCGCCCATGTCGCGGAACCTGGCCACCACCTCGGGGTCGCGCATGGCCTTGCCCAGCGCTTCCTGCAGCGTGGCGGCAATGGCCGGCGGGGTCCTGGCCGGCGCAAAGAAGCCCAGCCAGCCCATCACCACGAAATCCTTCACGCCGGCCTGCGCCATCGTCGGCACGTCCGGCAGTGCCGGCAGGCGTTCGGCGCTGGTCACCGCAAGCGCGCGCAGCTTGCCGGCGCGGATCTGCGGCAGCGCCTGCGTCAGGTTGTCGAACATGAAGGTGGTTTCGCCCGCCAGCACCGAGGTGGTGGCGGGTGTCGACCCCTTGTATGGCACGTGAATTACTTCGGTGCCAGTGCGCAGCCGGAACAGTTCCGCCGTCAGGTGCGTGGTCTGCCCGATGCCGGCCGAGGCGTAGGAATACTTCCCCGGGGACTGCTTGAGCTGCGCCACCAGCTCGGACACGCTGCGCACCGGCGCCTGCGCGCCGACCACCAGCACGTTGGCGAACGAGATCAGGTCCGTCAGCGGCATGAAGTCCTGTGGCTGGTAGGACAACTGCTTGTAGGCGCTGTAGTTGATTGCGTGCGAGCCGGTATTGCCGACCAGCAGCGTGTAGCCGTCCGGCGCCGCGCGCATGAAGGCCTGCGTGCCGATGATGCCGCCGCTGCCGGGCTTGTTGTCGACCACCACCGGCTGGCCCAGGATGGCCGACAGCTTCTGCGCCACCAGGCGCGTCGGGATGTCGGTGGTGCCGCCCGGCGCGCCGGGCACGATGATGGTGATGGGGCGCTCAGGCCAGGACGCGGCGCTGGCGGGCAGCGGCAGCGTGGCGGCGGCGGTCGCCAGCAGCAGGGCCGCGGACGTGTTGAACAGCGATTCTGGCAGCTTGTGTTTCATGGGTCTCCTCCATGTTCTGGTCTGTGTGCTGCTTGGCATGTGCGAACGGCCGGCTTGCGGCCGGCCGTTCTCTAGCCCAGGGCGGATGACATCGATGCCCTCGGTCTGGCGTGGGCCATCACTTGCCCGTCCACACCGGCCTGCGCTTCTCGGCGAATGCGGCGGCACCCTCGCGGGCATCGGCCGAGGTGAACACCGGCGCCAGCAGCGGGCGCTGGCGCTCGAACATCTCCTCGGCGCTCCAGTCGGCGGACTCGGCCACGATCTGCTTGCTGACCGCAACCGCCAGCGGGCCGTTGGCGCCGATCTCTTCGGCCAGCGCCAGCGCGCCTGCCAGCGCCTGGCCTGGTTCGGTCAGGCGGTTGATCAGGCCATAGGCGTGGGCCTGTTCGGCGCCCAGCATATTGCCGGTCAGCGCGTATTCCATGGCGATGTGGTACGGCACGCGGCGCGGCAGGCGCATCAGGCCGCCGGCGCCGGCCACCAGCCCGCGCTTGACTTCAGGCAGGCCGAACCTGGCCGCGTTCGACGACACGATCAGGTCGCACGCCAGCGCCAGCTCGAAGCCGCCGGCCAGCGCATAGCCTTCGACGGCGGCGATCAGCACCTTGCGCGGCGGCTTCTCGGTCAGCCCGCCAAAGCCGCGGCCAGGCAGGCTGGGACGCTTGCCTTCCAGGAAGCCCTTCAGGTCCATGCCCGAGCAGAAGGTGCCGCCCGCGCCGGTCAGGATGGCCACGCTCAGGTCGTCGCGGCTTTCCAGCTGGTCGATGGCGGCGGCCAGCGCGGTCGCGGTCTCGAAGTCCATGGCGTTTTTCGCCTGGGGCCGGTTCATGGTGATCAGCAGCGTATTGCCGCGGGTTTCCAGTTGCAGCGTGTCGCTCATGCGGGATTCCTTGTCAGAAGTCGGTATCGGTGCAGCGCGCGGCTCAGCGCGGTGCCATGCGGATGGCGCCGTCCAGGCGGATGGTTTCGCCGTTGAGCATGGGGTTCTCCAGGATGTGCAGCGCGGTGGACGCGTATTCATCCGGTGCGCCCAGGCGGGGCGGGTGCGGCACCATGGCGCCGAGCGAGGCGCGCACGTTCTCCGGCAGCTTGGCCAGCAGCGGGGTGTCGAACAGTCCCGGGGCGATGGTGCAGACGCGGATCGCGCGCTGTGCCAGGTCGCGCGCGGCCACCAGGGTCATGCCGACGATGCCGGCCTTGGCCGAGGCATAGGGAATCTGGCCGATCTGGCCTTCGTAGGCGGCCACCGACGCGGTCAGCACGCACGCGCCGCGCTCGCCGTCGATCAGTTCGTTCTTGGCCATGCGCGCGGCCCCCAGGCGCAGCGCGTTGAAGGTGCCGATCAGGTTGATGCGCACGATCGACTCGTACTTTTCCAGCGAACCCGGCGAGCCGTCCTTCTCGACCACGCGCACCGGGCCGCCCAGGCCGGCGCAATGGATCAGCGCGCGCAGCGGGGCAATGGCTTCGGCGGCGTCGTAGACGGCGTTCATCTGGTCGGTGTCGGTCACGTCGGCCTTGAGGAAGCGGACCTTGCCGCTGAACTCGTCGACCGCGGCATTGCCGCGCTCTTCCGACAGGTCGGCGATCACGACGTCGACGCCGCGTTCCACCAGGCGCCGCACGCAGGCCAGGCCCAGGCCGGAAGCGCCGCCGGTCACGACGGCGGACATATTGGTCAGTTTCATGCTGTGTCTCCTTGACTGGATGTCTGGTTCAGGCGCCGCTTACAGGCGCTCGATGATGGTGGCGTTGGCCATGCCGCCGGCCTCGCACATCGACTGCAGGCCATAGCGCTGGCCGCTGTCTTCCAGTGCATGCAGCATGGTGGTCATCAGCCGCACGCCGGAGGCGCCCAGCGGATGGCCCAGCGCAATGGCGCCGCCGCGCGGGTTCAGGCGTGCCGGGTCGGCGCCGAGCGCGCGCTGCCAGGCCAGCGGCACGCAGGCAAAGGCTTCGTTGATCTCGTAGTGGTCGATCTGGTCCAGCTTCAGGCCGCTCTTCTTGATCGCGCGCTGGCTGGCGGGGATCGGGGCGGTCAGCATCATGACCGGATCGTCGCCGCACACGTCGAACGCCACGAAGCGAGCGCGCGGCTTCAGGCCCAGGCGCTGCGCCATGGATTCGCTCATCAGCAGCATGGCGGAGGCGCCGTCACTGATCTGCGAGGCATTGCCCGCGGTCACGTTCCAGCCGATCTGCGGGAAGCGGGCGCTGAGTTCGTCATTGCGGAACGAGGCCTGCAGCGTGCCCAGCTTCTCCACCGAGGTGCCCGGGCGGATGGTTTCATCCTGCTCGACCAGCCCGTTGGGCGTGCTGATGCCCAGGATCTCGCGGCGGAAGGCACCGCTTTCGCGCGCGGTGGCGGCCAGCTCGTGCGAGCGGGCCGAATAGCTGTCCATGTCGTGGCGCGACAGTTCGTACTTGGCGGCCACCAGCTCGGCCGCAACACCCTGTGACACCAAACCCGGCGCATAGCGCGCTTCCATCGACGGGCCGTACGGGTTCTGGCCAATGCGGGCCGAGCCCATCGGCACACGGCTCATCGACTCGATGCCGCAGGCGATGACGATGTCATAGGCGCCGGCCATGATGCCCTGCGCGGCGAAATGCACCGCCTGCTGGCTGGAGCCGCACTTGCGGTCGATGGTGGTGGCCGGCACGTGGTCAGGAAAGCCTGCCGCCAGCCACGCCACCCGGCCCGGGCCGGCGGACTGCTCGCCCGCCTGGGTCACACAGCCGGTGATGACGTCGTCGACCAAACCCGGGTCCAGCTTGTTGCGCTCGACCAGGCCCTTGATGACCTGGGCCAGCAACTCGGTGGCATGGAGTTCGGTAAAGGCCGAGCCTGGCTTGGAGCGGCCCATCGGGCTGCGGATGGCGTCGACGATGACGGCTTGTTGCATGCGGTGTCTCCTGAAAAGGCTGAACGTTGCGAGTCGTGGCTGGGATATTGAGACGTCTGTACCGAAATGTGATCGTCCAATACGATGAATTGGGATTCTGGCTTCGGAAAAGCGTCGTGTAAACCCAAATAACCCGGTTTGACTTTGGAAAAAACGAAGGGCAACATCCGGGTTTTGAGACGCACGTATCAAAAAACCTTGAATCAAGGCAATAACATGACGAATGCACCACACGCCTCCCTGACCCCGCCGCCCGCCGATGCCGACGGCGAGGCGCGCCTTGTCAGCGCGCTGGCGCGGGGCATTTCGATCCTCAACTGCTTTTCCCCGACGGTGCAGGAGCTCAGCAGCCGCGAACTGATGGAGCGCACCGGCCTGGCCAAGCCGACCCTGTTCCGGCTGCTCGACACCCTGTGCGAACTGGGCCTGCTGCACTATTCGGAGCGCTTGTCGCGCTACGTGCCCGGGGTCGGGCTGATCAACCTGGCCGCACCCGCGCTGGCACGCATGACGATCCGCCAGCTGGCGCGGCCGGCCATGCAGGAGCTGGCGGACCACATCGCCGGGCAGGTGGAGCTGATCGTCGGCAGCGGCAATGCGCTGACCTACGTCGAAATCGCCCAGGGCGTGGGCAGTCATGTGTTCCGGCCCGAGGTCGGCACGCGCGTGTCGGTCTCGCGCACGGGTTCCGGACGCGGCTACCTGATGCTGTTGACCGAGGCCGAGCGCGAGGCGTACCTCGCCCAGCTCCGCGCTGCCGATCCGCAGCGCGCCGACTGGCTGCAGGAGCGCCTGGCCGATGCCGCCCGCGACCTGCAAGACCACGGCTTCTGCCGCGGCCACCGCGACCTGCACCGCGAGGTGGAGTCGGTTGCCGTGCCGATGCGCACCCGCCGCGACGGCGAGGCGTGGATCTTTGCCGCCTCGGTGCCGGTATTCAGCCAGCAGAGCAAGCAGATGGAGGAAGACATCGGCCCGCGCCTGGTGAGCCTGGTGCGCAATGTAGAGGGAGCGCTGGGCGTGGCAGGCTGAGCGGCACAGCAGTCCGCCTGACGCTCAGCTGGTCAGTTGCCTGTGAACACTGGCGTGCGCTTGTCCAGGAACGCCTGCACTGCCTCACGGTGGTCGGCGGTCTGGTGCGACAGCGCCTGGAAGCCGGCGGACAGTTCCAGCAGCGTATCCAGGCGGGTATGCATGGCCTCGCGCATCAGGCGCTTGGCCAGGCGCACCGCGTGCGGCGGGTTGGCGGCGATGCGGCCGGCCAGCTCATAGGCCGTGGGCAGCAGCGCCTCGGGCGCGACCACGCGCGACACCAGGTTCCATTCCAGCGCCAGCCTGGCATCGATCGGCTGGCCGGTGAAGGTCATCTCCGCCGCCCGCGACAGGCCGATCACGCGCGGCAGCAGCCATGCGCCGCCGTCGCCGGGGATGATGCCGAGCTTGACAAAGGACTCGGCAAACTGCGCCCGCTCCGAGGCAATGCGGATGTCGCACATGCACGCCAGGTCCAGCCCCGCGCCCATGGCCGCGCCATTGACCGCGGCGATGACCGGCACTTCCAGGTTGAACAGCGCCAGCGGCAGCCGCTGGATGCCGCAGCGGTAGTCCTGACGGATTTCCATGCCCGGCACTGCGCCGGAGGCCTGGCGTTCCATGTCCTTGATATTGCCGCCAGACGAGAACGCCGTGCCCGCGCCGGTAATGACCACCGCGCGCACGCTGCGGTCGCCGTGGATGCGGTCGATCGCGGCCAGGAACTCCGCCACGGCGGTATTGCCGGTCAGCGGGTTGCGGCGCTCGGGCTCGTTCATCGTCAGGGTGACGATATGGTCCTGCTGCTCGTAGAGAAGGAAGTTGCTCATGGTGGTGTCTCCGGATGCGCGATGCAGGCTGGTTGCCTGCCTTGGCGCCAAGGCTAAGCCACCGGCGCCCGCACCGTCCAATATTCATTTCTTCATCAGCAATATCCTGCACATATCGCTGGGCAGGCCCGGGACGCCAGCCATCTTGCGCCGGCGGCGCGACTTTCTGCGGGTAATCCCTGTACCCATAATCGAATCGCTCACCGATTATCTATAGGCCCCGGCCACCGCGCGGCATCGCGCAGTTCCGTAATCCTGCAGTCCCGAATTCCAACAAGAATGCCCTACAGGAGACGATATGAGCCATGCGTTGACGCAGGCGACGGACCCCGTTGCCCCCGATGTTGCAATGCACCCCCACCGCACCATGAGGCGCGCCACAGGCTTCCTGGCAGCGGCCCTGGCGCTGGTGATGCAGGTCTTGCCCGCCGGCGCCGCGGCGCCGCGCAATGCGGCCGCCAAGGTTGACGGCGCCTTTATCAGTGCCCGCCAGCACCGCCCGCGACTGGCCCAGCCACGGCCTGGACTATGCCGAGACCCGCTTCAGCCGGCTCAGGCAGATCGATGCCGCCAACGTGCGCGACCTGGGGCTGGTGTGGACCTACAACCTGGAGTCGACCCGCGGCGTGGAGGCAACCCCGCTGGTGGTGGACGGCGTGATGTACGTCACCGCGTCATGGAGCGTGGTGCATGCGGTCGATGCGCGCACCGGCAAGCGGCTCTGGACCTTCGATCCCAAGGTGGACCGCTCGCTCGGCTATCGCGGCTGCTGCGACGTGGTCAACCGCGGCGTGGCGCTGTACCAGGGCAAGGTGTTCGTGGCCGCCTACGATGGCCGGCTGATCGCGCTGGATGCCGCCAGCGGCCGCAAGCTGTGGGAGAAAGACACCATCATCGACCGCAAGTACTCGTACACCATCACCGGCGCGCCGCGCGTGTTCAAGGGCAAGGTCATCATCGGCAACGGCGGCGCCGAATATGGCGTGCGCGGCTACATCACCGCCTATGACGCCGGCACCGGCGAGCAGAAGTGGCGCTGGTTCACGGTGCCGGGCGACCCCTCCAAGCCGTTCGAGGATGAGTCGATGGCTGCGGCGGCCAAGACCTGGGACCCCAGCGGCAAATACTGGGAGGCGGGCGGCGGCGGCACGGCCTGGGACACGCTGGCCTTCGACCCCGAGCTGAACCTGATGTACGTGGGCACCGGCAACGGCGCGCCATGGTCGCGCAGCAAGCGCAGCCCGGCCGGCGGCGACAACCTCTACCTGGCATCGATCGTCGCGCTCGATCCCGACACCGGCAAATACGTCTGGCACTACCAGGAGACCCCGGGCGACAACTGGGACTACACCTCGACCCAGCCGATGATCCTGGCCGACCTGAAGCTCGATGGCCAGATGCGCAAGGTCATCCTGCACGCGCCCAAGAACGGCTTCTTCTTCGTCATCGACCGCACCAACGGCAAGTTCATCTCGGCAAAGAACTTTGTCGACGTGAACTGGGCCACCGGCTATGACGCCAATGGCCGCCCCATCGAGCGGCCCGAGGCGCGCGCCACCGACAAGCCTTATGACTCGGTCCCCGGTCCGTACGGCGCGCACAACTGGCATCCGATGTCGTTCAACCCGCAGACCGGGCTGGTCTACCTGCCGGCGCAGAACGTGCCGATCAACCTGATGGACGACAAGGCCTGGAACTTCAATGAAGGCAAACCCGGCACGCCGCATGGCAACGTGGGCTGGAACACCGCCAAATTCCTGAACGCCGAGCCGCCCAAGGGCAAGCCCTTCGGCCGGCTGATTGCGTGGGACCCGGTGCAGCAGAAGGCCGCGTGGACGCAGGAACATGTGTCGCCGTGGAACGGCGGCACGCTGACCACGGCCGGCAACCTGGTGTTCCAGGGCACCGCCGACGGCCGCTTTGTCGCCTATGACGCGCGCAGCGGCGACAAGCTGTGGGAGTCGCCCACCGGCACCGGCGTGGTGGCGGCGCCGGTCAGCTTCGAGTTGAACGGCAAGCAGTATGTGTCGGTGGCAGTGGGTTGGGGCGGGGTCTACGGGCAGGCCCAGCGCGCCACCAACCGGCAGGGGCCGGGCACGGTCTACACCTTCGCCCTCGGTGGCAAGGCACCGCTGCCGGCCTTTGCCGAGTACCGCACCGCCAAGCTGCTGCAGGGCGTGAAATATGACCCGGCGCAGGTCAAGGCGGGCACCGGCCTGTACGTCAGCAACTGCGTCCTGTGCCACGGCGTTCCCGGCGTGGACCGCGGCGGCAATATCCCCAACCTGGGCTATATCGATGCCGCCTATATCGAGAACCTGGACAAGGTGGTCTTCAAGGGGCCGGCGATGGCGCGCGGCATGCCTGACTTCACAGGCAAGCTGACGCCGGACGATGTCGAGAAGATCAAGGCCTTCATCCAGGGGACCGCTGACGCGGTGCGGCCCAAGCCCTGAGGGCAGGGCCGGGCCTCAGTCCTCGGCCTGGAAGCCGGTCGCCTCCACGATCGGCTTCCAGGCGGCGCGTTCCAGCTGGATGCGGCGGCGGCCTTCGTGGCCGGGGCGCGCCACCACTTCCAGGCCCAGCGCTTCCAGCTTGGCCGCGGTGGCGGCGTTGGCCGAGGCCGCGAGGAACATCTTTTCCACTTGCGCCACCACGTCAGGCTGGGTGCCTGCCGGGACGAACACGCCGTACCAGCTGGTGGCGTGGTCGTACTGGCTGAAGCCCTGTTCCTTCATGGTGGGCACTTCGGGCAGCGCCTTGGCGCGGCGCGTGCCGCTCACGCCAAGGAAGCGCAGCTTGCCGCCCTTGTACAGCGGCATCATGCTGGCCACGGCATCCCAGCCGATCGACACATTGCCGCTGACCACATCCACCAGCATCGGCGATGCGCCGCGATACGCCGCGGGCGTGATGGCGATGCCTTCGGCCTTGCCCAGCGCCACCGTGCCGAGGTGGCCGGCGCTGCCGATGGTGGCCAGGCCCAGGCTGGCGCCGCCCGGGTTGCGCCTGGCCCAGCTCACGTATTCCTTCATGTTCTGGTAAGGCTGCTGCACGCCGGTCGCGACCGCGGTCGGCACATCGGTCAGTACCGCTGCGGGCACCAGGTCCTTGTCGGCGTCGTAAGACAGCTTCTTGTAGGTCAGCGGAAAGATCGTGAACAGGGGCGAGGGGCCGATGAACACGGTCTTGCCATCGGGCCTGGCGCGCTTCACGTAGTCGAGCGCCAGGCGCGCCGACGCGCCGGGGCGGTTTTCGACCACCACCGTGCCGTGGCCGTCCTGGCGCAGCTGCTCGGCATACAGGCGGGCAAGGCTGTCGGCGGCGCCGCCGGGGGCGTAGCCGACGATGATATGCATCGGCTCGGCATCGGCCGCGCTAGCCGGAGCGGTCATGGCGAAGGTGGCGGCAGCGACGGCGGTCATGGCCAGCAGCCGGCGCGTCAATCGGACTTGATCAGTCATGGCAGTCAGGGAACGATGTTGAGAGAGTGTCAGGGCAGGGTGGGCCACTGGCCCGTGAGGTCATGGACCGATTCGTACAAGGCCGCCACACGCAGCAGCTGCGCGTCGCCGCGGAACTGCCCGACCAGCTGCAGCCCGATCGGCAGCCCGTCGCCACCAAAGCCGCAGGGCAGGCTGATGGCCGGATGCCCAGTCATATTGAACGGCATGGTCCACGGGAACCAGTTCGCGCGCACATCGGGATAGTCCTGGCCGTCGATTTCGATCTGGCCGAACAGGTCTTGCTCCAGCGGCAGCGCGGTGCGTGTGATGGTGGGCATGGCGAGCAGGTCGGCGCGTCCCAGCAGCGCCTGCACGCGCAGGAACAGTTGCGAGCGCTCGAACATCGCCTGCTGGTATTCCACTGCGGTGAATGCGGCGGCGGATTCCACCTGGCGCACGAAGGTCGGGCTCAGCGCCTCGCGGTGCTGGGCCACGATCGGCGCAAAGCGCGTGCGCCATACGGTGTGGTTGATGGCACGCCAGACGGGCTCGACGTCGAACCCCTCGCCGCCGAACGGCTCCAGTTCGGCGCCCAGTGCGCGCAGCTTGTCCAGGCTGGCCTCGAACGCGCGCGCCACGTCCGCCGACACCGGACGGCCCGGCGGCGCCAGGCAATACAGGATGCACCGGCCACGCAGGTCGCCCTGCGGCTGCGCTGCGGCCACGTAGTCGGCGGCGGGCACTCCGATCGACCACGGGTCGCACGGGTGTTCGCCGGCCATGGCCTGCAGCATCAGGCCGGTGTCGGCCACCGTGCGCGTGGTCGGCGTCACGTAGGTCTGGTTGCCGAACAGGTCCTGCGCCTGGCTGTGCGGAATCACCCCCTGGCTCTGCTTGATGCCCACCACGCCATTGCAGGCGGCAGGAATGCGCGTGGAGCCGCCGCCATCGGTCGCCACCGCCAGCGGCGCCATGCCGCTGGCCACTGCCACCGCGGCGCCGCCGCTGGAGCCGCCACTGGTGCGCTCGGCGTGCCAGGCATTGCGGGTGCGCCCGAACAGCGGCGAATCGGTCAGGCTTTTGGAGCCGAATTCCGGCGTGGTGGTCTTGCCGACCAGGATCGCGCCCTGCGCGCGCAACCGCGCCACCGCCACGGCGTCTTCGGCCGGCACGTTGTCGCGCATCGGCACGGCGCCAAAGGTCGTGCGCACGCCGCGCGTGTTGACGATGTCCTTGGCGGTAAACGGAATGCCGTGCAGCGGAGGCAGCGGCCGGCCGGACATCACTTCCGCTTCCGCCGCGCGCGCCGCGGCCATGGCCTCGTCCGCGCACAGCGTGATAAAGCAGTTCAGCACCGGCTGCAGCCGCTCGGCGCGCGCCAGCACCGCAGCGGTCAGTTCCACCGGCGAGATTTCCTTGCGCCGGATGCGCTGCTGCAGTTCGGCGGCGCTGGCAAGACAAAGCGCTTCGCTCATTGGACGGGCGTCTCCTGAAGATGGCCGCGCGTGCCGGTATCGGCGCGCGCAGGCGTGATGGCGATACGCTGGCATCTTACAACCGGCCCGCGCACGCGGGGACTATCGCCGCCAAGTGCCGTCGGCGAGGAAGCGTTCGGCCAGCTACGCGTTGCCGTTCAGGGGCGCGCCGGCGATGACAGGTAGGCCTGCAGGCCGTCTGCCGGCAAGGCGCGTGAAAACAGCCACCCCTGGCCGAACTGCGCGCCGCGCTCTCGCAGGAAGCGCGCCTGCTGCTCGATGCCCTCGGCCACGACCTCGAATCCCAGCGCCTCCGCCATGGCGATGATGTGCGGCGCCACCGAGCTGGAAGCCGCCTCGCGGCCGATGGTACTACGCGGCGGCGCTGCTGCGCAGCACGCGCCGTCGCCGCGCGTATTCAGATTCCTTTTGCAAGGCGATGAATTTTTTCGTGCGCCGCGCAATAAGGCACGCATGACTTGCGCAATGCCGGCAGAATCCGGAAAGTAGGGGGAACGACTGCCCGCACAGAGGACCTGGCCCATGACCACCGCCCCATTTGCAAGACCCACACCATCGGCCCGGCTTGCCGCCCGGCACACGCCGGCCGTGATCCCGGGCAACGGCTAGGGGGGCGCATGGCGCTGGTGCTGCTGATCGCGCTGCCTCTGCTGGCCGCGGCGCTGACGTGGTTGATCGGCATGCGCGCCGCGCGCATGCTGGCGCCTGTCATCATCGGCTTGCCGCTGGCCGCGCTGGTGCTGCTGCTGAGCCTGCGCGGCGCGGTCTTCGAGCAGCCGGGGCATGCGCTGGGCTGGCGCGTGGCGTGGCTGCCGCAGCTCGGGCTGGACCTGTCGCTGCGGCTGGACGGCCTGTCGTACCTGTTTGCGCTGCTGGTGCTCGGCGTGGGCCTGCTGGTGATCCTGTACGCGCGCTACTACCTCGCGCGCAATGAATCCGCGGTGCGCTTCTTCTGCCTGCTGCTGCTGTTCATGGCGGCCATGCTGGGCGTGGTGCTGGCAGGCAACCTGCTGCTGCTGGTGGTGTTCTGGGAGCTGACCAGCATCCTGTCGTTCCTCCTGATCGGCTTCTGGTCATGGCGCACCGATGCGCGCCAGGGCGCGCGCATGGCGCTGGCGGTCACGGGCGGCGGCGGGCTGGCGCTGCTGGCCGGGGTGCTGCTGCTGGGCCATATCTGCGGCAGCTTCGAGCTGTCCGTGGTGCTGGCGCAGGCCGGCAAGGTGCAGCACCACCCGCTCTACCTGCCGATGCTGGTGCTGGTCCTGCTGGCAGTCTTCACCAAGTCAGCGCAGTTCCCGTTCAGCTTCTGGCTGCCGCATGCCATGGCCGCGCCCACGCCGGTCTCGGCCTACCTGCACTCGGCCACCATGGTCAAGGCCGGCGTGTTCCTGCTGGCGCGGCTCTATCCGGTGCTGGACGGCACCAACAGCTGGTTCTACCTGGTCAGCATGACCGGGCTGGCCACGCTCATCGTGGGCGCCGGCCTGGCGCTGCTGCAGCGGGACCTGAAAGGGCTGCTGGCTTATTCCACCATCAGCCACCTGGGCCTGATCACGCTGCTGTTCGGGCTCGATACCCAGCTCAGCACGGTGGCGGCCATCTTCCATATCATCAACCACGCCGTGTTCAAGGCGTCGCTGTTCATGGCGGCCGGCATCATCGACCATGAGACCGGCACGCGCGACCTCGACCGCCTGCACGGGCTGGCGCGCTACATGCCGCACACCGCAGTGCTGGCCATCGTGGCATCGCTGTCGATGGCGGGGGTGCCGTTGTTCAACGGCTTCCTCAGCAAGGAAATGTTCTTCGGCGAGACCCTGGCGCAGGGCCTGCTGGGCGACTTCAACTGGGTGATCCCGACCGCGGCGACGCTGGCGGGGGCGCTGACGATGGCCTATTCGCTGCGCTTTATCTACGGCGTGTTCTTCGGCGCCCGGCAGCCCGACGTGCCCAACTACCCGCCGCACGAGCCGCCGCGCTTCATGAAGGTGCCGGTGGAGTTCCTGGTGGTGATCTGCCTGGTGGTCGGGCTGGTGCCGGCCTATACCGTGGGCGACCTGCTGGCGGCGGCTTCGCTTGCCACGCTGCGCGCGCCCCTGCCAGAGTACAGCCTGAACCTGTGGCACGGGGTCAATTTGCCGCTGCTGATGAGCCTGGTGTCGATGGCCGGCGGCGCGGCGCTGTTCTTCCTGCGCCGCGACGCGCTGCGGCGCCTGCAGCAGGCAATCGACCACCTGAGCGCGCGCCAGTCGTTCGAGCGTGGCATGCATGCGCTGGAACGCTTTGCCGCTGCCGTCACGCGCTGGCTCGAGAACGGCTCGCTGCAGACCTATGTCGCCTGGATGCTGCTGGCGCTGCTGGCCGTGCCGGCATACTTCCTGGCCGACCTGGAATGGCTCGGCGGCAGCGTGCCGGCGGGCGCCATCGACCTGATCGGGGCTGCCACGCTGGCGCTGCTCGGGCTGTGCGCGGTGGGCGTGGTGGTGACGCACCGCCAGCGGCTGCTCGCGCTGGTGCTGCTGGGCGGCTGCGGGTTGATGGTGTCGATGGCGTTCCTGCGGTTCTCCGCGCCGGACCTGGCGCTGACGCAGATCTCGGTTGAGGTGGTGACGATCCTGCTGCTGGTGCTGGCGCTGTTCTACCTGCCGCACGAGACGCCGGAGCGCGCCGGGGCTGCGCGCCGCGGGCGGGATGCGGTGCTGGCGCTCGGCGGTGGCACCTTGCTGGCAGTGGCGGCTTACGCCGTGATGACGCGGCCGTATGACCCGGTGTCTGCCTTCTACATCGACCAGTCCGTGCCCGGCGGCGGCGGGCACAACGTGGTCAACGTGCTGCTGGTGGATTTCCGGGGCTTCGACACCATGGGCGAGATCTGCGTGCTGCTGATTGCAGGGCTGGCGGTGCAGGCGCTGCTCAAGGGCATGCGGCTGGACACGCCGTCGGCAGCGCCCGATGGCCTGCCGTGGAGCAGCCAGGCGCATCCGCTGCTGCTGGCCATGCTGGCGCGGCTGATGCTGCCGCTGACGCTGCTGGTGGCGGTCTTTATCCTGCTGCGCGGGCACAACCTGCCGGGCGGCGGCTTCGTCGCGGCGCTGATCACATCGGTGGCGCTGCTGCTGCAGTACGTTGCCAGCGGCGTGCGCTGGACCGAAGCGCGCATTGCGCCGGACTATCGCGCCATTGCCGGCGGCGGCATTCTGCTGGCGGGTCTGACCGGACTGGGCAGCCTGGCCTTCGGCTATCCGTTCCTGACCACCGCCTTCGGGCATTTCCACATACCGGGCATCGGCGAGGTGGAACTGGCCACGGCGATGATCTTCGACCTGGGAGTCTTCTGCACCGTGACGGGAACCACGCTGGTGATCGTATCGCACCTGGGCGTGCGCAACCTGCCGCCGGCACAGGCCGCGGAGGACGCCTGATGGCCGCGCTCTACGCCATCACCATCGGCATCCTTGCCGCGGGCGGCATCTACCTGCTGCTGCGCGAGCGCGTCTTCACCGTGGTGCTGGGGCTGACGCTGCTGTCGTATGCGGTCAGCCTGTTCCTGCTGGGCATGGGGCGCCTGTCGATCGGGCGGCCGCCGGTGATCGTGGCGGGCGCCAGCTATGCCGATCCGCTGCCCCAGGCGCTGGTGCTGACCGCCATCGTGATCGCGTTCGGCATGACGGCGTTCGCGGTAGTGCTGGCGCTGCGCTCGCTGGGGCTTACCGGCAGCGACCATGTCGACGCCGCCGGCCAGCCCGACGAGCGCGCCGCCGATGGCGGCAAGCAGGATCCGCGGCCATGAACCACGCCGTGCTGCTGCCCATCCTGATCCCCATGTTTGCCGGTGCGCTGCTGACCGCGATGCCGGCCCAGCAGCTGCGCGCGCAGCGCATCGTCTGCGCCGTGGCCACGCTGTTGCTGGCGCCAGTGGCAGTGCACCTGCTGCGCCAGGCCGCTACCGGCGAGATCGTGGTCTACGCGATGGGCAACTGGTCGGCCCCGTTCGGCATCGTGCTGCAGCTGGACCGCACCGGTGCGATGATGCTGGCCCTGACCGTGGTGCTGGCCGTCGCCGCGCTGGCGGCGGCGGGAGAGGGCACGGCCCGGCAGGGCCGGCATTTCCATGCGCTGTTCCAGTTCCAGCTGATGGGCCTGAACGGCGCCTTCCTGGCGGGCGACCTGTTCAACCTGTTCGTCTTCTTCGAGATCCTGCTGATCGCGTCCTATGCCCTGCTGGTGCATGGGGCAGGGCGGGCGCGCATCGGCGCCGGGCTGCACTATGTGATCCTGAACCTGGTGGCGTCGTCATTCTTCCTGGTGGCGGTTGGCGTGCTGTACGGGCTGTCGGGCACGCTGAACATGGCGCACCTGGGCCTGCGCCTGGCCGGCTTGCCGGCCCAGGACCAGCCGCTTGCGGTGGCCGCCGGCGCCATGCTGATGCTGGTCTTTGCGCTGAAGGCGGCGCTGTTCCCGCTGTATTTCTGGCTGCCGCGCGCCTACGCCAGCGCCACCGGCCCGGTCGCGGCGCTGTTTGCCATCATGACCAAGGTCGGCATCTACGCGATGCTGCGTTGCGATGCGCTGATCTTCGGCGGCCCGCAAGGGCTGCTGGGGCCGTTCCTGCATGACTGGGTGTTCTTGCTGGCGCTGATCACGCTCGCGGTCGGCGCGCTGGGCGCCGTCGCCGCCGGCACGCTGCGCGCGATGACCAGCTACCTGGTGGTGGCATCGGTCGGATTGCTGGCCGCCTGCGTATCGATGCAGACGCAAGCCGGCTGGGCCGCGGCGATGTTCTACCTGCTCAGCACCACGCTGTGCACCGCCGCGCTGTTCCTGCTGGCCGACGCGCTGGAGCCGGAGCCTGGGCGCGAGGACGGGGCCCCGGTCAGTGCCTCGCGGCTGGCCGGGCTGCTGTACCTGGTGGGCGTGGTGGCAGCGGTGGGGCTGCCGCCGCTGTCGGGCTTCCTCGGCAAGGCCATGGTGCTGCGCGCGACCCCGCCGCCGTGGGTGCCGGCGCTGTGGTCCGCGGTGCTGGTGTCGGGCCTGCTGCTGCTGGTTGCCGTGTCCCGCACCGGCACGCGGCTGCTGTGGCGGCTGCCGCATGAGGCCGAGCACGTGCCGGAAGGGAATGAGTACCTAGACGAAGACCATCCCGGCGCGGCACGCGTGCGCGTGCGGCCCGATGCGCGCAAGCTGGCCTGCTGCGCACTGCTGCTGGCGGGCAATATCGCGCTGACGGCATGCGCGCGGCCGGTCAGCGACTATGTGGCCGACGCGGCGGCGCAGTTGCTGGACCGCGCCGCCTATCTCCGGGCAGTGCTGCCCGGGCAGCCGGGGTAAGCCATGCTGCAGCGTCTGCTTCCCCATCCGTGGCTGAGCCTGATCCTGATGATCATGTGGCTGTTGCTGACCAACAGCCTGGCCCCCGGGCACTGGTTGCTGGGGGCGCTGCTGGGCTGGGCCATCGGCCGGCTGGCCGACCGCTGGCTGGTGCTGGGCGCGTTCCGCCTGTCGCGGCCCGACCTGATCCTGCGGCTCAGCATCCATGTGCTGTTCGATATCGTGAAAGCCAACGTGGAAGTGGCCATCATGGTGCTGGGCCCCACCGCGCGCCTGCGCCCCGCCTTTATCGTGGTGCCGCTCGATGTCGAGCACGAGCTTGCCACCACCGCGCTGATCAGCATCGTCTCGCTCAGCCCCGGCACGCTGTGCGCAGAACTGAGCGACGACCGCCGCGCCTTGCTCGTGCACGTGCTGGACCTGGAGGAAGAGGCCGCGCTGGTCGAGCTCATCAAGTCGCGCTATGAAACCCCGCTCAAGGAGATCTTCCAATGCTTGCCATCGTGATACCGGTCTGCCTGGTGATCCTGGGCCTGGCCTTCCTGCTGACCCTGGCGCGGCTGCTGCGCGGACCCAGCCTGCCGGACCGCATCGTGGCGCTGGACACGCTGAATATCAACGCCATCGCGCTGATCGTGGTGCTAGGCATCAGCCTGGATTCGGCGCTGTTCTTCGAGGCCGCGCTGCTGATCGGGGTGATGGGCTTCGTCGGCACCGTGGCGCTGTCCAAGTACCTGCAGCGCGGCGACATCATCGAATACTAGGGAACGCCAGATGCTGCATCCTGTTGCGGAATTCATCGTGTGCGCGCTGCTGCTGGTGGGCAGCGTGTTCATGCTGGTCGGGGCGGTCGGGCTGTTCCGGCTGCCGGACTTCTTCATGCGGCTGCATGGGCCGACCAAGTCGACCACGCTGGGCGTGGGCGGGGTAGTGCTGGCCTCGGTGGCGTACTTCAGCTTCCGGGGCGATGCCAGCCTGCATGAACTGCTGGTGACCGCCTTCATGTTCCTGACCGCGCCGATCAGTGCCCACATGCTGGCCAAGGCCGCGCTGCAGCGCCAGCTGCCGGTGGATCCGCGCACGCGCGGCAGCGGCTGGATGCCGCGCATCCGCGACTAGGTATGGCCGCGACGGTTTACTTTCGCCGCAATGTGTCCTACACCCAGTCAGGCGATGCCGGCATCTTCCACGCCAGGGCAGGGGGTTTCATGGACTTGCAACACTCGGACAAAGTCTTCGCGGGCGCGATTCCGGAAGTCTATGAGGCCCTGATGGTGCCGATGATCTTTGCGCCATACGCTGCCGACATGGCTGCCCGCATCGCCGCGCTGCAGCCGCGCCGGGTGCTGGAACTGGCCGCCGGCACCGGCGTGCTGACCCGGGAAATCGCCGGGCGGCTGCCGGCCGAGACCCTGATCGTTGCCACCGACCTCAACGCGCCGATGCTGGCGCGGGCGGAGCAGGCCGGCACGAGCCGCCCGGTGCACTGGCGCGAGGCCGACGCCATGGCGCTGCCGTTCGCCGATGCCAGCTTCGATATGGTCGCCTGCCAGTTTGGCGTGATGTTCTTCCCCGAAAAGGGCCGCGCCTTCGCCGAAGCCCGCCGCGTGCTGGTGCCGGGCGGCACCCTGATCTTCAATGTCTGGGACCAGCTGGAATTCAACGCCTTTGCCCGCGATGTCACCGGGGCACTCGCCACGCTGTTTCCCGACGCACCGCCCGAGTTCATGGCCCGCGTACCGCATGGCTACCACAGCCAGGCCGCGATCGAGCAGGACCTGCGCCTTGGCGGATTCCAGTCCTCCCCGGTCTTTGAAACCGTCGCGGCAACCAGCCGCGCCAGCGCCGCCCGCATCCCGGCGGTGGCATTCTGCCAGGGCACGCCGCTGCGCGCCGACCTGGAGCGGCGCGGGCCGGATGCGCTCGGCCGGGCAACCGACCATTGCGAACAGGCGCTCCTGGAGGCTTATGGCGACGGGCCATTGGCCGGTCCGATGCAGGCGCACGTGGTGATGGTAACGGCGCCCGCCGGATAAAGCTGCCCGCCAGTTGGTCGCAGGTCATCGCTGGGCGTGCGCAAATCGCCGCTTGCGCCGATACTGTAGCCAGGCTCATGACGACTACAGGACCCTTGGGCGGTGGCCATGGACTCTATGATCATTTCCGCATCGGTGGCACTGGGCATCGGCCTGGCGATCGGGCTGGAGCGCGAGCGCAGCCAGGCCGCCGCCGGGAAAGATCGTGGCATCCGCGGCGGGCGGCCTGCGCTTCACCGTGCCGGTCGCGATCGGATTGGTGCTGTCGACCAGCGCCACCTGGGCAGTGGCCTGGCTGCAGCGCTTGGATTGAGGCAGCATGCATGGTCGGCTACCATCAGCGCGGCGCGGTCCGGATTCCCCTGGCGCGCATTGTCGGACGATGACTACGATGCCCCTTGTACGCGTGCTCGCGATCGGTCTGCTGATAGGTTTGCTGGCGGGATGCGATTTCCTGCGCGGCTACGCTGAGGGCGAATCCGAGGTCATGCGGGACTTCCGGGCCGGGGATCGTGCCGATGACCTCGGGGCGGCGCGCTTTGTCTTCGATGACTTCGGCGGCCTGAGCACCGATACCCTTGAGACCAATGCGCTACCGTGGAAGCTGGCAACGACCGCACTGCTGCTGGCCGGCGGCCCCAACGTTCCGGTCACTCAGGACGCCTTGCGCCGGGCCCTGCGCGAGTTTGGCTTCATCTATCCCGATGCGATCCGCAACTGGCCGCGCCAGCAACAGCCCAGGTTCGACAAGCCCCTGGGCGTGGTCAGCGGAGTGATCGGCCGGGATCTCCCGAAGATCCGCCTGGAAGTGTCCAACCTGGGATGCGCATCGTGCCATGCGGGCATCACCTACGACATGGACGGGCGTCCCACCAACGATGTCTGGCTGGGCCTGCCGAATACCTCCCTCAACCTCGATGCCTTCGTCACCGCGGTCTATCAGGCGGTGAAGCAGGTGAAATCCGATCCGGAAAAGCTCCTCTCCGCCATCCACCAGCTTTACCCCGAAACCAGCAACGAGGAACTGGATACCATCCGGAAATTCGTCTGGCCGCGGCTGGTAAAACGGGTGGCGGAACTCGAAGCCAGCGGTGACGAGCCGCTGCCGTTCAGCAACGGCGCGGCCGGCAGCACCAATGGGGTCGCGGCACTCAAGTTCCAGTTTCATCTGCTCTCGGCGGGCACGGCCGCCAGTGGTTCCACCTCGATTCCGGAACTGGGCTACCGCAGCCTGCGCTCATCGCTGCTCTATGACGGCGTCTATACCAGCAAGGGCGCGCCGCGCTTTGCGCCAGTGGCACCCGGTGCCGCCAACGATGCCGGGCGGCTGGCGCATATCGTGGCCTTCTTCACCGTGCCGACCATGGGCATGCCACCGGATCGCGCCGTCCGTGCGATTCCGCAGGTGGAAGACGTCATGCGGTTCATGGCGGGCTACACCCCGCCGCCGTTTCCGGGGCCGGTTGACCGCTCCCGCGCCGCGCGCGGCCGCGCCGTCTTTGATGCCAACTGCGCCCAGTGCCATGGCAGCTACAGCCAGGACCCAGAGCGCCCGCGCCTTGTCAGCTTCCCCAACCGGCTGGTGGCACAGGCGGATATCGGGACTGACCCGACGCGCTGGCAAGCAATCGATCCCGGCCTGCTGCAAGCCATCTCGCGCTCCGAGCTGGGCAGGCATATCGACGCGGCAAACACCAGTGGCTATGTCGCGCCCATCCTCTCCGGCGTGTGGGCGACGGCACCATACCTTCATAACGGCTCCGTGCCCACGCTCTGGCATCTCATGCATCCGCAGGCGCGGCCCAGGCGCTTCTGGGTCGGAGGCCATGCCCTGGACTACGACAAGCTGGGCATCGCCGGCAGGCTCGATGCGGCCGGTACCTGGACCTATCCGGCCAGCTACCGGCCGTGGTCGAAACCCGTGCTCTACGACACGGCGACGGCGGGGCGCGACAACCGCGGCCACGAGAAGGAATTCTCGACCCTTGCCGAAAGCGACAAGGATGCGCTGCTGGAATTCCTGAAATTGCTCTAGCTGCCGTCAGGAATCCTGCAGCAGTTCCGCGACTGGGAGCCGGGCGCTTTGCGCAATGCCACGGTCCGGCACCGGCCCGAAGCGCATCACATTGACGAGCCGATTCCCCCGCGGCAAGCGCTGGCTTTCGGCAAGCATGGCGGCATGGCCAGGTGAATCGGCCAGTGCCGACATCGGCACGCCGGCAAAGCCCCTGGCAGTCATGGCCAGCCAGAACCGGTACCAGCGGCGCCCGATATCAAAGCTCGTGACCTCGGGTGCGGCATGGATCAGGACGATCCGCGCCGCGCTTTTCACTTTTGCGCTTTCCGATGTCAGCAGGCGGGTCAGCGAAAGCGCCGAGAGCAGCCGGAGCACACGAGGTCTCAGCGCAATTGACGCGCCCCAGGCTTCCCACCGCGACAGTGCCATGCATTCGGCCGAAAGCCCGTCGCGCGGCCAGCCTGGATCGTGCGGTGACAAGCGCAGCCAGTGGTAAAGCTCCTCGGCAAACCGCGGGTCATTCAATCCCGCAGCCGCGGCGTCGTCATACCATCTGGCGATTTGCGCCGTGCTGTTCTCGCTGGCCAGCGTGACGAACTCCGCGTGGGCCGCAGCGCATTCGCCCAACGACCTGATCTGCGCCGGGGTCGCACGGAGAAACTTGCCTCGATAGGCGCGGCGCGCGTCCACGAAGGCGGCAAGGGGATCCGGGCTTGCGCCAGATGTGATCAGGCCGGATGCGGCCGGGCGCAGACCCTGGGCAGCGGGAGGGTAGGGCAGGCCGGAGACCACGGGCTGCGTGAGCCCCAACCCGAGCGTCGACAACGCCATGGCCATGCCTTCCCAGGCCATGCCCAGGGCGATCTGGTTGTCCCGCCCGGTGGGGTCGCCCACGGACAGCCATCGCGCAGGGTCTTCAAGCAGTTCAACCTTGTCGCCGGCAAAGCGCCAGCGCGCGGGCTGGATATTGTGCGCGCTGGGAGCGCGGCCAGCCTGTGCAAGCAGGGTGAGATGCTGATCGCGCGTGAGCATGTCGCTAGATGGCCTTTTTGAAGAGATGCAGCCGATGCAGTGGCCTGGCGCCCATCTTCTCCATTTGCTTCTGGCTGGCGCCATTCGAATCCGACACCCAGCTGATGCCCAGGTGCGAGTACCCGGCACCGCGCATCGCCGTGAGCAGATGGTGCAGCATGACGCCGTTGACGCCGCGGCTGTGGTAGTCCCTGCGCACGGAAAAGAAGATGATCGCCGCACGCTTGCGGCTGGCGCGGAACCTGATCAGATGCCAGAGCGTGGACAGCTTCAGGCGGAAGCCGGTGGCGCGCAGAAACGGGTTGAGATCCGGCACGCACAGCAGCACCCCGACCGGCTCCCCGTTGAAATAAGCGGTATAGGACAGCCGCTCGTCGATGATCCACATCATGCCGGCGCAGGGAAACAGGAATTCCTCCTCCGTCAGCGGCACGAACATCGGGTTGCCGGAGAAACCATCGTTCAGGACAGCGCATGCCTCCAGCAGGCGCCGGTCAAAGCCGCGTCGCCGGATCGGCTTGAATTGCCAGGCGGGATCATCCAGCAGCGCGCGTTGCTTGTTGCCGATCAACTGCTGCGGATCGTAGCTGCGCACGTCGAGCTCGAACGTGCGCATCGGAAAGAACGGCTCGAAGCCGCATGCCCGGAGCAGCCTGGCAATATGCGGCGGCGTGTATTCCTGGTAGGTGTATGGCGGATGCTCGAAGCCCTCGGTGACGATGCCGATCATCTGCGTGATCGTCAGGTTGAAGCTGCCAGCCAGTTCGTCACAGCCGTTGCGCTTCACCCAGGCCGCCGCCGCGTCGAGCAGCGCTTGCGCGACCTCCACGTCATCGACGCAGTCGAACATGCCGAAGCAGCCGCGCTTCTGAGCGTATTGCTGGTTGGATGCATCGTGGATATGGGCCAGGATACGGCCCACGATCCGCCCGTCCCGATGGGCGGTGAACCAGGTGCGGCGCGCAAACTGCCGGAACAGCGGGTTCTTCGCCGGGTCCAGCGCGCGCGCAAGATCCCCCTTCATCGGCGAGACAAAATGCGTATCGCGGCCATAGCAGGCAAACGGCGCCTCGAAGAACGCGTCGAAATCGCCTTCACGCAGCACGGTTGTCATGCCGCCTCCCGCTGCCCGAGATGGCGCGCCAGCCGCAGGATCACCGCCGCGCGCAGCTCGCCGATCGCCGCGTTGGCGCCTTGCGGCAGGTTCAGCAACACCACCTGCGCGGGCTGGCGCGCGATCAGCAGGGCATGGGTCATTTCATGGCGCTCGAGCAGGTCTACCAGCTGTTCCGCGGCCTCGACCCGATCGCCTTCCCGGATCCTGGTCCACGCCCTGGCGTCGCCGATCGACACGGGCTCCCGCCGCTTTCCGGCCAGGTCGAACAGCGCGTCGAGGGCGTAATCAGCAAGCTCCGTGTTGCCGAGCACCACATGGTCGGCGGTTTGCGGCAGGCGCCTGAGCGAATGCAGGAAACCCTCTGGCGTATCCAGCCGGGCATGGAGCAGCCAGCGCAGGAACGCGTTGCCATCACCGGCCAGCGAAACGGCGCGAATGCGGACAAAAATGGCCGTCAGCAGCACCCATGCAATGGCAACCGGCATGCTGCGCAGGCCCGCCTCGGCAAAGCCCGGGCCGGGCCCGCGCGAAGCCAGCGCCATCACGCTGGCCAGCACGACGGCGAAGAGCAGGGCGGCTGCGATATGCACCAGCAGCCCGCGCACGACCCGCCGCGATTCCGACAGGTTCAGGAACACATAGACGAATGCCAGCGCCCCGAGCGCCCCCAGGCGAACCGGCACATGGCCGAGCTCCTCGCGGAAGTCGGTGGCCGCGAGCGGGACGGCCAGGGCCACGACCACCACTACCGCCCGGGCCAGGCGTGCCTCGTTGTCGGACAGCTCGGCATCGCGCAGCCACAGCAGGAACCAGCCATTGCTTGCGGTCACCACGGCGAAGCAGCCAAGGAACATCAGCAGCAGCGGCGTATTGCCCGACAGATCGGTAAAGAGATTGATGACGAAGAACACCACCGACACGCCCAGCGCCAGCAGCTTAAGCCACAACGGGTGGTGGCGCCGCACCAGGTGCTCGGCAAACAGGGTCATGGCAATGGGCAACAGGGTTGCCGCTGCAAACACCAGTTGCGCCAGCAGCGTGCCGCCAATCAGCCAGGAAAAGCCCCGGACTGCCAGCAGTGCCGTCAGCACCCCGAACAGGAACAGGCCCGTGCCGGCCCCGGCCTCGCGCCGGGACCAAAGGAAATGCAGGCAGAGCCCGCAGCCCACCGCGCCGAGCCAGGTAACGGCGACATCGCTTGCCAGGGCGTCAATCACGCGCAATCCTCATCTCGCATCAACCTCGCCATGAAGCGCCGTACCAGCGCGCGCACGGCCCATGCCGTCAGCGCATTGCGCGGCGTCTCGACACGCATGGTCCAGGGATTGAAGAAGTAGCCGCGCACACCGGCCAGCCGCCGCCGACCGAGCACCAGCTTGATCACCTCGAACGCCATCAGGTTGCCGGTGGTGATCACCATCGGCGCAAACGACATGCGCTTGCGCTTGCCGGTCAGCAGGTCCTTGGCGATGCCGAGCTCCACATGCCGGACCGAACTCGAGTTGACCATCACATATTCCAGTTCCTTGCCCAGGCATTCCTGCCTGAGCTCCGGCGTCAGGGACTTCCAGTCAATGCCGGCCGTGGGATAGGAAAGACGCTCCTCGGGCCTGGGATCTTGCGGACGGACAACCGTGACGGAGGGCAGGGGAGCGGTATAGGCGTCGATGACGGTCGCACCATGCTCCCGCGCCTTGCGATAGAGCGCGAGGCCCGCGGCCATGTCATCCATGCCGTTGACCACGATCTTGTAGCGGCCCAGCAGGTCGTCGAGCCTGTCGGTCCACTCGGCGCCGAAGGTCTCGATGGCAAGTTCCGGGTTGATGCGCCGGATCTGCGCCACGGTGGCCTCGACCTTGTTCACGCCAACGGTATCCAGGCTGGCAAACACCTGGCGGTTCAGGTTCGACACGTCGAACGCATCGAAGTCCGCCAGCGCAAAGCCGCCAATGCCCACCCGTGCCAGCGCCTGCAGGCAGGCGCCGCCCATGCCGCCGACGCCACAGATCAGCACCCGTGCATTGCGCAATTGCTGCTGTTCCGCGTCGGTCACGAAACCGATGTTGCGGGTCGTGAATTCCTCGTAGGAGAACGGTGGAATCATTGACTCTTCCTAGCGCGCAGGTCTCCCAGCGGCTCGCGCGGATTCAGCCAGTGGAACAATGGCAGGACGATCCGACCGACAGCCAGGAACGCAATCTGATAAAGGATGGCGGGCAACGAGTCCCGAGGCACTTCCCGCAACAGGTATTTCCGCGCGCTGGCCAGGTCCAGGCAGGCGACCTGCAGGAAATCGTCGCCGCGCTGGTAATCGAGTTCCCGCCGGCAGAGTTCGTTGGCGCGCTCGTCCCGATGCTTCGGCGCCTGCTCGAACGTTTTCTTGAGATTGTCCGAGCCGCCGGTATAGGCATCGGTAATCACGAACCGCGCCTCGTCAAATCCCGCCGCCCCGTCAACGCCAAAGACATGCCGATGCGATTTCATGATCTCGCGGGCCACGCTCAGGTGTTCAAAGCTGCGCCGCGACGGCTCAAAGGGATTGGGATAGGCCGTGACAAAGACCTCGGCGACCTTGCCGATAATCGCCGGCACCTGGGTCACATTGCTGATCCAGATCGGGCGCAGGCCGCGGCGGAAGAAAAGCAGGATGCAGGTCAGCCCGTACAGCACCCAGGACAGTCCTTGCGTGCGATAGCCCGGATCGACCATCACCAGCCCAAGGTGAATCGCCTCGACCGGGCGGGCCTTGACCTCGATCGGCATGACCGACAGCGCATTGAACGCAATCGGCTGGCCGCTGTCCCGGTCATAAAGCAGCGTGATCACGGCCCGCCGCAGCCTTTCAGGATCGCCGGAAAGCACCCCGTAATCGAGGTCCTTGCCGATTCCCCGCTGCACGATGCCGCGCATCTCGGCCAGCATGGCTTCGAGCTGCCGGGCATCCATCCACAAGCCGGGCCGCTCGACGACCCGGATCCGGACGGACCGGCTGGCCTTCAGGCTCAGGTCCAGGTAGCGCAGCCGTTGTCGAAAATGCCCGATGAATTTGAACATGCAGGTTTGGCTGGTGCCTTGTTCTTGTGTCGCCGGCCTGAAAGGCAAGTGTGGCTTGGAGCATATAACAGCACGTCCCCGGTGTCACGGGCGGGACAAAGCAAGCGCAGGGGGGCGGGCGTTCGCCTTTAGAACTCCGAGGGGCGGATCAGCGGCGTTGTGCGTCCACGACAACCCCACTTTCCGCTGAGGTTTCCGGCATAAGCAGCAATGCTAAGCTCACACGCCCACCGACGTGCGGCCCTACGTGGTGGTAAAGACCACGCTGAAGGATGCATCGGGCGCTCAGGTATGGAGCACCCGGTATATCTCCGCTAGCGCCGAGGCAAAGCCCTTCACCGGTGACAACGGCTGGTTCAAGGATGATGCCCGCCCGCTCAGGCTTGCCCTCGAGCAATCGCTCAAGCGCAGCATCGACGTAATGCTGCGCGACGTCGGACGGCTTCGACAAACTGTATATCGTGGCCTCGAACGCGTGGACCAACACTTCAAGCTGACGATGATCGCCAGCAATTTGACCCGAATTGCACGAATACTGGCTGCGGTGCCGCGAGGAGCGGTGCAATGAGCGGCCAAAGCGGGGCTGCCGCACGGCGCCATGCTGGCGCGCCTCGGAATTGGGGCACCCAATTGCATGGCATGGTAGGAATTCAGCGGCCATTTGCATGTTGAGTCGTGTTTAGCTGCGCTGCGCCCTTCGTGACGGAGTGCTTTTCAACAGCCTGCTAGAGCGCGACCTGGAGGACGCCATCCTGCGCGAGCTGGAGCATTTTCTGCTGGAACTCGGAGCAGGCTTCACCTTTGTTGCTTGCCAGAAGCGGCTGCAGATTGACAACGACGACTTCTATATCGACCTGCTGTTCTACAATCGCCGGCTCAAACGCCTGGTGGCGATCGAGATGAAGCTGGGCGAGTTCAAGGCCGCCGACGAGGGACAGATGGAGCTCTACCTTCGCTGGCTCGCCAAGCAGCGCAAGCCGCAGGCCATCGAAGATCCACCAGCCCACGCCCTTGTCAACACGGCCTGGGCGCCAGAAGCTGGCCAGAATACCGGCCAGAAAGCCGTGCGATACGAAAGCAAAGAAACGGGTGAGACGCGTTCATATAGATTGCCCCATGACGGGCGCGCTGATACCCCTACCCGGGGCAGTGCAGAAGATCTCTGGCTCGGCTGGGCCTCAACTTGACTTTCGGAGATGCTCAGCCGCGGCCCATCATGACGCCTGCCCCAGCGCGCGCATGGTCGCCCCGACCAGAGGGGCCTTGAGCTTGAGCGCACGATTCTCTACCAGATGCCACGACAGCACCGCAAGCGCCAGCGTCACGACACCGGAAGACAGGAGCAACATCATGACTGAGATGCCTGGAAACAAGGCGACGATCGACTGCTGGATCGGGAAGGCGTAGATATAGATGCCATACGAAAAGTCGCCCAGGCGGTTGTAGCGGAACAGGGCAGGTAACTGAAGAAACGCTGCAAAAAGCACCAGGTATGGCATTGCCAACAGGTACATCAGCGCGAACACATGGTGATTCGGCACGAAGGCGCTGCCGACGACGGCGGCGAGCAGCAGCCCCGCGACGGGAGCGGACAGTTCCACGTGCGCGCTTAGGATGAACAGGCTGGCGCCCGCGAAGAACATCAGCGGCAATGCTGTCTTCTGCATTGCAGAGCCGCCGAGGATTGCGAAGACGCAATACAGGAACGAGGCCGCCGTGACCACCAGTACCGCCGCACGGAACGCGCGCTGGTGAGCGGGCCATGCGACCATGGAGATGACCCATATCGCGGCCAGTGCGAAGTACATTCGGATCTCGTACATCATGGTCCACAGCGAGCCATTCACCGTATCCGGATACGGATTGATCGCGAATACACCGGGCAAGGGATAGACTGCGCCGGCGACCAGCGTGGTCGTCTTCAGCAAGAACTGGCGCGTTGCCGGATCGATGAGGTATGCAGAGGCCGGCAGCGCCGTGAACACCATGCCCAGGCCGAACACCACCAGCGTGACCATGACAAGCAGCGCCGGATAGATCCGCAGGAAGCGCGCCCACAGGAACTCGAGCACGCTTCCGCGCGTCAGCAGGCTTTTGGTCACGAGGAAGCCGCTGGTGACGAAAAACACGTCGACGGCAATCGTTCCGGGGGTCACCCCGATCAGCCTGCGCAAGGGCTCGTCATTGACGTCGCCGGAGACCAGTGAGTAACTGTGGGTGACAAGCACAGCGAGCGCGGCTGTGATCCGCATCAGGTTGAAATTGTTTTCGTCCTTTCTTCCCCCGGCGACGTGCGCGAGCCTCATATGCCCCCCTTTTTCATTAAGCCGGCCTCGGTTGACGGAACGACGCCGACAGCTTCCGCTAGCTTCCGGCAAGCATAGACCGCAGTCTGGGCAGAATCAGGCGCATGTCCGATAGCGCCGAGGGATTGGCGGAATAGCCAGTGAGGCGAACGGCGGTGTCGTATCGCGCCGACACGGCAACCGTTGCTGCCGATGCGACTCTCGGCCGACTTTCTTACCCCGCGCATGCGCGCGACGTCCGTCAATATCCGCCAAGTTCTCGGCACTTCCGGACAGGCGGCCGTTCCTGTCAGCCTTAGAAGCTATGATGCAAGCGGAAAATCGACCAGCACTGGATGGAGGCGGCAGCGATGAAACATCCCGGCAACCCGTTGAAGGCCGTGATCGATGCTGAGCCAGGCAGGCCATCGTGAAGTCATCCCTACGCAGAGCCTGCGTCGCAGGCACCATGCTGGCAGGTCTGGTCGCGGGTACTGTCGCCGTATTGACCGGTAGTCCGCGAGCTTCGGTCCGCGCGTTCGCCGCGGTAGGCGCGACGGCCGATGTATCGGTGCAGCCTGCACCCGGCGGCGCAGACCAGGCAGATAGCCTGCAGGCGGCGCTCGACAACCTGCAGGCGGGACAGCGCCTGGTGCTGGCGCCGGGCACCTATGTGGTGGGCCACGTGCTTGCAGTGCGCGGCGAGCAGGTTGTGGTATCGGGCTATGGCGCGACGCTGGTCGCCACGAACCCTGACGAGCAGGCCATCATGATGACTGGCGCGAACTCGACGCTGGTTGGCGTGACGCTGACGGGCATCGGCACGCAGCGGCTCGAGTCGGCCACGTCGACCAAGGTCGCCGTGGACGGACAGGGCATCCAGGTGCTCGATGTCAACATCAATGGCGGTGCGAGTGTCGGCATCTTTGTCTCGCGCGGCAGCAGCATTGCGCTGGTCGGCAACAAGGTCCATGGCACGCTGGCCGACGGCATCCACATCACAGGCGGTTCACGCGACGTGCTCGTGCAGGACAACGCGGTCACCGCCACCGGCGACGACATGGTGGGGATCGTCAGCTACCAGCGGGACGGTGTGCTCAGCCAGAACATCTACGTATCGGGAAATTATCTGGCAGGCAACGCGTGGGGCAGGGGCGTTGCTATCGTCGGCGGTGCCGACGTGACGGTCGCCGGCAACCGGATCGAAGGTGTGCAGAAGGCTGCGGCGGTGCTGGTGGCGCAGGAGGATGGCTACCGTACGGCCAGCGTGACCAATGTCCTGGTCGCGAACAATATCATCTCCGACGACCAGAACGCGACACAACCTGGGAACGACCGTCCCGCCGCAGGCCATGCAGCTATCGACATCAACACGGGCAGCGGAGCAGTGACGCAGGTACTGGTGACGGGAAACCAGGTAACGCGCGCGAGGTTCGACGGATTCCGGGCCATGAACAATGTTTGCGGCGTCCGCGTCTCAGGCAACCGCTTTGCTGCGATCGGTGGCCTCGCCCTGTCGCTGCAGTACCGAAACTGTACGGCGACGCAGTTTATCTGCGACGCCAATACGCTCGATGGTGTGAGCCTCGCAGCCCCACCAGGATGTTCCAGCGCGGGCACCATCCCGATTTCCGGCGCGGACGCGGGCCGCCTGCCGCCGGTGCGTACCTCCCTGCGCCAAGGCCTGCAGGCCTCGATGCCAGCGTGCCAGGCACGCTCGGGTTGAGGGAAGCCCACGCACAGCGCTTCGCCCCCGGTTGGCGCAATCTGCGCAAGATGGTCACCTGACCCGCGGCGTTTCCGCCAACAGTTGCAGCAAGTATCTGCCGTAGTGGCTTTTTACGAGCGGGGAGGCGAGCCGACTCAACTGCTCTGCATCGATCCAGCGATGACGGTACGCGATTTCTTCCGGGCATGCCACCATCAGCCCCTGGCGCTTCTGCAACGTGGAGACCAGCAGCGCCGCCTCGATGAGCGAATCATGCGTGCCGGTGTCGAGCCAGGCATAGCCGCGGCCCATGATGTCGACGCTTAGCTTGCCCGCTGCGAGGTAGCGCGAATTGATGTCGGTAATCTCCAGTTCGCCGCGGGCAGATGGCCGGATATCTGCCGCAATGTCGCACACCTCATGGTCGTAAAAGTACAGACCGGTCACCGCATAGCTGGACCGTGGCGAAGCGGGCTTTTCCTCGATCGACAATGCGCGGAAGTCTTCATCGAATTCGACCACGCCATACCGCTCGGGATCGTGGACGTGATAGGCAAATACCGTGGCGCCTTCCTCGCGTCGGCTCGTCCGGGTCAGTTGTCTGGCGAGATCGTGCCCATAGAAAATGTTGTCGCCGAGGATCAGCGCCGATGGATCCCGGCCGACAAACTCACGTCCGATGATAAATGCCTGCGCCAGCCCATCGGGCGAAGGCTGTTCCGCGTACCGGATGTCGAGACCCCACTGGCTGCCATCACCGAGCATGCCGGCAAAGCGAGGGGTGTCCTGCGGGGTGGAAATGACCAGCACGTCGCGAATGCCGGCAGTCATCAACGTTGACAGCGGGTAGTAGATCATCGGCTTGTCGTAGACCGGCAGCAGTTGCTTGGAAACGCTCTGCGTGACCGGATACAGTCGGGTGCCGGATCCACCGGCCAGAATGATGCCTTTTCGGGTCATGCCTGAATCTCCGTCGTGGATGGTCTTTCCTGTATCTTCAGGATCGATGCGCTGGAAGCTGTTTCGCGGCGATAGCAGACCGCGAAGGCCGCGGCTCCGAACGCTTCAGTCAGGATGACGGAAATCACCGTCCCTTCGGCGCCCAGGTACCACACAAGCGGGACCACATAAACGAGATGGAGCAACGTCGCCGCCGCGTAGATGTTCTGCACGAGGCGGTGGCGCCCCAACGCGAGCAGGCCAAGGTTGCCGAAAACAAAGGCAATGCTGGTAACCGGCAGCAGCACGCCCTCCAGCCGCAGCAAGAAGATCGCGGCGTGGAACGGTTCGCCCAGCCACATCCGGATGCCAAGATCCGCGAACAGCTCGATCGCGATGAACATCGCCACCGAGCTGCCGAACACCGCCAGCATGGCCTTGCGCATCAGCGCCTGCGCTGCGGCAGCATCCGTGGCGTTGTACTGGCTGATACGCGGGAAGAACGCGGTGCCGATGACGGTAAAGACAGTCTGGCCCGCAATGCGGATCTTGTCCGCCATGGAGAATTGCCCGACCGCGACCGGGCCGTGGAAATAATTGAGCAGGATCGCGTTGAAGTTCACGTAGAAGCTGACCAGCACAAGGGAAAGGAACACTGGATACCCCTCGCGCAAGGACGCCACGATCGCGCGCATTGGCACGGCGACCAGCGTGGCAATGCGCTGCCGGTGCACCTCCCATAGCGCTGCGGCGGCCAGGATGGCAGTGCCGATGCTGATCCCCAGCGCCGCCAGCGCTGCATCGCCGGGCCCCCGAACCCACGCGATGACGCATGAAAGACTGACCGCCTTGGAGATGAAATTTGGCAGCACGAGCGACTTCATGCGCTCCTGCCCCTGGTACAGCCAGAACGGAGTGATCGCGTTGGCGACGACGCCTACGAACGCCGCGGCCAGGATCTCCCAGTGCTCCCTCAAGCTTGGCACCATGCCCACCGCGCCCAGCATGAGCAGCGCCGACACAAGGGTCAACAGCAGTTTGGCGCCCATGGTGGCTGAGTACACCTCGGCTACCGCTTGCGGATCGTCGCGTTGCAGGGACACCAGGCGGGTCGCCGTGAGATTGTGGCCATAGTCGGTCAGCAGAATCAGGTATTGCGCCAGCGCCTGGCAGTAGGCCAGGACGCCAAACTCCTTGACGCCAAGCACTCGGCCCAGAAACGGTAAGAGCAGTAGCGGGAACAGGTAGTTGCCTGCCTGGATGAGGAGAAGGTAGGCAGCGGTCGCACGGATCGATGGGGGCATGGGCTTGTTGATATATGGAGACGTCATGGTGGGCCCGGTAGCGGGGCGCTGCGCCTGGCATGGTGCGGGGGCACCTTGTGCGAGATCCGGTGTCGGGCCGGCTGACCGAAGCATTGGAAGACCAGCCAAAGCAGCGCGAGCGGCACGAAGTTCCGCCCGCTGAACAGGTTCGGCACGCGCAGCATCTCCATCAGCGACACCAGCAGCACGGCATGGGCGCAACACCAGAAGCCATCGCCCGCCCTCCAGCCGGCGTAGCTGCGTGCCAGCATCCAGCCCATGAGCGCTGCCAGCAGCAGTGCGAACCATCCCCACTCGTAGAAGTGCACGAAGATACCGGACGGATTGTTGAACTCGGGATCGCCAAAGTTATTCAGAAACAGCCCGTAGCCGTTGCCGCCACCCACTAGCGGCCGGAAAAACTCCCCGAGTACGGGAAATCTGATGAGCCAGTCGAACGTAAAGGTTGGCTCGCCGGTTCCCCAGCCCATGATCGTCAGCAGGCCAGCGCCGTTGTTCAGCGCGGTCGAGTAATACATCGCCAGCCGCTCAAGGGCGAAGTCGAGGATGTTGTCGTAGATGTTGACGTAGTAGGTTTGCCAGGAGCGGCTGTATTCGTTCGCGATGAAGAAGCCGATCATCGGCACGATCGCGGCGAAGGGTCCTAGCGCGAGCAGCACCGAGTGCCTCGGGAGGTTGCTGAAGCGGGCAGCCATCAGGGCCCAGGGAAGGAGTACCTCTACCAGCGCGAGCCGCTCGGCAAAAATGAAGCTGCGCAACAACGTCAGCACGCCCAGCACGACCATGTAGGCCTTGTAACGATTGAAGCCGCGCACAGGCGTGCGGAAGACATAGAAGTACAGCGGCACGTAAGCCACGGTGGCTTGCGTGAGCGTGCTGATGCCGGCAATGCGGCCCTTCAGTTCAAGGACGTCGTAGGTATTTGCTCCGCCGTTCAGGAAGGACAGGAGGATGGCAGGTTGGGCGATCACGCCGCCCATCATGACCAGGTAACCGGCCAGTGCGAGGCCGAACATGGCATCAAGGACTCGTACCGGAATTTCGGGGGGCTCGGCGCGGGCGGGCGGCACGAGGATACGTTCGGCGTATGCCGCGACGGTGAGTACACCGAGAAAGAGGGCCCCGGCAAGAGCATGGAAGCTGGTGAAGTAGACTCGCTCGATGGCCTTCTGTTCGCCAAGCAGGTCCAGTGCAATCAGCATGTATAGCGGCAGGATGAAGTACAGCAGTAGCCTGGCGGGGTCTTCCCACCAATAGCCTTCATGGTGATCGGGCGTGTTGGGCATCGTAGCGGCTCCGTCAGCGCGGCAGCGATTCGAGCGTGTCGGCGATCACCGGCACCGGCAACGCTGCCACGTCGCGCTGGATGTCAGCCGAATGGCCAATCCCTGCGAGCGGCGTGGTCGATGCCTGCGCCATCGCGCTGCGCACCATGGCGAGAAACTCCCGCCGGAAACGCTCGGGTGAGAACTGGAGCGCATTGCGCCGGCATGCGGCAGGGTTGAATGGTCCGCTCTCCTCGAATCGGCACACGGCGCGCACGATGTCTTCTACGGTCTGGCGCGGAAAGAAGACGCCGGTGCGGATATTACGGTCCAGGCTGTCAATGACCGTCTCGCGAGAACCGCCCCGTCCCAGGGCGATCAGCGGTGTCCCGCACGCCTGCGCTTCCAGGGCCACAATGCCGAAATCTTCTTCCGCTGCAAAGACAAAGGCACGGGCGCGTTGCATATGGTCGATCAGTACGTCCGTCGACTGATAGCCGAGCAGCTGGACGTTGGAGGGCGCCATGTCCCGGATGCGTGCGAGATCAGGACCGGCGCCGATGACAACCAGACGTTTGTCCGGCATGGCAGCAAAGGCTTCGACGATCAGCCCGACCTTCTTGTACGGCACCAGACGCGATGCGGTGAGGAAGAAATCCTCGCGGCGATCGCCCAGGCTGAACCGTTCAATATCGACTGGGGGGTAGATCACCGAGGCATCGCAGCCGTAGACCTTGCGGATGCGACGCGCGACGTAGGCGGAGTTGGCCACGAACAGGTCGACACCGTGTGCGGTCCGGTGGTCCCAGATCCGCATGTAATGCAGGATGGCGCGGGCCAGCCAGCTCTTGAGGCCACGGGTCAGGCGGGATTCTTCCAGGTATTGATGTTGCAGGTCCCACGCGTAGCGGATCGGTGAATGCACATAGCTGACATGCAGCTGGCCGGGGCCGGTGATCACGCCCTTGGCCACGGCATGGCTGGACGAGATCACCAGGTCGTATCCGGACAGGTCGAACTGCTCCACCGCCAGCGGCATCAAGGGCAGATAGGCGCGAAACGACTGCCGGGCGCGCGGCAGGTGCTGGATGAAGGACGTCCTGGCATGCTTGCCTTGCAGGACGGCCCGCTCTGCGTCCGGGAAAAAGTCAACCACGCTGAACAGGTCGGCATCAGGCCAGATCTTCAGAATCTGTTCGAGGACGCGTTCGGAGCCGGCGTAGGTAGTCAGCCACTCGTGTACCACCGCGACCCTGCCGAACTCGTCTGCGGTGCGCAATGGGGGAGGATTCATCGCCGTGGGAGCCATGGAGTGATCTCGCTAAGTAGCTTGGCGGCAGTGGTGCGCCATGAATTCCGTTCCACGTGGGCATAACCTTGCGCGCGCAATCTGTCTCGCAAGGTGCTGTCACGCATGACGTAAGTCAGCAGCTCGCCAAGTTCGCGAGCGCTGGTCGGGCGGAAATAGAGCGCGGCGTTGCCGCAGGCCTCGCGCACCGAAGGCAGATTGGACGCAAGGACCGGACAGCCAAGCGTCATGGCTTCCACGGGGGGCAAGCCATAGCCTTCATAGAGCGACGGGAAAACAAAGCAGGCAGCATGGCGGAACAATGCCTTGAGGTCGTCGTCATCAACATAGCCCACGCGTTTGACGAAATCTGGCGCTACCTGCTGCACCGACTGGAACACGGGCAACGTGGCCCCCACGATGACCACTTCGTATTCCGTCGTCTTGAGCAGCTCGATGGCCTCTACCACGAGCCTGAAGTTCTTGTGGTGGCTGGCACTACTGACAGCCAGGACGTAGGGCCGGCCCGATAGCTGGAACTTTCTGCGGACGTCCGGGGCTTGCGGCAGGCGCTGCATGTGATCACCGCTCATTGGCAGCACGCCGATCTTGCGGTCGGGAATGCGATAGGCCTGGGAGAGTTCGCGGCGTGAGAACTCCGACACAGTGAGCACACGCCGCGCGATGCGTCCGACCCACGGTGCCATGATGCGGTACCAGGCGCGGAACGCGCGTGTGTAGGCTTGCGGAATCCGTACTGGCGCGGCGTCATGCATGACTGTGACCTGGTTCGGAAACAGCAACGGCGCCGCGTTGCAAAGGTTCAGCAGCAGCGTGCCGCGGGCAGCGAGCGCCAGGCTGACCTGCTCCCAGTATTGGCCCGTGCCGCCATGGACCGTCCGGATCCGCAAGTGCGGGAACTGCTGTGGATCCACCTTGACGGATGCCGGCACCAGAATCTCGAACGACAGCCCGGCAGTAATAGGGTCGTGGTCCGCAACGAGTTGGTCGATGCCGCGTACGACTTCGTAGGCAAAGCGGTCGACGCCGGTCGCGCGCCTGCCCAGGAAGCGGCCGTTGATGGAGACGGTTGCGGAGGCGGACACGGTGGCCATTTCCGATACGGTTCAGTACCCCGCACGGGCGAGGGGATTGGCGATGTAGCGAACCGCCCGATTGCTGATGGATGCCACCGGCACCAGGCAAAGTGCGGTCAGGCACCATACGGCGAGCTTCTTGCGCGCGCTCCAGAAGGGATTGGCGGCAACCGTATGAAAGTAGCGGCTGGACTCATGACGGAACCAGCGCCATCGCCGAGTCAACGGCGCGCCATGGAGAAGGGTGGCAAAGTGGGCCTTCTCCGCGGAGAAATCCAGAAATTCGGCAGGCAGGACGACGCCAAGCCGTTCCCAGGCCAGCCCGCGCAGGATGGCCCAGCGCCGGGCAGACTGCCTGGCTCCCGCCAGTGCATCTTCGGCATTGGCGAGCGACAGGTTGGCGCTGCCCGCATCGCCTGCTTGCGCCGTGGTATGCCGATGCACGCGATAGCGGCCGAGCGCACGATCAAGCGAGCCAACGCTGCCGACCAGCGCAATGCCATAGATGGCGTAGAAGTCGGCACCGTGTATGTTGTCTGCGGTGACCGGGACAGGAAAGATGCGCCGGAGTGCATCCACGCGATAGGCGTTTCCCGACCCGGGCGGTGACGGGTACAGCCATCCGTCCCGCAGCCGCATGCCGCAGTCTGTCACGTCGCTGGATTGCGGAACCTGCACCCCGGTGAGGGTCCCGTCCTCGGTCATTACCTCCAGTCGGAACTGAACCTTGACATAGTCGCCGGCTGCGAAGGCGGCCAGCACCGCCTCGGCGGCGTCCGGCTGCAACTGGTCGTCGGCGTCAAGGAAGATCACGCAGGGCGTATCGAGCCGACGCAGCGCGTGATTGTAGGCCGAGACCTGCCCGCCGTTTGGCTGGAACACGGCTTCTATCCTGTCGCCGTAGCCCAGGATGATGTCACGCGAACCATCGCTGGAGCCGTCGTCGATCACCATTACCCTGACCCCTGGCGCCGTCTGGCATAGCGCGGAGTCAATGGCTCCCCCCAGGTACGGCGCGTAGTTGTAGTTGCAGATGACGATCGTCAGAAGGGCGGGGGAGGAGTTGGTCGGCATGACGGCCTCTGCGGTGGATGTTGGCTACAGGGAATAGTCGGCGTGCAAGCCGAGGCGGCATGCCTCGCCGTCGGCGATCGCGCGCTCCAGCAGAGCGAGCCTGGCAGCAGCACCATGACGTCTGCCGTAGATCCGCAGCAGGGCGAGGAAGACGAGGCGGTTCAGGCGGTATGTCAGGCTGGAGGTCGACCAGTAGTGCTTGTCGAACCATGCCTGGTTGCGGCTGCTGTAGTAGGCGCGGAAGTCCGACCGGCTCAACAGCAGGCACTCGAAATGATTCTTCCAGTCTCGCTTGACGTTCCACGATCCCTCCAGGTCTTCCAGGCGGGCGCCGGTTACCAGCGCAATGCGGCCGCCGCGCGCGGTCAGGCGCCATGTGTATTCGATGTCGTCCGCATACAGCACGAGCTGCCGTTCCGGCAAGCCGAGATCGAGGTAGAGATCGCGGTGCCCGAGGAAGCCGCCATACGGCGCAAAAGGCAACGGCAGGACTTCCGGCATGTCCGTCGGCTTCGGGCGGCCCCACGGCGTGCGGCGCCATAGCTTGTAGGGAATGCGGGCCACATGAAAGCCGAAGTAGCTGGAGCGCGGCGGCATCGCCAGCGCCACAGGCACACCCATCGCGATATCGGCCTGGTGATCCGGGCGGAAGCCAAGCACCGCCGCACGGTTGCGGCCAAATCCGCGCGTCAGCCGATCCAGCTGATGGCAGAGGACGTCGAGTGCGCCGGGGCACGGGGCATTGTCATCGTCCATCAGCCACAGGTAGTCCGTGTCGCGGCTGAGCGCTGCGTCGATGCCTACGGCATAGCCATTGGCCGACCCGGTGTTGGTCGGCAACCGGATCACGGTAACCCGCGCGCCCCAGTCGTCCTCGAGCCGGCTAAGGTCGGACGAGGAATTGTTGCTGACGATCACAGCGTGCGCCACGCCCTCGTGCTCGAACGCCCGCTGCAAGAGTTCGGCGCAAAAGTGCAGGCGCGCGCCGTAGGTTACGGTGACCAACGTGATGCGCTTGTGATGGGTGTATTTCATAACTGCCTTTTTTCTGCTGATTACCGCTCATTTCCGCTGATCATGCAGGCGCGCCCGGGCGGGACGCGTCGGCACCGTAGGCATAGCTGTAGCGGTGCAGGTGGCCGGTGAAGTCGTTGAAGATCACGCCCCGTACGGCGACGTCGGCCTGCGCCAGCCGGCGCGTGCTTTCGTCGATCTGTTCCACCGTGGTGACCCGGTGCCGTGCCACGATGAAGACAGTGCCCGCCATGCGTCCCAGCACAAGCGCATCTGCCACCGGCAGCAATGGCGGTCCGTCAAGCACCACCATGTCGTACTGGCCGGCAACGCGTTGAACAAGTGTGGTCAGTTCTGGCTGCAGCAACAGCTCGCTTGGCCCGGACATGTGCCATCCGGTGGCCAGGAAATCGAGACCGTGCGATACATCGTGGCGAAGCACGTCCTCGTACCGGCTCGTACCAGCGATCACCTCGGCCAGTCCCGGACCGCGGTCCACATGGAATCGCTTGTGCAGCACGCCATTGCGCAGGTCGGCGTCAATCAGCAGCACCCGCCGCTTCGAGGCACCCGCCAGCGTGGCGAGATTGGCGGCTACGAAGGACTTGCCAACCCCGCCCGTAGGGCCGGTGATCAGCACCACACGGTTGGGTGCATCGTTCAAGGCGAAGTGCAGCGTGGTGCGGACGGCGCGCAGGCTTTCGATCGCTGCATCGGGCAACAACGTGCGGTCTGTGCTGCCCGCGAGCATGCGGGGCCAGGCAGGGCGGAAATCGGAAGTCAGTCGGCTGCGCGGCACCGTGGCATAAACCGGCAGCCCCGTGCCTGCCTCGATCTCCTCGCGGTCCTGGACGGTACCCGCCACGCGGCGGCGGAGGACGGCCAGGACCACGCCTGCCAGCAAACCGGTTAGCAGCGAACCGCCCACTGCGACGCCGCGCCGCGGCATGATCGGCGTCTCGGGTGGCGTCGCGGGGTCGATCAGTCGCACATTGGCGACCTTGCCGGCGCGCACCAGGGTAAGCTGCTGGCGGGCGTTAAGGCGGCTCGTGTAGAGCTCGGTGTCCACCTGCATGTTGCGCTGCAATTGCAGGACCTTCTGCTCGATCAGGGGCAGTCTGCGCGTACGCGCCTCGATGACAGAGAGCTCTGCCATGGCTCCCTGCAACTGGCCGTCGAGTGCCAGCAGTGCGGGATGCTTGTCCGTGTAACGGATGGACAGTTCCTGGCGCTTCTGCCGCAGGTCGACGACGCGCGTTTCGGCTTCCACGGATTGCTGGAGCAGGGCGCGCGCCTCCTGGCTGGTGTCCACGGTGCCCTGTTGCGCACGAAACGCGTTGTAGCGGCTTTCCGATTCCTCCAGTTGCCGCTTGAGCTGCGGCAATTGCTCATCCAGGAAGCGAATGGATTTGTCGGCCTCTTCCGAGCGGCGTCGCACGTTTTGCTCGACGTACTCCTTGCCCACCTCATTCAGGATCTGGCTGGCGCGGACCGGGTCGACGCTGTCCAGCGCCACGCCGATGATGCTCGATTGCTTGCCGCGTTCCCCGATGGCCATGGTCCGTTGCAGCCATTCGGTGGTGGCGATCTCGGAGTAGCGCCTGATCGAAAAGCTCGCGCCCGGCTCGCCGTCGGCGGCGCGGACCAGCAGGTCGATCGGTCCATGCAGGGTTTCGGCATGTAGCGGCATACCGACCTTGCCGTGAAGCATTAGCAGCGGCGCGTCCCACGAGCCGGGCAGGGAGAGGACATAAGCACCCTCATGACCGAGCGTCAGCACGAAGGCCTTGCCCTGCTGGGAAGCCGGCACGTCGAACATCGCCACGTCGATGCGTTCCGCGCCGTACACGTAGCCACCGAGCGGATGCGACAAGCCATCCGTGCGCGCGGCGAGCCACCACCCAATCACCGGCACATAGCGGGGACCGGCCTCGATATACAGCTTGAGCTTCTCGACCGCGCGTGATACCACCATGCGCGAGTTCAGCACCTGGATTTCAGAAGTCGTGTCCGGCTTGATCTCGGAGGTCAGCTTGGGGTCATCGGACGTGGACCGGGTCCCGATGGAACTGGGTTCGACCTGGATCAGAATGTCGGAGCGGTAGAGGGGGCGCGTGAACAACGCATACGCGATTCCGGCGAGCAGGCACACGGAAGTGGCGACCACGATCAGCCACCTGCCGGCGTACAGTGTCGTCAGATTGTTCAGGGCTCGGGCCGGTGCGCGACCGGGCAGTTCATAGACCGGGTTCGCGATGTAAGGGCTCTTCATGCCGCACTCCTGCGTGGGTATCGATCGTGCATAGGCGCTGATTTCACGGGACAAGCGCCCGGCCGACGGTCGCAGTCTGGGCGGTGGGCAACAGCAGGTTGACAACGCGGCTCCAGCGAACCAGCGCCGACGCATCGACGAACACCACATCGTTGGCCTGCAGCGAAAAGCCGTCTGCCAACGCCATCGCCGATGGCGTACTCGCGTCGAGGTGGTACACCACTGGCTTGTTGCCATTGTCCCCACGCACGACATACACGTGTCGCGCGTCGCCAGAGTACTGGCTGACGCCACCGGCATCGCCAAGCGCCTGGTTCAGGCTCAGCTTGCCGTTATTAAGCGTCAGTGTGGACGCCCGTGCCACTTCGCCAAGTACGAAAACCTTGCTGTCGGTGGCGGCGTAGAAACGTACCAGGTCGCCGTCGCGCAGCAGGATGTCGGATGGATTCCCGCCCTTGGCGATGAGGTCTGGCAGGTTGATGCGTACGGTCTTGTCGCCACGTGTCAGGGCCACCCAGGAGCGGTCCGCTGTCGCGGTGAAGCCACCGGCGCGATTGATCGCCTCGGGTAGGGTCATTGGCACATCATTGATGATCTGCAGGCCGGGGCTCTGCACGGCGCCGTCCAGATAGACGCGCTTGCTGCGATATGCCTGGATGCGCAGGGTGATCTGCGGATTGCGCACGTACTCGGACAGGCGCCTGGCGAGGAGCTCGCGCGCATCAGCCTCGGTGAGGCCCGCTACAGGGACCATGCCGACGAAAGCGAACTGCACCATGCCGCGAGCGTCCACGGTATAGCCGGTTACCACCGCGTTGGAGCCGGCAGTATCCACGCCGCTAGTGACCTGCAGCGCCGGCATGTTCAGTTCCGGATGGCCCCACACCACGATGCTCAGCACGTCGCCGGGCCCCAATACATAGGCGCGTGGCTTGTCGAACAGCGCGCGAACCTCCTGCGGCACACCCTGGGGCCGGGCGGCTTGCTGTGCATCGATCAGGGTGCCGGTAATCTCGACCAGGTTGTCGGGAGTGACCGACTGCACGCCTTTTATCGATGGCAGCTCGGGTACGGTCCCCACGGACGACGGCTGCGTCGCGCGAGCGGCATCGGGCAGAGGACCGGACTGGGACTGGAACGACATCCCCGGCGCCATCGTGCAGGCGCCGAGGAGGGCCGCCAGGCCTGGCAGCAGCGTCGCCGCCAGGATCCGGCCACGCAGCTGGTCAGTACGCGCCGCGGCCATGCAGGACCACCCCGATCGTCTTGAACAGGATTCCGATGTCACCCAGGAACGACCAGTTCCTGACGTAGGCGACGTCGAGCGAGACGCGCGTCCCGTAATCCGTTTCATTGCGGCCACTGACCTGCCAGGGGCCGGTAATGCCGGGAAGGACGCGGAGGTAATACGCCGCAGCGTCGCCGTACCGCTCGAGCTCCTTCTCGACGACGGGGCGCGGACCGACAAGGCTCATGTCGCCGCGCACAACATTCCACAGTTGTGGCAATTCATCGATGCTGGTACGCCGGATGAAGCGCCCGAGCGGGGTGACCCGGACATCGTTCCTGAGCTTGAAATCCTTTTCCCATTCGGCGCGCGCCGCCGGGTCGGTCGCCAGCAATTCCTTCAGCACGGCGTCTGCGTTGAGCACCATCGAACGAAACTTCAGGCACTTGAACTTCCTGCCATCCACGCCAACGCGGGTGTGTCCGAACACGCAGGGTCCGCCGTCACGCATCACCAGCATTGCCACCATGGCCAGCAGTGGCGACAGCAGCAGCAACAGCGCAAGCGCTGCAGCGACATCGAACGCCCGCTTGGCGCCCAGTCCCAGCGGTGACGGAAATCGCAGGTCCACGCCTGCTGGCAACGGCTGCGAGGGCGCCCCGAATGCCGCCATTGCGCCGGACAAGCCGGTCTCCATGCCCGGCGCGGCAGCAGAGGCCGCGGTCAGGCGGCTGGGGACGATACCGGATCTTGCAAAGAGTGATTTCACTGTAAACATGACGACGCTCCATGGTAGAGGTTGGACTGCAGTCGATCTCCCTTGGCGCTGGCTGCGGCTGTCGGACGGCCGTCAGCCGCAGCGCCCGTAGGTGTCGGCGATGCGGACAATGTCGTCCTCGCCGAGATACGCGCCGGACTGCACCTCGATGATCTCGAGCGGCAGCTTTCCGGGGTTCTCGAGCCGGTGCGTCACGCCGATGGGGATGTAAGTGGATTCGTTCTCGCTGAGCAGGAACTGCTCGTTCCCACGCGTGACCCGCGCGGTGCCGCGGACCACCGTCCAGTGCTCCGCGCGGTGGTGGTGCAACTGCAAGGAGAGAGCGGCGCCGGGATGCACCACGATGCGCTTGACCTGGAAGCGCTCGCCATGGTCGAGCGAGTCATAGCTGCCCCATGGCCGCTGAACCTTTCGATGGGTCTCGGCCTCCGGCCCATGCTGGCGCGCGATGCGCTCGACCAGGCCCTTGACCGCCTGGACCCGCGAGCGGTCCACCACCAGCACGGCATCGGCGGTTTCGACCACGATCAGATTGACCGTACCCACGCAGGCCACCAGCCGTCCCTCCGAATGGGCGTAGCACGAGGAGGCGCCCTCGAACATCACGCGGCCGCGCGCGGCATTGCAGTCGTCGTCCTTGTCGATGGCATCCCATACGGCATCCCAAGAACCGAGGTCAGACCAGCCCGCCTCCAGCGGGACCACAACGCCTTTGAGCGCGTCGGCGCGCGCCAGGTGCTCCATCACGGCATAGTCGATCGAGTCCGATGGCACCTCGGTGAACGACGCCGCGTGCGGATAAAAGAACGCGCCGTCGCTGCGGCCGGCCGTGCAGGCGCTCACGCAGGCTACGTGCATCGCCGGCTGAAGCTGTTGCAGCGCGGTCAGCCAGGTGCTGGCGCGCACCACGAAGATGCCGCTGTTCCACCAGTATTCGCCGGACGCGAGGTACTGCGCCGCAAGTTCGGCGGCGGGCTTCTCCACGAACGCGTCGATCCGGCGTGCCATGCCTTCGAGCTGCGCACCGAGCCGGATATAGCCGAAGCCCGTGTCGGCGCGCGTAGGCGGCACCCCGAGTGTGGCGATGGCCCCTTGTTCTGCAAAGCGTGCCGCGCGCAGTACGGCGAGGCGGAACGCCTTGCCATCGGCAATCACGTGGTCCGCGGGCATGGCGACGAGGATGCTGTCGTTGCCCTGCTCGCAGGCCAGCAGCGCGGCGAGCGTCAGTGCCGGCGCCGTATTGCGCCCGACTGGCTCAACGACGATACGCGCGTCCACCCCTGCCTCGGCCAGTTGCTGCGCAGCCATGAAACGGTGTGCTTCGCCGCAGACGATGATCGGCGCGGCGTCAGCGCTGGCGCTGCCATGGAGGCCGGCCAGGCGGCGTACGGTGGTCTGCAGCAGGGAATCGCGGCCAATGATGTCGATCAGCTGCTTGGGAAAGTGCTTGCGCGACAGGGGCCACAACCGGGTGCCGGAGCCCCCGGCAAGCACCACCGCCGCAAGCCGCATGCCCAGGGCGGGCGGCGATGCCCGGTCCTGCCCGGCGAGCGCATCGGTGGCGGTGTCATCCACTACATCCAGCGGGTCCGTTGTGCGCATGATCTGCTCCTGTCCGGCGTGGGCTGCAGCAAGGAAACGGGGAAGCCGTCTTTGTTGCAGCGAAGCATAGACGCGCCGAAAAGCCTCAGAAGCGGACTGGCGGAAAATGCAGAATGATTGGCCGATTAACCTGAAAATCCATTATCAAAAGTAATGCGCGAGCCACCTATAGCTACGGGAGAAAATGCTGAAATATATGGAATGGCAACGGCGCCACTTGGAATTCGGTCGCAATGCCCATAATTCTGGCGATCCGTTACTTTCTGTAACGACTTGCCCAATCCCAGTGCAGGGGCCACTCTATTGGACATTCAGTCATTATCTTTGCCGAATTTAAAATCCCAGAATTAGGGAAAGTGGCTCAAATCAGATACATCACATGATTGGCACGCCGCATTTTTGCAGAAAACCAACTAGTGCCAAGTAATGATCCGCCAACATAGCGGAACTTTCAGCCAGTCGACCCTGCGCGGCGTCCAATTGCCGTTATGATGCAATGCAACAGATTTGATTTTTGGATTGGACGCAAGGGGGTAGTGATGCCATGGAGCACCTTGTCGATATGCCGCCGCCGGTCCGGTCCCTCGGTCCGCTACCGGTAGCCGGCCAACGGGAAATTCAGCGCATCGGGTTGCTGTTGTTTGAAGGCTGCTCGCTGCTGACTGCCGGCATCATCGCGGAAGCCTTCCGCGTGGCCAACGAACTCGAACTCCTGCGTCGCAGGCGACCTGTCTACCAGCTCTCCCTCTTGTCTTACCGCGGCGGCAATGTCGCGTGCTCCTCTTCCATCCGGATCTGGACGCAGAGCCTGGACGCGCTGGGTCAGCGAGGCTTCAATGCGATCTTTATTGCCTGCAGCGAGCGCGAGCCGGTCGTTGAGCGCGATGCGCGGCTCATGACCGCCATGCTCGAGATCAGCGCAATGGTGCTGGAGCGCTCCCGCGCGGGACGGGAGCCGATCCTGCCCCGCGTCTCCCGGGCACATCCGCTGCGTATCGCCGAGAGGGACAACGTCGTCGGCACCAGCCATGCCGCGCCTTCCGTATTCTGGTGCCGGGGAGGCGTGGACTCCGCTCCGGACGTCATGCCCTCGGCCGTCGATATGGCTCTGGCACAGATCGAGTCGGACCTTGGCTTCGTCATGGCCCGGGAAGTTGCAAGGCAGCTCGCGCCGCAACGGGACATGCCGATGGTGCGCCCGGATGCCGAGGAAGCTGGCGACGCGCCCGACATCGCATCGTCCGAAACCAACGAAAAGATTCGCGCGTCGGCACGGTGGATCGCGGAGCATTACACGGAGGCGATCTCGGTGGCCGACGCGGCGCGCGTTGCCGCCATGAGCGAGCGCAACTACCTGCGGCGCTTCAAGTGGGCCTTGGGCGTGACGCCGTCGGAGTACTTGCTTCGCGCGCGGCTAGACATGATTTGTCGGCTGCTGATGGAAACGGACCTGCCGGTCGACAAAATAGCGCGGCGCTGCGGGATGGGAAACGGAGACCGGCTCGCCAAGATTTTCCGCAAGCGCTTCTCGCTGTCGCCCACGGCGTACCGCAATCAGGGCAAGACAAAGCAGTGCGAGACAACCTAGCTACTGGGGGAGATCTGAGCATGCGCCACGACCTGCTGGATGTCGCGAAACTTGAGTGGATGTCGCGTGAATTGTCGGAAACCTACCGTTGCGCCGACCCGTTTCCCCATATCTGCATCGACAACTTTCTTGACGAAGACGTTTATCGGAAAGCCAGCGATGCGTTTCCAGGCGCCACGGAGCGCGTCTGGTTCAAGTTTCACTCGGCCACCGAGAACCTGAAGCTGCAAAGCCAGGACTTTTACGCCATCCCGCCTGCGCTGCGGGCGCTGATCATGGAGTTCAATGCGCCCGGATTCACCCGCTTCCTGGAGACGCTGTCCGGCATCCAGGGGCTGGTGCCGGACCCTCACCTCCATGGCGGCGGCTTGCACCAGACGCTGCCTGGAGGCCACCTGGGCCTGCATATCGACTACAACTACCATCTCGAATGGAAGCTTGACCGGCGGCTCAATGTGCTGCTGTATCTCAATGACAAGTGGGAGGACAGTTGGGCCGGCCATCTGCAACTGTGGGACAACGAGGTCCAGCGCTGCGTGCGGAAGATCGCGCCGATCGGAAACCGGCTGGTCGTCTTCAATACCAATGAGTGCTCATGGCACGGGCATCCCGAACCCCTTGCGTGCCCGCGAGGCGTCACGCGACGGTCAATCGCGCTCTACTACTACTCCAACGGCCGGCCCGAGCCGGATGCTGCCGATGAGCATTCCACACGCTTCCAGACGCGGCCGGGCGAGCGGTACGGCTTAACCGCACGGGACATCCTGCATGGCATTACGCCGCCTTATGCGAAAGCGTTGGCCAAGCGGATTGTCGGGCGATAGCGGGGGCCGCAAATCTTGCGATGGAGGGATCATGCCACGATACGGCCAAGCCGCTATCACAAGGCCGCACCGCGCTGACGGGGGCAAGAGCACGTCATATATGCTCGTCACCGGCGGTGCCGGCTTCATCGGCGCCAACTTTGTCCTGAATTGGCTGAGCCAGGATGGCACGGACGGTATCATCAATGTCGACAAGCTGACCTACGCCGGCAACCGCAACACCCTGGCCTCCCTCGGAGGTAACGCCCGCCACATCTTCTCGCAGACTGATATCTGCGATCGCGCCGCCCTGGACAAGCTGTTCGCCGCCCATCAGCCGCGCGCGGTGGTTCACTTTGCCGCCGAAAGCCACGTCGACCGCTCCATCCATGACCCGGCGGAGTTCATCCAGACCAATATCGTCGGCACCTTCAACTTGCTCGAAGCCGCGCGCACTTATTGGGGAGGTCTGGACGCCGCCGCCAAGGCTGCCTTCCGCTTCCTGCACGTCTCCACCGACGAAGTGTTCGGATCGCTGGGCCCCGGCGATCCGCAATTCTCGGAAACCACCGCATATCGGCCGAATAGTCCGTATTCGGCCTCCAAGGCTGCGTCAGACCACTTGGTCCGGGCCTATCACCACACTTACGGGCTGCCGGTGCTGACGACCCACTGCTCGAACAATTACGGTCCCTATCACTTTCCCGAAAAGCTGATCCCGCTGATGATGACCAACGCCTTGGCTGGAAGGTCGCTGCCCATCTACGGCGATGGCCTCAATGTGCGCGACTGGCTCTACGTGGGTGACCACTGCGCCGCAATCTGCGCAGTGCTGGCACGAGGCCGCGTGGGTGAGACCTATAACGTGGGCGGCTGGAACGAGAAGACTAACCTCGACGTGGTCCACACCCTGTGCGACTTGCTGGATGAGCTCCGCCGCAAGGCTATCGGCTCCTATCGCGACCAGATCACCTTCGTCAAGGATCGCCCGGGCCACGACCGCCGCTACGCGATCGATGCCCACAAGCTCGAGCGCGAGCTGGGCTGGAAGCCCGCCGAGACTTTAGAAACCGGCCTGCGCAAGACCGTGCAGTGGTACCTGGACAACCAAGCCTGGGTGCGGAACGCGACGTCCGGCGACTACCGGAACTGGATGGCGAACCAATATGCCGAATAAAGCGATCAGCGTCCCCACGTTCTTGGTGACCGGCAGCAATGGCCAGGTCGGCTTCGAACTGCGTCGTAGCCTGGCCCCGCTGGGCCGTGTCGTAGCATTGGATCGAACCGGCTGCGACCTGTCATGCCCGGACGAAATCCGCCGCATGGTGCGCGAGTACCGGCCCGACGTGATTGTCAACCCGGGCGCCTATACCGCGGTGGACGAGGCGGAAACCGAACCCGATCTGGCCTTCGCCATCAATGGCACGGCTGCCGGAATTCTGGCAGAAGAAGCCAAGGCGCTCGGGAGCCTGCTGGTCCACTATTCTACGGATTATGTCTTCGACGGCACCAAAAACGGGACCTATATTGAAACCGACCTGGTCAATCCACTGTCGGTGTACGGCAAGAGCAAGCTCGCCGGTGAACAGGCCATTACCGCCACCGGTGCACAGTCGTTAATCCTGCGGACCTGCTGGGCGGCAGGCGCCCATGGCGGCAATTTCGCCAAGACAATGCTTCGCCTGGGCCGTGAGCGCGAGAGCCTACGCGTGATTGCCGACCAGTTTGGCGCACCCACCACTGCAACGCTGATTGCCGACGTGACCGCGCAGATCGTGGGACGACGCTGGCTGTGTGGCGACCGCATGTCGTTCCCCTCCGGCCTCTATCACCTGGCCGCTGCCGGTGAAACCACTTGGCACGCCTACGCAACAGAAGTGCTGCGCTATGCCGCCGCCCATGGTATCGAGTTGAAGGTCGATCCGGGGTGTATCGAGCCGATTCCCGCCACGGCTTATCCTCTGCCGGCGCCACGCCCGGCCAACTCGCGCCTGGACACCAGCAAGCTGCGCCAGACTTTCGATATCCACCTTCCAGACTGGCAGCAGGGCGTGCATTTCCTACTGGACCAGATTATTTCCTGAGCCTGCTTACCATGCGCAAAGGCATTATCCCGGCCGTTCCGGCACCCGGCGCTATCCGATTACACGATCGGTATCGAAGCAATTGCTGCCGGTCTCCGACAAGCCGATGGTCTGTTATCCGCTGCCCACTCTGATGCTGGCAGGGATTCGCGACATCCTGATCATCTCAATGGAGCCTGTCAAATGAGCTTGAACGTTATTCAAACTGACATTCCCGAGGTTTTGATCATCGAACCAAAGGTGTTCGGCGATGATCGCGGCTTCTTTTATGAGAGCTTCAATGGGCGCTTGTTTGAGGAGGCAACCGGTGTCAAACGAACCTTTGTGCAAGACAATCATTCGCGCTCCACACGCAATGTATTGCGCGGGCTTCACTATCAGATCAAACATCCCCAAGGCAAGCTGGTGCGGGTGGTGGTGGGCCAGGTGTTTGATGCCGCAGTGGACCTGCGCATGAGCTCGCCAAATTTTGGCAAGTGGGTTGGTGTCATGCTATCCGCAGAGAACAAGCGCGAGCTGTGGGTGCCAGAAGGCTTCGCCCATGGATTTGTAGTGATATCTGAATATGCGGAGTTTCTCTATAAAACGACGGACTATTGGTATCCGGAGCATGAGCGTAGCTTGCTCTGGAACGATACGCGAGTAGGCATCGACTGGCCGATCCATGGCGAACCTGTCCTCGCCGCCAAAGATGCCGCCGCGAGACCAATCGGACATGCTGAACTGTTTGCGTAGGGAACTCAGAAGCGGCAGATGACTTCGATTTCGGAGACGAGCGGCCGGCGAGGCTTCAACCGATCTTAACGAGACATATCCCATGCAAGTTAGCCCTTCCATCTTCAAAGCCTATGACATCCGCGGCATCGTCGGCGAAACCCTCGCCCGCGACGTGGCCCGCCAGATCGGCCTGTCGTTCGGTTCGGCTGCTGCGGAAGCCGGCGAAAAGGCCGTCGTAGTCGGCCGCGACGGCCGCCTCTCCGGCCCCGACCTCATCGGCGGCCTGGTCGGAGGCCTCCGTGCCGCCGGCATGGACGTGATCGACCTGGGCATGGTCGCCACCCCGATGGTCTACTTCGGGACCAATGTCGAGCTGAATAGCGTGAAAGCCACTTCCGGAATCATGGTCACCGGCAGCCACAACCCACCCGACTACAACGGCTTCAAGATGGTCCTGGCGGGCAAGGCGATCTACGGCGAGCAGATTCAGGCGCTGCGCCAGCGGATCAAGGCCGGCGCCTTCGCGAGCGGGGCCGGCTCCTACCGGGAAGTGGATGTGCGTCAGCAGTACCTCGACCGCATCATCGGCGACGTGAAGCTGGCACGCCCCATGAAGATCGCGCTGGACGCCGGCAACGGTGTCGCCGGCGCCTTCGTGGGCGACCTGTTTCGTGGCCTGGGCTGCGAGGTGACCGAGCTGTTCTGTGAGGTCGACGGCCATTTCCCCAACCACCATCCGGACCCGGCCCACGTCGAGAATCTGCAGGACCTGATGAAGTGCCTGCGCGAGACCGATTGCGAGCTGGGCCTGGCCTTTGATGGCGACGGCGACCGCCTCGGCGTGGTGACCAAGGACGGCCAGGTGATCTTCCCGGATCGCCAGCTGATGCTGTTTGCCGAGGAGATCCTGTCGCGCAACCCCGGCGCGCAGGTGATCTACGACGTCAAGTGCACGGGCAAGCTGGCCCCGTGGATTCGCCAGCATGGCGGCGAGCCGCTAATGTGGAAGACCGGCCATTCGCTGGTGAAGGCCAAGCTCAAGGAAACCGGCGCACCGATCGCCGGCGAGATGAGCGGGCACGTGTTCTTCAAGGATCGCTGGTACGGTTTTGATGACGGCTTGTACACGGGCGCGCGCCTGCTGGAAATCCTGTCGCGTCATGCTGACCCCAGCGCCATGCTGAATGCGCTGCCGAACGCCAACAATACGCCAGAGCTCCAGCTCAAGTGCGCCGAGGGCGAGCCGTTCACGCTGCTGGACAAGATCAGGGCCAACGCGAAGTTTGAGGGCGCTCGTGAGGTCATCACCATCGACGGCGTGCGTGTCGAGTACGCCGATGGCTTCGGTCTGGCCCGTCCGTCCAATACCACCCCGGTGGTGGTGATGCGGTTCGAGGCGGACAACGACGCCGCGCTGGCGAGGATCCAGGCTGAATTCAAACGTATGATCCTGGCCGAGAAGCCGGATGCGCGGCTGCCCTTCTGAGTATGTGCTTGCCCATTGAACATGGCAGGCTTGCGCACCTGCGCCGATAGCAAGGGCTGTATGAGGCTTCCTTAACCCATCTTCTTCAACCTGAAAAATCCTCATGTCTGAGTCACTGCTGCTGACTGGCGCCACCGGATATATCGCATCGCATATGTGGGTGGCGCTGCTTGACGGCGGGGCCGATGTCATCGGCCTGGATAATCTGTGCAACAGCAATCAGATAGTGGTCGAGCGAATTGCCGCAATTTCGGGAAAAACCCCGCATTTTGTCAAAGGTGATGTGCGCGACCGCGCGCTGCTCGACCGCCTGTTTGCGGAGCATCGCATCACCGCAGTTCAATGCGTACCCGCAACATAGTGGTTCCTTGCTTGATTGGTTCACCGGATGGACACCTTTATGCGCCGTGCCTTCCGTCGTGACACTGAAGGCGGCCAAAAAAGGGGGCGCGAAGGCGTTGCTACTGGGCTTGCTCCATGTCGTCAAGCTTGGCTCGAAGTGTTTCGACGAGCCAGCAGAGGAAACTTTCCCATCCTTCCCGAGTAATGGCTAAACCCTTGCCACCCTCGACCAGAACGCAGGTTGAGAGATCTCTGTCTGTAAGCTCAGGCCGGAGCAGTAGCCAACGAGCAAGGATGCTCTCCAATTCGTACGGGACGTCGTGCAGGTAAAGGTAGGAGCCGACTTCAGTCTCGACGTAAGGAAGCCCGGCCGGCAGCCAGGCCGACAAAAGCCGCATTTTCTGTTGCAGTGACATAGCAGATCTGGCTAAGACGCCGTTCCGTTCCCATCTGTGATGGTAAAGCGGATTCCAGTGGGCGAGTCAGAATGTTGGCCGAAGTGACCTCAGTGGGAACTACACGTAGTCGCCAGAGCGCTGCCATCCAACGTGAGATGGCCAAAACCAAGCCGCCCAGGGACTCAAAGCCGAGGATTTCTTCCCGAGCGGGAAGATAAGCCGCGCCCGAACCCAAGTCGGGCAGCTAAACCGCGACGTAAAGCAGTACGGAAAAGATAAAAAGCGTCTCATAGATCAATGCATGACACCTTTACGTCGAGTTACCGGACAACTTTACGTTAGAGGACTCTAATTGGCTCAGGTACGACAATTCTATTTGGCCCTGACATGCAAAAAGCGCATAATGTATATTATGTTAAATTATTATGACGCATAACAAAAATATCAGTTTCGCGTAGGCCAATCGCTAGTCGCGACGGACTGCTCGTGTCCTCTTGTGCTAGCTATAGATGGCTGTTTCGAGCTTTTTGATCTTGGCAAGATATCGTCGAAGGCGACCGGCTCTTCATCGAACATCATGGGCGCCATCTCCCTGTAATCCATTCGCAGGTCTTTGACCCGTGCTTCGTTCGGCATCAGACGCAGCGTCCCCGGCCGCGCGGTACCGTAACTGGACCAGGCCGATCGGAAGAAGATGGCCGCCTTGTGCTTCGCCACTTGTGCCAGAAGGCCGAAGTTAGTGGCGGCAGCTTGCCCTTCGTTGGTGCCGAGAAGCATGGCCAGGTCGTAGTAATGCCGAGAGAAATACTGAGGTGTTGGCGATTCGGCCGGACGGTGTGCTTCCGCATGTAAGGCCGTGGCCTTTTCCCAAAAGGTACGCTGCGCTGACGGGACGGTCACGGTGCAGTCGGGGTCTTCGAAGAAGTCGGGATAGTCTTCAGCCGCGTAAGGGCGAATAATCTTTTGCCTCTTTTGAATTTCAAGTGGGTGGTATCGTGGCGGGTTTCAGGTAAAGAGCAACAAGAGCGATGCATAGCAAACTGTTTGAAGCAGCCCTTGGCATAAGCGATCCGTGGTTCGTCCGGGAAGTCGACTTCAACGCGCAAACCAAGACGTTGACGATCCAGATTGACTTTGTCGCCGGCAGCCGCTTTTCCCACCCGGAGGTCGCCGGTGGGCACCCGGTTCACGACACGGTGACCAAACGCTATCGGCACCTGAACTTCTTCGAGCACGACTGCTATCTGGAAGTCCGCACGCCACGCGTGAAGCTTCCCGACGGCCGCGTGGTGTTGGTCGAGCCGGACTGGGCTGGCAAGCTCTCTGGCTTCACGTTGCTGTTTGAAGCCATGGTGGTGGCGCTTGCGCAGCAGATGCCGTTTTCTGCTGTAGCCAGAACGGTGGGTGAGTCGTGGCATCGCGTGTACGCTATCTGCGAGCGCTATGTCGACCTCGCGGTGGCCGAACTCGATCTGGCCGGCGTGACCGCTGCCGCCGTTGACGAAACGTCCTACAGGCGCGGTCACAACTACCTGACGCTTGTCGCTGATGCCGACGCGCGTAAGGTCGTGTTTGTGACCGAAGGCAAGGATGCTGCCACGGTTGGCAAGTTCGCTGCACATCTGCGCGAGAACAACGCTGCGCCTGAGCAGATCGGGGTGGTCAGTATCGACATGTCGCCGGCGTTCATCAAGGGCGTCAGCGAGCATTTGCCCAACGCGCGCATCACCTTCGACAAGTTCCATGTCGTGGCTCACGCTTCTGCAGCCGTGGACAAGACCCGGCGTATCGAACAGAAGACCGATCCAAGCCTCAAAGGCCTGCGCTGGACGCTGCTCAAGGATCGCGACGGGTTGCCAGCCGCGCAGCGTGCCGATCTCGACGCGTTGATCGCCAACGTCACGACCAAACGCACTGCCCGTGCCTGGCTGTATCGCGAGCAGTTGCGCGAAATCCTTGAGCGCAAGCAGATCAACGTTGTTTCCGCAATGCTCGAGCAGTGGTGCACGAACGTCATGCGATCCAAGGTCGAGCCAATGAAGGAGGTCGCGCGCATGATCCGCAAGCATTTCGACGGTATCGTTGCATGGACCCAGACGCGCCAGACCAATGGCTTCCTGGAGGCGCTCAACGGCCTGTTCCAAGCCGCCAAGCGCAAGGCCCGCGGTTATGTGAGCTTCAAAACCATGCGCACCGTGATCTTCCTGATCGCCGGAAAGCTCGACTTCTCCGCGATCAACCCGCATGCCGCATAACCCACTCATTTTTCAAAAGAGCCAATCTTTTCCTCTGTAGGCCAGGGATCGCCGCGCGCTCCCAACTCGAGCTTCACCCGCGGAGTGATGTACGTCATGCCCATATATTCGGTTTCGGGCAATGCCGTCGGATAGTGGAAGTTCACCGTCTGGGCATCGTTGGAGTCGATCTCAAGCGACCACTCGTGGCGGCCTCCCCTTCCCTTAGGCCAAAGAGGCGCTTCAAGGTCCAGCAGACCCAAAAGTCTTTTTCGATGATCGTATTCGCGATCCCTCGGTTGGCGCCGCTCTCACCAAATAGGGCCGCCCGATCTTCTGCGGGAAGTCGGGCAACCTTATCCATCGATTTCAACCGACGCCGTGTTGGCGATCGAGGTCAGCGTCGGGCGCATCCTGGCCGGCGCTTGGTACGCTGTGGATGCGAGAGTCTTCTTGTCGCTGGCCGACAGGCGATGGGCCGCAATCTGTGCAACGTCGGCGGCACGCACAGGTCCGACATGGCGTAATGCCTGAAAGACGATCCCCACCGCACTCCCCGGAGCGATCAGATACAACAAGGCCGTGATCTACGGCCTGTTGTTCGATGTCGCCGCCGGCACCCTACGGACCATCGCCGCCGACCCGAGGCACCTCGGCGCGCAGATTGGCCGAGCGGCTGCGCCAGCTCGCGCGCAGCCTGGAGATGGCCGAGGCGTTCGATCGCGATTGGTCCTTGCCTCGCGGAGCCGCCCACGCCCAGCGTAGGCCCGAGGCTGGTCGGGGCCGTCGCCCTATGAGCGGGCGCTAGTGCGCTTCGGCTCGGATCGCTGGATTTTGGGATTCCCTCACCATAGAGTGATCTCGGCATGATAGCGATTCGGCGCATTCGGCCGCGAACGGTTGCGAGAGCAGCTGGTCGCCCGAGGAATCTCCTGGGAGGAGGCGGCAGAAATCTTGGCGCAGCGCCGGGGCAGGCCGACCCGGAAGCGCCACCGACGCCCCTGGCCGCCCAGGTGGCGCTAAGCCCCGGCGCTCCGCGCGGCGGCTACGAGCAAACGCTGGCGTTCAGCGTCCGGTTCGACACCTTGGCGGCCGGCCTTGTTGGGGCCAGAAAGCGCAACAGCCTGGCCGCCGCACGTGAGGCCGTGGGGGCGGCTGGCTTCGCCGCGCCCGAGTGGTTTCGTGACATCAACGAGACGCCGGACGCCGGCGAAGCTGCCTCGCAATGGCGCCCGTGGCTGCAAGCCGGTAGCTGGGCGGCGCTGCAGCAGCCCCACAATGTGCTTGCGGCGCGCGCCCTATTCCAGTGGCTAGCGACTTGGGATGTCGACTTCTGTCTCGAATACTTTCAGCTGCTCGAACCCAAGCCGCTGCTGCCCCGGGTGGCGCCGATGTTCGATCCGCGCGTGTTCGAGCCCCTGCCCGAGGCAGGTGTCACGATCAGCTATGAGATCCAACGTGATTCTTCAGATATCTCGCTATCTGCTTGAGTGGGCGGGTACCATATTGCCGCACACGGATGCCATGATCTAGGAAACGCGGATATGAGAGTCAAGATTGCCGGGCCGGTGACGCCTGAGCGGCTGGTCGAGGCGCTATAGCGAGTCGCCCTCACCTTCGAAGGGGTCTACGGTGACGAGTTCGTTGGGTTTTACGGCGCGAACCTTTATGTGCAGGCACGAAGGACGGCCGGCAGGTATTCATGCCGCGACCAACAAGAGCGAGCAGTTCAATGACTTCGCGCAGTGGCTGATGGCCTCCCTGCTCTCGGGCAAACGATGCGCCATGGCGGTGACGCTGTCGGACAGGCGCTTGCCTGGGGGTTTTGTCGCGACGTAGGCAGTCCAAATCCCCCAGCTGGTATCCCGACGGAGTAGGAAGGGTCGGTATGGCCCCCTCTCCTTCTCTTGTCTCGGATGACCGCCTTTCGGTGAACCAGCCACTCGGCTCGAAGCGCTCGGACGTCTCAGAAGGGTCGCTAAGAGGCAGATCTGCGAGCTGCTGTTCGCCCGTTCGTCGGCTTGGTAGACTTCGCTGTTCTATTCGCACTCTCAACGCTCGCAATGCATATCCTGATCACGGGCGCAGCAGGCTCCAGTACGTCAACGCTAGCGCACTCAGTCGGCTTCGCAACCCATGCGCGCGGTCTGGAATCGGACGATTTCTTTTGGCGTCCGACCGATCCTCTCTTTCAAGAGAAATTTGGCGCCGAGGAGCGAACGGTTGTTCTGTTGACCGCATGCCACAGGTTCTTCTGGCACACGGTGCCATCATTCACGCCGAGCACTTCTTGAGGACTAACAATGATCACAGGACACGTCTTCATTGCCACCAGCCTCGACGGCTTTATCGCCCGGCCCGATGGCGACATCGGCTGGCTTCTGGAGCGGGATGACCCGGCCGAAGACCATGGCTATCCGGCCTTCATCGCCGACAAGGACGCGATCGTCATGGGCCGGGGCTGCTATGAAAAGGTCCTCACGATGGGCGAATGGGCTTACGACAGGCCAGTGCTGGTGCTGTCCCGAAAGCTGGCCGGCACGCCAGTGCCAGAGGGGCTACAGGGAAAGGTGCGTTTCTCGGATTGCACGCCCACGGAGACGATGTCGCAACTGGAGGCCGCAGGCATGCGCAGGGTATACGTCGATGGCGGCCAGTTGGTCCAGTCATTCCTGCGCGAGGGATTGATCGCCGACCTGGTCGTCACTACTGTGCCGGTGTTGATCGGGGCAGGAAGATCATTGTTCGGAGCCCTGCCGCGGGACGTGAGTCTGGCGCTCGAGTCGAGCCGGCTGTTTCCGTCCGGCTTGGTGCAGTCGACCTATCGCGTGCTGCGCTGATTTGAGCGTCAGGTGCGAATCAAGACCTGAACTACGAAGGCGACGGGTCGCTCCTGGGAATCCTTTTCCGGGAACTCGACAATGACGAGCCGATGCGGCTGCTAGTCGCCTTCGAGAACCTTGGTTCGACCACCGCGGCCTAAATATCTTCCACCGTAGCGCGCCTCAGTAGCCGGGACTTCTCGTTTGAACTCTTCAAAAAGGGCCGGGTCTCTGATATCGACATCGGCAATCAGGTATGCAGACATGGTGCGCTCCTTTCCGCGGTAGTCCAACGGCCCATTGTCATTGCATGATTGCAGGCGGCGCTGCCTTGAAGTCGAGGGATGGCCATGCCACTGGGCATAACCGCCCAGCGGCCTTCCGACCTCCGCACGCCCAATGTCCTGCGTGTCAAGGCTCATTTCCTGACGACGATATCCGCCTTCGTCTTGCCGACAATATCAAACAATTCCTTTTGCTCAGCAGCCGGAACCTTGAACTTGTTCAGGGACTTCTTGAACTCCTCGGCCATCACGTCCCACTCTCGCTCGCTGATGTTCAGATGAGCATGCGACTCCTTCATCGGCTTTCCGGTGTACTTGCATGGTCCCCCGCTTGCCTCACAGACCAATTGTGCAACCTGGAACTTAAGATAGGGTGGCGGAGAACTCTTTCGGCCGGCGTTGATGGCAGGATTCCTGTTTAGTGTCTTATTCGTGACGAGCCTGTCGATAAAGTCGTCGACCACGATCGTGATCCCCTTCAGCCCCCCTAATCGATCATAAAGTGATGCCTGTGCGCCGACCTGTTGCGCCAATACTGCCGGGCCAAAGCAAGCGCAAAGTGCGAACGAGATAACGAGTAATGCTCTCGAGAAGAGTCTCATTTCCTCCTCCAGTAGTTCCGGGCCAACAAGCCCTTTGAAGGGAAATCTAGTGCAAACGAGCTGGTCGGTCTGTGCGGGATCGCACGCCGTGCGGTACACCCAACTCCTCACGCGACGATCAGCGGCATTGCGGCCGACGTGATCGTGCGGCATTTTTTCGTTGAATCTCGGAGAGGACAATTTGGATCCCGTCGCGCACAATCAGGCCCTCCTGTTCCATCTGTGCCAGCGCGCGATACAAGGTTTCATGCGCGATCCCAAGCGTGCCCGCCCATTGCATGAGCGTTCCGGGCGGTGTGAACCGTCCGTAAGCATCGTGCTCGAGCTGCAGACAATGCAGGATGCGGTCGCGCGGCGAGCGTAGCGTCAGGCGTTCCTCGCGTGCACGGCTGCGCATGAGTTGCCGCGACAGGAGCCGTACCCATTCCACCGCGAACGATGGATCGCCCTGCAGACACGCGAGCAACGTCCTCGCAGGAAAGGCAAACAATTCGCTCGCTCTCCCGCAAAATGCGTCGCAGTGGTAGTGGGAGCTGAAGAGGCTTGCTTCGGCCACGAAATCGCCGGGGCCTGCAGTCTGCAGCGTGAGGGGTTCGCCGTCCGCTCCGTCACGTCGCAATAGCACCTGCCCTGTCTGCACCTGGTAGATCGACTCGACCCGCTGTCCGCGATTGAATACGTACGTGTCAGGATCGTACCGGCGCAAGCGAGCCGATTCGCGCAGCGCGGCAGGCCACGCCGGCAGGGCCGCCACCGCCGGAGCGGGGGACGAATCTGGCAAATCGTCGACTGGCATCCTGGTCGTATGCGCGGCTTATTCCGCTGTCGAGGCGTTCGCCGGACGATGATGCATCATGCCAGGGGCGTGCCCTGCCATCGCGTCGTGGCCATGATCGGACAATTGGGCATCGAACCAGACGTGCAGCGCGGCGACGAGGCGAGGCTCGTCCGTGTGAAATTCGATTTCGCCTCCATCGGGCAAGTCGCGATAGTGGATCTTCAGTTCTCCCGGCTGTGCTGCACGCAGCGCGGCTAGGCCCGGCATACTGTTGCCGTGGATCTGCTCCGGCGCCTCGAAGTCACCCGCCGAGAACTGCCGAGCGATCGCGGTCAGATGCCCGCGGATCAGCGTAACCTGCTTCGGGTCGTGATGCTTTGTGACGACCTGTTGGTTCCCACCGTCCGCCGTCTTCGTAAAGATGTGGGTCGTAGCCGCAAGGGTGAACGGCATCACCTCCGCGCCGTGTTGCCCAACGTCCTTCTGGCGCGCCGTGACTTCGGCGATGGCGGACGACGACAGCGCAGCGGCACCAAGCAGGATGGCGGTCGATGCCGCGATTACAGTGGCTGAATGGCGTTTCATGGATCACTTCAATCGAAAGTATGCTCACAGTCTAGTGCCGGTATCCGGCTCGCTCTATGACTGAAATCATACGCGGTGACACGCCGTTTGACCGAGCGGTGGTCGCGCGAAGTCAAAAAAACGGATACCCACCCGTCGGCTTCGCTCAATCTACCGGACATTCGACATTCTCCAACCCCAACGGAATTGGCGACCTTCAAGCGGCTCGCTTCCACGCCAGTACACGAATTGCGTGGAAGAAAGGCCAGAATATGCCTCCTCGCGAAAGCGGTTGACGGCCTCCCGCTGCTGGAGATATTCGGCGGCCTTCGCGGGCAATGGCGGGCCATGCGTCAAGGCGGTATAAGACATCACTCAAATCGCGACCGCTCACAACACTGTCCTTGCTGCACCTGCGGACATCGGACCGAGCCAAATGAGCAGAACACGCAGCAGTCTCCCGACTTGGGTTTCAGCAGCACTCTGCAATGCCGACACTCATAGAAGAACACGCACGCATCCATAGGCATGGTCTCCCGCTGCGCCCACCCGCAATGTGGACAGGTCACGACTGATTCGAGGATGACGTCGTGCATCGCGCTATCGTCGTTGAAGATCAGACAGATCGCCCGCGCTTCCCGTCCACATGGCTCAGTGCTCCGAAGCGTCCATGAGACGCCGGTGAATCAGCCAGTCAACCGAGAGCGCCCCGCCCCCCCGTGCCAGCAGTACCAGCAGCATCGCCGCCCACTGGATATGCGTGGGCCATGCCAGCGGATAGACGAACAGCTGGATCACCGTGATCATGCCAAGCAGTATCAGCGCCACGGGGCGGGCTGCCAGGCCGAGCACCAGCAGTACTGGCGTTGTCAGCTCAACGGATACCGCCAGGTAGCGGCCAGTTCGGGCGGCAGTAGCGGCAGCCGGTATTCCCCCCGGAACAGTTCCACCGCCGTTGCCCAGTTCGCCAGCTTGGCCATGGCTGAATTCCAGAAGACGGTGGCAACCGCGAGCCGCAACGGAATGGCCAGGATTGTGTATGGCATGCGATCGAGCCAATCCACCACGCGTTGCGCGTGCGCGACTATCGTGAGGGGGGTGTGGGGAGGGGGCGTGGCGTGTGTCATGGCGAGAGATCCAGAATGGGTAAGTCAGAGATCTGGGTCCGGCTAGCTGTCACCAGCATGGCGGTCACGTCATCCAGCATCGCTCCCAGCATGCCGCGCTGGACCTGGCCTGCCGGGTTCAGGAAGGCCGGCGTGGCGTGGTAGGCGGATTCCAGCGTTCCCGCTTTCAGGTCGACCGCACCGATTCTTCCACCAAGCAACGAGCAGATGGGGGGGGGCGGCACCTGTCCGCGCTGCATCCTGGCGAAGTAGTTGTCCAAGTTCATATCCAATGATGTCATTCCCAGTCCTCCCCCATCAGCAGTTCAGGTGCTTCTTCATCCCGAGCAGGGCCAGCGGCGTTATGCCGGCCAGCTTTCGCTCAACTCAGCGGCCTGCGTCTGCAGCGCATCCGGGTCGCCGGCCACGCGGTCAAGGAAGCCGCATGCCAGCATCTGCGCGGCATCGAGCTTATCGACGGCCAGCAGTACGCGTTTGGCGGTGGCCAGGCCGAGCCGAGACACGTAGCGCTCCAGCCCGCCGCGGTAGAACAGCAGCCCCAGCCGCGCCGCCGGCATGAACATGTCGACGCCATGCGCGCCAAGCCGGAAATCGCAGGCTAGCGCGAGATCGGTAGCGCCGCCGTACAGGCCGCCCTGGATCAAAGCGATGGTGACGGGCCGCGCCGCTTCCAGCGCGTTGGCCAGCGCTTCGAAGCGCTCGCCGGCGTCGCTACTGCCGACCTTTCCGATATTGAAGCCGCTGCAGAATGCAGGCCCCGAGTCTCGATGCGCAGCACCAGCACGTCGGGACGGGCATTGACGGCGGCGATCTGCTCGCGCATCAGGTCGAGGTCTTCCGGCTTCGCATTCGCTTTGAGCGTAGGGCCGACATTCACGAAGCATTCCTCAAACTCGGTTGGTCCCTTGTCTGCTGGAACATCTTCAGGCGTACGGAGCAGTCATTTTGAAACGGTCTCTTATCAATTTCCGCGCGTGATCCCACGTCCTGATGTGAAACCACTCTGTACCACCCGATCCTGGCAACGGTTTTAGCGATGTTTATATAGCAGTTCGTGCAGGACCCTTTTCTGCTGCGCGACAGGAGCGCGAAGTCCCCCTGTAAATAATGGATGACTCGTGATCTATAGGCTGCCGACACGCAAAGAGCGATGCCAAACATCTCTTGCTATTCCGATCTTAAATTCTTTTAGATTGGAATGACGCAGCATATATAAAAATCTGAACTCGTCCATCGTTGATTCACTTTACGTTGGGCTTGCATGTAATCCTCAAGCGCAAAGTTTTCTGCAAAAATTATGAAGAAGATCGATGCGTAGCAATCCTCGACAACGAGGGCTCCTTTCAGTGGCTTCGGTTGGGGATGGGTGTCCGGTATCTAAAAATCCGCCACATCCCTCGGCAAGCCTCCGATTTGGCTGAAATTTTCAGCACCGGTACCCAAGGTCAGCCCGTAGTCGGCCATCTCCGCCTGGATCCAGCGGATCGCCGCCGCCCGCTCAGTTTTTGCTGTCATCGCTGTCGTCACTGCTGTCCGCTGCCGTCATCCGGCTTGGAGGCGGCCGCTGGCGCGCCCTGCTTGTCGTCTTGCTGTTCGTCCCGTGTTTCGCTTGGCACCGCCTCGTCGTTCGGCGCCGGGCCGCCGGCCTTGCGCCGCCGTCCGCCACCACCCTCGCCCCGCCCCAGATGCGCCCCCCGCAATTTTGCCAGCAGCTGCCGCGCCAGCGCCGCTTCGGCCTCAGCGCGCTCCGCGCGGCGCTGCGCCGCGCCCAGCTCCGCCTGCACCGCGTCCAGGTCGTTCGCCGCTTTGCGCTGCGACTGCTCGGCGGCCGCGAGCCGATCGGCGAGCGCCGCGGCCTGGGCCTCGAGCCGGGCCCGGACTTCGGCCTGTGCCACCGCCGCGTCGCGCGCCTCGCTGCGCGCCGCCACCAGCTCGCCGCGCAGTGCTTCGGCCGTGCGCTCGCTCTGCTGGCGCGCGGTACGCTCCGCGTCCAGTTCGCGCAAGGCCCGTCGCTCGCTGGCTTCGGACCCGCTCCTGGGCAAGGGTCACCGCCTCGCGGGCACGCTCCAGCTCGGTCGAGAATTGGGTACGCAGTTCCGCCAGTTGCCGCCCCCGGCCTCCAGTTCCGCCCGCCCCGCTTCCAGCCGAGCTTGGGTCGCCGCGTGCGCCTGCCGCTCCGCGGCCAGCGTCCCCTGACCCTCCTCGATGGGTTGGCGCTCGGCTTCAGCAGCGCTGGCGGCGGCGCGCGCCTCTGCGCGCAGCGTGGCCAGCTCGCCGGTGGCGGCCTCGTTGGCCGCCTGCCAGATGGTCTGGACCGCCCCGGCCGCGATGTCCTTCAACGCCTCCGGCAAGTCGGGATGGTCGATGGTGACGCGCGTGCGGCCGCGCAGCTCCTGCCAGAACGCCTGCAGCACCTCGGCCGGCGTGCCCATGCTGCCCTTGCGCACCAGGCTGTAGAGCTTGTTGGCGGTGGGCGTGACGCCGTAGCGGAAGAACAGCAGGCCGCAGACCTCGCGGTAGAGCGCGCGGGTCTCGGGAAAGCGGCTGCGCAGCTCAGCCAGGTCGGTTTGCAGCGCGGCGTCGGTCGGAGACCGCGCCAAAGCGGTCTCCTTTTTGTGCGGTGCACCTGCGTGCCACTGCCTTGTCTCGCTATCGGCAAGTTGAAAGCGCCCCCCGTAGTGGCCTGTAGTGGCCGGAGGTGTGATCAGGCTTTTGGTTTGGCTGCTGCGGCGGTAGGCGTTCTCGCCTTAATACAAGACCGACGGCAGGAACGAACCTTCCGGCTGCTGGTATAGCCCGATGCTCATCAAGGTCATCGGCTGCACAATGCGCAGCCCGCGTTCCAGGCACCAGCGCAGCAACTCCCCATTGCGCGTGGGCAGAAGGAATCCGGGGCCGGCAAAGGCGGGGGCGGCGCCGATCAGCGCTTTCATGCCCGTGTTGTTTTCAGCGACGGCGTGCCCGAAGAATCCGATGGCGGTCGCATAGGCCACAATGCGTCCGTCGTGTGCAGCCACACTCGCCGTTCCCTGGTCGATTGCATCGCGCAGTTCGCCTGCGCGCTCATGTCCGTGAACCTGCAGGCAGAGGCGGTTGCAGGCGTCGAGGTCTGATGGTACAGCCGCCCGCACTGGGTAGCCAGGGACTTTTGCATTCACTGCGCTGCCCTGCAGTACTGAAAGCGGTTCCCGCGCTTCGAAGCCAAGACGGGCGTAAAGCGACAACGAGCGATTGTGATATGCCGCCTGGACGAGTCGAATGCCGGCGGCATTCCTGCTGCGGCCGCGCTGCAGTACGTGCTCCATCAGGGCGTGTCCAACTTTCCTGTCTTGAACCGAGGGGTCGATGGTGATGGGGCCAATGCCGACGATTGGCCCACCTTCCCACAGAAAATTGCTGCCGATGACGTCGCCGTCGATTTCGGCTACGACCGAGAAGACATCCTCGCGCGAGAACAAGTCGGCCATCAGGCCAACCGCTACATCGGGCGAGGGAAAATCCGGCGGGAAGGCATGTGCCTGGGCAATCGCCGCGAAGGCGCTGAAACAGATGGCGCCGCATCGCGCGGCGTCTTCCGGCTTTCCTGATCTGAGTTGCAGCGTCATCAAGGTTCTCTTTTTTTCAAGGGCCCAGGCAACCGAAAACCATATTCCACAAAATCAATGCGTTACGCATGGACTTCACAGCTTAGAAACCGAACTGGCAATTTCAATTCGCCATAAGGCGAATTGACAAACCGGGGTGTCTTCGCTGTAAACCTCCGATAGCATGGCCCGGTGTCGAACTTAGCACGTGTGGATAGCGGTCATGAACTCGGAAATTGCGAAAGTGTCGCCAGTCGCCGGGCGACCACGAGGTTGTGGCGCCGTTCGCGCAGAGTGGCGATCACGTCCGCCGGCAAGTGCGACTCGACGTTGACCATCGGCCCATGCGCGATCCGCAAGCGCGGGGCATCGCTCATGGCCTGCGGGAATCGCTGATCAATAGCCGCTGAGCGGAGCGTCAGCGCTTGTTTGACATCCGACTTTCACAATTCGGGAGAGTGGGAGTGGTTTGAACCCGATTTGGGGCCGAATGGCACCCATTACTCTCCCTTCTTCAGCCACCAGATCGGCAGCTCGCCGACGCCTTCGGCGGCGGGCTGGTATATGATATGACGCGCTCGGCTTCTATATGGTGGCCTGGCAGGCCGGCGTCGGGCTGGACGTGGCCGCCGGGCTGGCACAAATCGCATTCGCCGCGGCCTCGCGCCGGCGGCCGCCGGCGCTGGCGGCGACCTAGATTCCTGAGATGCGGGGTGGTGCCATGCCTTGGCACGTCGGCTTCGGCTCGCTAGGCTTTTAAGGGTGACCTTTCAGCGGCGGCGCACCGGTGCGCACGGCGCTAGTCCCCGAGGCCAATCTGCGAGACTGGATCGATGATACACGCGCGAAACGTCATCCGCAGCATCATCCTGCTCCTGGCTGGATTCATCCTGGCAGCCTGTGGCGGCAGCGTGGACGTTGTCATCACTAGCGGCGGGTCGTCACGCGGCGCGCTCTCGGTGGTGATCTTGGGATTGCCCGCCGGCACGAGCGGCGATGTGACCGTGACCGGCGCTGGCGGCTTCCGCCAGCGCCTGGGCGCATCCGCCACGCTGACCAATCTGGCAAGCGGGGCTTACACGGTGAAGGCTGCAGCAGTGCTGACCGGCAGCACGACGCTGACTCCGCAGCCCAGCACCCAGCAGGTGGCCGTAGGCAGCACAACCGCGACAGCCACGGTGACCTATACGGCCGCCCAGTCCTTCAGCCTCGCGCTGCGGGAGGTGGCTTCCGGGCTGGCTGGGCCAGTCTTCCTGACCGCGCCGGCCAATGACACGCGGCTGTTCGTGGCCGAGCGCGCCGGGCGCATACGCATCGTGCAGAACGGTGTGCTGCTGGCGACGCCGTTCCTGGATATCTCGAACCTGACCACGACGGACGGCGAGCGCGGCTTGCTCTCGCTGGCGTTCGATCCGGCATATGCCGCCAACGGTCGCTTCTACGTCTATTACACCGACACCGCAGGCGATATCACGATCGCCCGCTACCAGGTGTCCGCGGCAAATCCCAACGTGGCGGACACGGCTGGGACCATCGTGCTGAGCATCGCGCATCCGAACTTCAACAACCACAACGGCGGGCTGCTGGCCTTCGGCCCCGACGGGATGCTCTACCTTGGCATCGGGGACGGCGGCGGCGCAGGCGATCCGTCCGGACACGCGCAGGACACCGGCTCCCTGCTGGGCAAGCTGCTGCGGATCGATGTCAGCCGCGCCGGCAGCCAGCCGTATGCCATCCCGCCCGACAATCCCTTCGCCGCCCAGGCCGGCCTGCGCGGCGAGATCTGGGCCATGGGCCTGCGCAATCCCTGGCGCTTTGCCTTCGATCCCGCCGAAGCCAGTCTCTATATTGCCGATGTGGGACAGAACCAGCGCGAGGAAATCGATGTGGCGCCATTGGCCAGCGCCGGCCTGAACTACGGCTGGAACCTGACCGAAGGCTCGTTGTGCTTGGCGTCCGTGCCATGCAGCCCACAGGGCTTTGTCCTGCCCCTGCTGGAATACGGCCACGACGCCGCTGGCGGATGCGCGGTGGTGGGCGGCTACGTCTACCGCGGCAGCGCCATGCCGGCACTGCGCGGACGCTACCTCTATTCGGACCTGTGCAGCGGCTGGCTGCGCAGCTTTGCCTACCGGGACGCGGCGGCCGAGCAACTGGACTGGGGCGTTGCCATCCCGGGCAGCGTGTTCTCGTTCGGCGCAGATGCGCAGGGCGAACTCTACGTGCTGGCCGATACCCTTGCGTCCGGCACGAGCGGCAGGGTATATCGCATCGTCGAGCGCGGCGCGCCCTAGGGCCTGACGCACTGGACTAATGTCAGGCGCAGCCAACCTGGATGTAGAAGGCTATTTTTGCCCGTTCCCCGAAAACTGGAAATCTCCCGCCAGCCCTTAACAGGCAAGGCTTTGCGGGGTGCGATTGATCTTGAAAGTGGGCCGAACGAGCCCTTCCCGGCCATCGAGCCTGTATTGTTCGGGGGAACTCAGTCGGAGGACGCAGCCGGCGACAGTGAGAAGCTCAGAAGTTGTAACCTTGGTCGCACCGGTAGTGCCAGTCTGAGACAGCAAGTCGCGTACTCTGGCCGGCGCGAACCGGGACGAGTTGGGCAAGGGACACGACGATCTCGCGCTGGTTGTGCTGCATTTGAACAAAGATGGAGACGCGGCACAGCTGGTCATGAGCGAGCCCAGTGACGGAGACTCGTTCGCCGGAGCGAAGCGGGCTGGGCGATCTCGTGCACGAGCTGTTTGCGCGTGCGCGTGAGGTCGCGCAATTCCTGTGTCGCTGCGGGCGGCACGAAGCTGGCGCGGATCAGGCCATGCGCCAGCAGGTCGGCGATCCACATCGCGTCGGAATTCCACCACGGGTAATGGCACGCAGCAGCCAGCGGATATTGAATCCCACCGCACAGAGCACTGGGCGCAGCGCGTCGCCGATTTGCCCTTCAGCCAGCACCTGCGCATGCCGTGGTTGTATGGCCGATGAGGCTCAACAGTCTGGCGACGTTTGAGCCAACGGCGTTGTTCTGCATAGAGCGATGACCGCCATACGGGTTGCCGGGGAAGCTGCGCGCGCCCCACGATCCATCCCTGCCTGGCGGTGATCGTCAGGCAGACTTGCCGATGCATTCAACCTCCGGCGCATGCAGCGCGTACAGCTTGTTCTTGTCTTTGGGCGGCAGGCGGTCGAGGCGCCAGGCGCGCTCGATCCAAACCTGCGATCCCTGTCGGCATAGTGACCCTCGCGCGCCGTTTGGCGATCGCCCTGTGGCGCTATCTGAAAGATGGAGAGAGAGGGCTTGAGTGTTGCCCCGAGTGGAATCTCTCCCGGGCCATTCTACCGAAGGCTTACTGCAACACAGCCACGCAAGGGGCAAGGCCACCTCTCGCGAGGAAACTGCTCGTCGGCAGCGGAACGGTTCACGCTCGCCGCCTGATCCCCGCGCATTGGCTGGATGGAAAGCGTTTCCCTTGCCGCCCGCAAGTACCGCTGCGCCGAAACCGCTAGAGTCGCCCACGCCGCGGTTGCCGCCGTCCGTGGGCATCGTGAAGAAAATTTGAGGTTTGTGCGACGCAAGCGTGAGCCCTGTTTCTCATACTGCAGCACAGAGACAGCTACCCCTACTGTCCATCCAAATCTGATGTCGGGGTATGAATCATGAAGAGAGAACAGATCAGCCGCGGTGCCAATGCAACCATGCTCGCGCAGTGCATCGCCGACGCTGCCACGCAGGTACTTGCCGCGCGAGGCGACGGCGAGCAAGCTATGAAGGGTAGCGAGGCAGGCTGGCAGGCGCCGGTCGCGCAGTGCGAAGCGGCAGGCGAGCCGCCGCTTGGCGCACACTTGGTCACGCAGCGTCGCGGCTACAGCCACCACGGCATATATGTGGGCAACGGCCGCGTGCTGCACTATGCGGGCCTTTGCCGTGGGCTGCACACCGGGCCGGTGGAAGAGCTGAGCCTGGAACACTTCGGCGCCGGCCATGGCATCGAGGTAAGAACCGAGTCGCTGCCGCGTTTTACCAGCGACCAAGTGGTCAGGCGGGCACGCTCGCGCTTGGGCGAGAACCGCTATCGCCTGCTGAGCAACAACTGCGAACACTTCTGTACCTGGTGCCTGTATGGCGAAGCCCGCAGCGAGCAGGTCCGCCAATGCGCCATCCACCCCATGCGCATACTCCGCGTGCTGAGCTCCCTGCTGTCAGTTTGGTGGAACAGCCGGCCAGCCCATGCGCTGCTTGCAGCCGGCTTCAATGATCGCTCTCCCTAGAGCATGACCTTTCCGGTGGCCTATTCGACTAAGCCGTTGATTCATAAAAATGTAGGACCGTTGCGATACGCTGCCCCAATGTCGCCGACCCGCCGGTCGTTCATGGCGTCGTCGCGACTGACGCCCCGGGCCCATTCAGGCCTTGTTGCCGAGGCTAAGATCGGCGTCCAAGTCACAGGCGGTTCGGCGCTGCGCCTGCTCGGCGACCACGAGCCGATCGGCGAGCGCCGCCGCCTCGGCTTGAGACCGCGCCAAACCGGGGCTGATTAAGCGGCAAAGCGGTGGTCGTTTTCATCGGCGATGGAGGGATACCATCGTTCAGAATGCGGGGCTGGTCATTGAGCACGGCCGTCCGGATCTGTAGCAGTGCGTGCGCGTGCTGCAGTCGCCAGGCCATCTGTTGCCGTTTGACGAATCGCTTGCTGATCACCTGGTTGACGGCCGATTCGACGAAACCCGATGCAACGTGCTCCCCGTGGCGGAAGCGGTCACCGCAGTTCACGATGAAGTGCCGGCTGTTATCCAGATAGACGATGAACTCCTCGAGCTTGCCGAGGAGCTTGGCCTCCTCGGGAATGGCCTCAGCGTCGAGATCCCAGTAGCATCGATCTGGTGTCGTCTGCGCGCAGCCTCAACAGGCATCAGTAGCAGCTACACTGGCCATGTGCGCGACGGCGTCGTCAAGCGCGCCTTACTGTACCCGATGCACTGTGGCCTTCAAAAAAGAAACACCCCCGCAAGGGTATCCTCCGGGGGCGGGCGACTCGCAAATGGACGCATAGAGGGCGCGCCCATCACTTGGGGTACTTCTTCAAGCCCTTACTTTTGTGAGCCCTCTTCGACGTACCCATCGCGGTTGGTGATTCTCGCGCCATCCGTAAACACATCCCGTCTATCGGTGGTTGCTCTGCCACCATTGGTATAGGGGTCTCGCGGCCCCATCACAGCGCCATCGGTATAGACATCGCGCATCCCGATGCCGGCATCAGCAACCCCGACACCGAGCGCGGCACTCGCCGCAACGAGCAATAAGACTTTCTTTAGCATTTTCCACCTCCTTTTCAGGCGGTTACATGGTTCCATTCAATATGATTTGCGCACTGTAGCTTAAGCAGTTGAGTAGACGATTCGGGATGACATTCCCGCGCAGGCGGGAATCCAGCGTCTTTTTAAAGTCACTGGGTTCCTGCCTTCGCGGGAACGACAGTGGTTATCTGAACGGCATCGCCCCGGGTGGCGCAGTTGCTGTGGGCACTCGTCATTCTTGCCGGATCAGCGTGCGGCGGCCTCTCTCTGGGCCGCCCGCAGGCTTTCATAGACGGCAAATCGCCGTTGATATTCCGCGCTGTTGACATCGGGGCCGCTATCGCCGTGCCAGTACTCGGCCAGGCCTGCGCGTGTCCAGGCTTCAAGGTCGGCACGCACTTCGGCGCGCGTCAGGGGAAGGGCCGCACCGCTGGCGTTGGCGGCATGTGCCGCGACAGCGAGCGTCGAGAAGAGCAGGGCAGCGGCGAGGGAAGAGATCGTGATGGGTTTCATGTTGGTCCAGGTCCTGTTTCCTAGGCATTAAGAGGGGTTGAGCCGGGCCGGCGCAAGCGCACTTCGACATTTTCATGACGGTCCGCGACGGGTTTAAACTCGGACAGACTGATTGTCTGTCCTTGGTATGTAGTGTGCGCAACGGAACTCACGCCTTTATCCGTTAAAGATCAAATTTCCGTCACGGCGCACCATTGAGCGCCTATTTGTCCCCTCTATCGGCTATCCATGCAGAAGCGATGAAGCTAGCCGCGTCACGCTCTGATGGTTAAAGCCACCCCATCGAGCAACTGGTCAAGCAGCAAACCGGTTACGCTGTCATGCGACGTAAGAGCGGGACGGTGGCAAGGACGGATTCGAGATTCCTTATGTGGGCATTGCCATGCTCGATCGCGTGCGTGGAAACGCTACATCGGGGGGGTGTCTGATCTGCTGGCGCCGCGCATCGGACCATGACGCGTCAGGCGGCGACACATGGCGTGGCCGACAAGCGGCGTTCCCGCGCCGCCCGTCGCTGCGTTATCCGGCACCGGGCGCTGCCTGTGCCCGGGTCAGGTGTTCAAGGACGGCTTTGCGCTCTATCTCGGCGGCGGCACGCGCGGTAAAGATGCGGTACACGTAGTCCATCAGGACTTCTTCCTCCTTCATCTTTCGAATGTTGAGGAAGGCCATGTGCCCGATCACCTTGCCCTGACTGTCCTGGATGGGCAAGCCGTAATAGGATTCGAAGCCCTGCTCTCGCGGAAACAACTTGCCAATCCCCTCCGGGTAGAACACCGGCAAGCCATGGTCGAAAACCGCCTCGCAAGGCGTGCCGGCCAGGTCGTACTCGACGTTGTCGCGAAAGTCATCCTTGAACCAGAAGGCCAGCGTGTGGACACGCCGTGGCGGCCACCTGGTACATTCCGTAACGAAGGCGCAGGGGACGTCCAGTGCGCCAGCGAAGTGGCGGACCAGTGCGCGGAAAAATTCGTCGCCACAGGTGCCGGAGGTGCCCTCGACGATGTGCTTGAGAATCTCTTCGACGCGCCTGATACGGGTCACATCGGTATCCAGGCCGACCAGCCGCAATGCCTTGCCGTTGGCATGGCGAATGGCGCTGCCCAGCGAATTGACCCACCGGTAGTACCCGTCCTTGTGCAGCAAGCGGCACTGCTGCTGATAGCGCGGGCTGGCACCCTCGAGGTGGCGTGCCATCGCCTGCTCGACCGCGAGCAGGTCGGCGGGATGTACCCGTTCTTTCCAGGCCTGCAGGCTATCCGGCAGTTCGTCTTCTTCAAAGCCGAGCATGGCCTTCCAGCGTTGCGACAGGTGGAATTCGTTGGTCTGGAAATTCCATTCCCACTGGCCGTCATCGGCGCTGCGCATGGCCAGGGTATAGCGTTCTTCGCTGGAACGCAGCGCGATTTCCTGCTGTCGGCGCTGTTCCATCGACAACGCCAATGTGCTTTGCGACGACTCGACGCACGCGCGCAAGTCCGTGACGACCTGGCGAATCTGCTCGAATTCATCAGGGGGCTTGCCGCGGCCGGCGCCATCGTTGCGTGATACCTGGGATGCGGCGCAACTGCGCAGCAGCGCGCTAAGCGGACGTCCCCAGAAGGCGTGAATAGCAAGGGCGAGCACGCCAAGCAGCAACGCCAGCCCGGCCGCCGCCACCAGTGCGATGCCCGTGCGCGTGCCGGGCGGGCCCGCGCCGGGCACCCAGCCGAGCAGGAGGTAGGCAATCAGCAGCAGGCTGATCAATGCCGGCGGCAGCAGCAGCTTTGCTCTCAGGCCCATCATGATTCTCTTTCTGTTCCGCCCCCGTCGCTACAGACGCGCATCACAACAGGTGCCTTTTGCTTTACAGCTTGCGCGGTTCTGTGGAGGCATGCCACGTCCGCACCACCCTCGCGTGACACGCCGGCGCGAGCCCTTCCTAACATAGCCCACGATCCCGTCACCAACCAGTACCGCGGAATCACGCCCGCACCCTGCCCATAGCGCTGATCGGAGGACTTAATTGAAGGCCGCGTGAGAGTTTCGTGATCTTTGTCGGCCAGAGTGGGGCTGAAGGAAACCGCCACCGACAGGACTTCCGATGCTATCCACCAGCCTCCACCCCAATATGGGAGCCGCCATCCCGCCCCGGGCCGGGATCGGCTTGCGCGCCCCACACTATCGCCAGGTCCTGGCGGAAACGCCCGCGACAGGGTGGTTCGAAGTCCATAGTGAAAACTACTTCGGTGATGGAGGTCAGCCCCTGCACTACCTTGCACAGGTGCGGGCCGCCCACCCGCTGAGCCTGCACGGCGTCGGCCTGTGCCTGGGCGCTACGGACCGGCCGGATCGCGCGCACCTGCAGCGGCTGGCTGCCCTGCTCCGGCGCTTCCAGCCAGGGCTGGTATCCGAACATCTGAGCTGGGGCCGCATTGGAGACCGCTACCTCAACGACCTGCTGCCGCTGCCCTACACGGAGGAATCGCTCGCCGTCGTGTGCGAACACGTGCAGGAAGTACAGGACTACCTGCAACAGCAGTTGTTGGTGGAGAACATCACCAGCTATCTCCGGTTCAGCCACTCGACGATTGCCGAGCCCGAGTTCATCGCCGCGCTGGTGGCGCGAACCGGTTGCGGCATCCTCCTTGACGTCAATAACATCTACGTCAACGCGGTCAACCACGACACCGATGCATCGGGCTATATCGATGCGATCCCCGTGGGCGCGGTGAAGGAGATCCACCTGGCTGGCTTTGACCACAGCGGCGGCATGCTGATCGACACCCACGGCCAGCGCGTGGCAGAGCCGGTATGGAGACTCTATCGGCATGCGCTCGCCCGCTTTGGCCCGGTTCCGACCCTGATCGAGTGGGATACCGACATTCCCCCGCTCGAGGTACTGCTCGACGAAGCCCGCAGGGCAGACCAGATGCTGGAGACCGACGATGCCTTCATTGCATGAGATCCAGTGTCGTTTTGCCCGGGCGGTGCTCGAGCAGGACCCGGCTGCACTGTTCGACCACATCGTCGGCGGCGCCATGGACGCGCAGCGGAGCCTCGGCATTTACGCCGGCAACGTGCGCCACAACTTGTGCGAGGCGCTGCGCGCCGTATTCCCCGTGATCGAGCGCCTGGTGGGCGAGCCGTTCTTCGATGCCACGGCGGGCCGGTATATCCGGGCCTGCCCATCCACCAGCGGCGACATCCAGCGCTTCGGCAAGAGCTTTCCGGACTTCCTCGCGCAATTCGGACCGGCTGCGGGCGTGCGCTACCTGCCCGATGTGGCAAGGCTCGAATGGCTGACGCATGAGGTTTTCCATGCGGCAGACGCCGAGCCGCTCGCGCTGAAGCGCCTGGGCGCGCTCGCCGAGGCTGATGCCGCATGCCTGCGCCTGAAGCTGAACCCGGCCTGCCGCTTACTCGCGTCCCCATTTCCGGTGCTGCATATCTGGCAGGCGAACCAGCCAGATCATGCGGACGCTATCGAGATCGACGCCGACAGCGGCGGCGACTGGCTGCTGGTCAGGCGCAGCGGCTTTGTGGTCGAAGTGCAGTCCCTGAATGTCGGCGAATACGCCATGCTCGACGCACTGGATGGCGGTGCCGCGCTCGAGCCGGCGTATCAGCGGGCGCTGCAGGCTGCGCCCGGCTTCGCACTGGCCGACTTTATCCAGCGACGCATCCTAGACGCGACGATCATTGATTTCGACGCCTGCGCTGCTGGCCTTATCCCCGCGCCAGGTCGATCGTAAAGGCAGTGCCCTTGCCGAGCGCGCTGCGCACACGGATCTCGCCGCCGTGCAACTGCACGATGCGCCGGCTGATGGCCAGCCCGAGACCGACGTTGCTGCCATTGTCAGACTCCGTACGCTCCACTCGGTAGTAACGGTCGAACACACCCTGCACCTGGCTCGTGTCTATGCCCTGGCCGGTATCGCGCACGGTCAGTTCGACGCGCTCCCCGGCGGCCTGGACGTCGACGCTGATTTCTCCGCCGGCAGGCGTATAGCGCATGGCGTTCTCGATCAGGTTCTCCAGCACCCGCTCGATCATGCCGATATCGGCGCTCACCGGCGGACAACCGGGACCTGACGTCGCCAGCAGGGCCAGCCCGCGCTTGTTTGCCGCCAGGGCGAACTTCTGGACCACGTCCTGCGCCAGTTCCGACAACGGGAAGCTCTCCAGCCGCGGCTGGACCTCCCGCGCTTCGAGCTTGGTCAGGTCAAACAGGTCCTGCACCAGCTTGCCGAGCCGTTCGCAATGCCTGGTCGCCACCTGCAGGTAGCGATTGCGGTCCTCGGGCGTCATCTCTTCGGCTTTCAGCAGCAGCATTTCCAGGTAACCCTGCATCGATGCGAGCGGCGTACGCAGGTCGTGGGAGACATTGGCAAGCAGCTCGCGCCGTTGCTGGTCCACCTGTGACAGCTGGGCGAGCTGCGTGACAATCCGCTCGGACATCTCCTCGAACGCCGTGCTGAGCTTCTGGATCTCGTCGTCCGCACGGCCGTCTCGCGCCAGTCGCACCGGCGTGGAAAAACCGCCAGCCCGGAATGCCTCGATGGCCTCCGACAGCACGCGCAGCCGTACCGTCAACAGCCGAAACACGATCAGCGCCGCCACCAGGCTGAAGGCCACCGTACCGATAATGAGGTCGGTCGCCAGTTCGATCAGGCGCTGCGTCTCGATCATCTTCTGGGAGGCCAGGATCATCAGCGCGCCGATGGTAATGAACACCGCCATCAGCACCACCGCCAGCCTGCCGTAAAGGGTGCGGATCATGGAATCCCCTTTCCCTTCCCCTATTGCGCCCTATTACGTATTGCAGAACTTGTAGCCCACGCCCCAGACGGTCTGGATGTACTCCGGCTCGTTGGGGTCGAGTTCGATCTTGGCGCGCAGCCGGTTGATATGCGAACTTACCGTGTGCTCGTAGCCACTGTGGCTATAGCCCCAGACCTGGTCCAGCAACTGGGCGCGGCTGAAGACGCGCCCCGGATTGCTGGCAAAGTAGAGCAGCAGCTGGAATTCCTTGGCGGTGAGGCAGATCGGCGTGCCGCGCACGCTCACTTCACGCTTGTCGATATCGATGTGCAGGGCCTTGACCTGCACCGTCCTGGGACCATCGGATGGCGGGTTGGCCAGGGTGTCGACCAGCCGGAAGATCGCCTTGACCCGCGCGGTCAGCTCAAGGACGCTGAACGGCTTGGTCAGGTAGTCGTCGGCGCCCATCTCCAGTCCCAGCACCCGGTCCAGTTCAGTCGAGCGCGCCGTGAGCATGAGGATGGGGGTATAGCGCGGTTCCGCGCGCAGGCGCCGACAGATTTCCAGCCCGTCGGCGCCCGGCAGCATCAGGTCCAGGATGACCAGGTCATAGGGACGACTCAGCGCCTCTTCCAGTCCCGCCCTGCCGTGGTTGATCACCTTCACGTCGCAAGACAGCCCGCTCACCTGCAGCCGTACCAGTTCGGCGATATCTGCGTCGTCCTCGATCACCAGAACCTGGCGCGACATGGCTTTACCTCATCTTGAAACCTGCGGGATACCGGCATGACCTTCCTTGCCGCCTGGATTGCGGCGTGGGAGCCACTGAACCATTCTAGAACGCATTTCAAGGATGGAAAGCCCTCCGCCGGCGTGGCCAAGATTGGGGCCCGCCAGCACCCAGGCGCCGTGAAGAAAATTTGAAAATTGAGCGAAACAAGCGTGAGTTCGGCTTTCCATACTGCAGTCCAGAGACAGGGATTTCTCCTGTCCTGAACCCAAGCAAATACGGAGTGCGCATCATGAACAGTGATCAAATTATCCGCGGCGCGATTGCAGGCATGCTGGCGCTTGGCATTGCCGGCGCTACCTCTCAGGCCATGGCAGCGGCAGGCAGCAATGAAAAATGCGCGGGCATTGCCAAGGCCGGCAAGAACGACTGTGGCACCAGCAAGAGTTCCTGTGCCGCCACGGCCAAAATGGACCGCGACGCGGAAGCCTGGATCCTGGTTCCCGCGGGCACTTGCGAAAAGATCGCCGGAGGTCGGCTGCAGACGTCCCAGTTTGCCAAGCCAGGTGGCAAGAGCGGCGAACTCAGCCCGGCCGCCAAGGCGGCCCACCCGGCCTGAGCGGTCCCGAGCCTGCAGCGAAACGCCGTGACACGTGCCGCGTCACGGCTGACCGGCGTCCCCAACTCCCTGACCGCTTCGCGAGGTAGCCCAAATGAAATGCACGACCCCCCTGTCGTCCACGCCGCTGGATGTGGCCGACGCAAAGCCTTCGCGCCTCATCGGAGCCGGGCAGGCGGCGATCCGCCTGCTGGAAATGCTGGCTCCCGTGCTCGATCTCGGCATTCGCGTACTGATCGGCCTGGTGTTCTTCCAGTCCGGGCTGACCAAGCTCGCCAGCTGGTCCACCACGCTGGCGTTGTTCGAAAGCGAGTACGCCGTGCCGCTGCTGAGCCCGACCCTGGCCGCCTATCTTGGTACCGCCGCGGAGCTGTGCCTGCCGGTGCTGCTCGTGCTCGGGCTCGGTACGCGGGCAGCCGCGCTGGCCTTGTTCGTCTTCAACATAGTCGCGGTGATCTCGTATCCGGGATTGGGCGAGGTTGGCCTGAAGGACCACCAGTACTGGGGGCTCCTGCTGCTGGTCACGCTGCTGCACGGCCCGGGCCGGCTGTCGCTGGACCACCTGATCGACCGCTTCCTGCTGCGCGGCAAGGGCAGCCATTAGCTCGAAAGCCCAGGCGGCGTGCCAGGGCGAAAGGAACCGTCATGCTTGCAGAGAACAACATCGTCATCATCGGTGGTGGATTCGCCGGCACCACGCTGGCCCAGGCGCTGGAGAAGCTGCTGCCGACGACTCACCGGCTGATCCTCGTCAGCGACGAAAGCTACACCACCTTCAACCCGATGCTGGCCGAGGTGGTGGGTGCCTCGGTCTTCCCTGAACACGTGATCGTGCCGATCCGCCAGATGCTCAGGCGCACCCAGTTCATCATGGGCACCGTGCAGGACGTCAACTACGCCCAGGGCAAGCTGTCCTGCACGACCCTGGCGGGCCTGCGCGAGATTCCCTTCGACCACCTGGTGTTTGCCTTCGGCACTCGAGCGAATCTCGACCTGGTGCCAGGCATGGCCGAGCACGCCCTGCCCCTGAAGCTTGTGGGTGACGCCCTGTTTATCCGCAACCGCGTGTTGCGCCAGCTGGCCCGCATGGAACTGGAGTCGGACCCGGTCCTGCGCCGCCGGCTGGGCCATTTCATCGTGGTGGGCGGGGGCTTTTCGGGCGTGGAGGTTGCCGGGGAACTCGCCGATTATCTTTGCAGCATCCGGCGCTTCTACCCGCGCGTGCAGCGCGAAGAGCTGGCGGTGACGCTGCTCCATGACACCGGGCAACTGCTTTCCGAGTTGCCCGCCTCGCTTGGCATGGCCGCGGCACGCCATATGGCCGCGCGCGGCATCCGGCTCAGGCTCGGTACCCGGGCCCTCCGCTTCGAAGCCGACACGGTGGTGCTGGCTGACGGCGAAATGATCGAAGGTGCAACGGTGGTCTGCACCGTCGGCACCAGGCCGAATCCGCTGGTCGCCACCCTGGAGCGCAATCTCGCACTAGCCACCCGGCGCGGACGCATCGAGACCAACCCGGATATGTCGGTGCGCGGCATGCCCGGACTGTGGGCCATCGGCGATTGCGCACGGGTGGCCAACGCCGCCACCGACGAGGATTCGCTGCCAACCGCGCAGTTCGCCGTGGCTCAGGCGCGCCAGCTTGCCCATAACCTCGCCGGCCACCTGGAACAGCGTGAAAGCAAACCGTTTTCGTACCAGAGCAAGGGCGCGATGGCCAGCATCGGGCATATGAAGGGCGTTGCCCAGGTGTATGGCTTCAGCTTCTCGGGCTTGCCGGCCTGGCTGGCCTGGCGTGCGCTGTACCTGATGCGCATGCCGACGCTCGGGCGCAAGCTGCGCCTCTGGGCGGAATGGACGTTGTCCATGTTCTTCCCGACTGACATCACCCACCTGCGCTTTACACGCACCAGCGAGGCAGACGAATCGCCACCCGATGGGCTGCCACCCCACCGCCCACAAGCGCCGGGTGCATCGGCAACCCGCATTGCAACGCATGACTTTTCCGGGATACCGCGGACGCCCTACGCCACCCCCGCCGCCCCCACGCTAACAGGAGATCAACATGCTTGAAGGAAAATCAGCCATCGTTACCGGCTCCAGCAGCGGTATCGGGCTTGGCATTGCGCGCGCCTTTGCCGCCCATGGCGCCGATGTACTGCTGAACGGCTTCGGCGATGCCGAGCAAATTGAAGCCACGCGTGCAGGGCTGGAGGGCGAGTATGGCGTGCGCGTGCGCTATTCGCCGGCGGATATGAGCCAACCTTGCCAGGTTCGCGAAATGGCCGAATTTGCTGCATCCGAGTTCGGCAAGGTTGACGTCATCGTGAATAACGCGGGCATCCAGCATGTTGCCCCGACCGAAGAGATGCCGGACGACAAGTGGGACGCCATCGTTGCCATCAACCTGTCCTCGGCGTTCCACCTGATCAAGGCCGTCCTGCCCGGCATGAAGGCCAGGCGCTGGGGCCGCATCATCAATATCGCCTCCGCCCATGGCCTGGTGGCTTCGCCGTTCAAGGCGCCCTATGTCGCCGCCAAGCACGGGCTGATCGGCCTGTCCAAGGCTGTGGCGCTGGAGACGGCCGAGTTTGGCATTACCAGCAATACGATCTGCCCCGGCTATGTCAAGACGCCGCTGGTGGAACAGCAGATCGCCGACCAGGCGCGCGCGCACCGGATCTCGCCCGCCGACGTCGTGCGCGATGTCCTGCTGGTGCACCAGGCGCGCAAGGAGTTCGTGCGGATTGACGAACTTGCTGTCCTGGCCCTGTTCTTGGCCTCGGACAATTCAGCCTCGATGACCGCCACTGCGCTCGCAATGGATGGTGGCTGGACCCAGCACTGAGGGCGAGCCATGTCGACCAATCCTGGAACGCGAGATGCCGGAGAAACCGGCCAAGCCGTGAAGCCGATCACGCTGGCGCTGCAAGGCGGGGGTGCCCATGGTGCCTTTGCCTGGGGCGTGCTGGACCGCCTGCTCGAAGACGGCCGGCTTGCAATCGAGGGCGTCAGCGCCACCAGCGCCGGCGCGATGAATGCCGCGGTGCTCGCGTACGGCCTGCTCCAGGGCGGGCCGCCACGCGCCCGCACCGCCCTGCACGACTTCTGGCGCGACGTTGCCAACGCCGCGCGCGCCAGCAACCCGTTCCGCAAGCTGCCATGGGAGACCTTGCTGCACAACGGCTACGGGCTCGATTACTCGCCGATGTACCTGCTGACGGACATGATGCTGCGTGTGCTGTCGCCCTACCAGTTCAACCCGCTCAACTTCAACCCGCTGCGCGACGTGCTGGCCCGCCATGTCGACTTTGACGCGCTTAACCAGCACTGCCCGATCCACCTTTACCTGTGTGCGACCAATGTCGAGACCGGCAAGGTACGCGTGTTCTCGCGCGACGACATCAGCCTGAAGGCTGTGCTGGCTTCTGCCTGCCTGCCGTTCCTGTTCCAGGCGGTGGAAATTGGCGGCGAACACTACTGGGACGGCGGCTATGTCGGCAACCCCGCCATTTTCCCGTTGATCTACAACTGTGGCGCGCGGGATGTGGTGATCGTCCATATCAATCCTATCGTGCGCAAGGGTGTGCCGAAGACCGCCGCGGAGATCCTCAATCGCATCAACGAGGTCAGCTTCAACTCCTCGTTGATCCGCGAACTGCGCGCCATCAGCTTCGTCACCAGGCTCATCCAGGATGGCAAGGTCAACCGCGGGGAAATGAAGGAGATGCTGATCCACTCGATCCGCTCGGACCAGACCATGATGGCGCTCGGCGTCTCCAGCAAGCTCAATGCCGACTGGGACTTCCTTTGCTATCTGCGCGATCAGGGCCGGGACGAGGCCGGGCGCTGGTTGCAGCAGAACTACAGCGCAATCGGTGAACGGTGCAGCGTCGACTTGCACCAGGAATTTCTTTGATCCACCACGTAGCGCCACCGAAGCGGTCGGCGCGGATTCCTCAACCCACGGAGTTTAGGACCATGACTACCACCAAGCAAGCCGTACCCGTCTGGCATCGCGCGATGCGCGGCGCGATCGTCACCGTCACCCTGTCCCTCGTCTCAGTGATGGCCTACGCCGGCCAGTGCCCCGCCGACAAGCGCGTCGCGGATGGCCAGGGGCAGCGGCCTGGCGCGACAGAACCCAAGGGCGTCACCGATACAGTGCGCGCCTCGACCGACCTTTCGAAGGAGCCGGCAGCCGTAGCGGGACGCCTGCTGCGGCTGCGCCAGCTCGACGTGCAGCCCGGTGGCATCGTGCCATGGCACAGCCACAACAACCGCCCGGCAATCATCTATATCGTCTCCGGCGAGATCGTGGAGTATGCGAGCAACTGCGCGGTTCCGATCGTACACCGCGCCGGCGACGTGACCGCGGAGAGGAACGGGACTTCCCACTGGTGGAAGAATGAAGGCGGCAGCCCCGCAGTCTTGCTGTCGTCCGATCTCTTCCCGGTCGAAATGAAGATGGACCCGCATACTATGTGAACAGTTGCGGGGACGGCTACCTGCGCATGCCCGAGGATGATGCGCCCATGAAACTCATGCTGCTGAGTCTGTCCTTTGCGGGCGCCCTGCTTTGCGCCGCCGTGATGGGATTCGCCATCCAGCGCGGCGCAACCTGTGCGGTCGCCGCGGTCAGCGAGATCACGTCATCGCGCAGTTGCTCGCACCTCCGTGCCATGGCAGAAGCGTCGCTGTACGTGTGTGGCGGACTGCTGATCGCGCAGCGGTTGCATCTGCTTCCGGCCATGCCGTCCGGCTATCCGGTCGATGGCCTGACCGTCCTGGGAGGCGCCCTGCTCGGGCTGGGCGCCTTCATCAATGGCGCATGCGTATTCGGCGCCATCGCCCGGCTGGGCAGCGGGCAATGGGCGTATGCTGCCACACCCCTCGGATACTACGCAGGCTGCGTGGGGCTGCTTGCGCTGTGGCCGCAAGCCGAGCGCCCGGCGCTCTCAGCCACCTCGCCGGTATGGGGTGCTGCGCCGCTGCTGACAGTGCTTTTCCTTCTGTTCGTCGGATGGCGGCTGCTCCGTCTGTGGCAGCGGGCGCGACGCCATGGCGCTCCTGCACCCTTGGAGCAAACGTGGCATGCACGCGTTGCCGCCCGGATCTGGTCACCGCACCATGCCACCACGGTGATCGGTGTCACCTTCTTGCTGCTCCTGTTGCTGGCAGGCGCGTGGTCATACACCGAGGTGCTGGCCGAACTGGCACGTGGCAGCGCTGCCATGCTGCCGGCACGGGCATTGCTGTCGCTGGGGCTGCTCGCTGGTGCCATCCTCGGCGGGATGAGCGCTGGCCGCCGCGAAGGTCCCGCGACTTCCAGTGCGCAGTGTCTCCGGTGCTTCACAGGCGGTGCCATCATGGGCTGGGGCGGCATGCTGATTCCGGGCGGCAACGATGGACTGCTGCTGGTCGGCATGCCCCTGCTGTGGCCGTATGCATGGGTCGCATTCGGCACGATGTGCGTCACCATCGCGCTCGCGCAATGGCTTCAGCGTCGGCTTGGCCAGACCGCTACGACTCCGGGCGCCCCGCAATCCTAGGCAAGACTAGCAGGACCAGTCGTGTTGCACTGCTGACAGTCTGAAGGAGTAAGCATGAGCCACCGTATCGGGAACGCGCTGGTGATCGCGACCGCGCTCGCTGCCGTCGGGCTTGCGATCAAGCAGAACACGCATCTGCTGGCCAGTTCCCCGGCACACTTTGCCCTGGACCGTGAACGGTGCTTCGGCGTAGCCAGGGCAGGCAGGAACGACTGCGGCACCGCGCTGCACGCTTGCGCGGGCCGCGCCCGCCACGACGCCGCCGGCGATGAATGGCTGATGCTGCCCGCCGGCACCTGCGCCCGGATCGCGGGTGGCAGCCTCAGGTCTGCCGCACCCTGAGCGGTGGCTGCGGGACCGCGCGATGAAAGAGGAAGGACAGACACTGACGGCACCGCACCGGCAGAAGTCGGAACGTATTGCGGCAAGCATGGCACGGAAAATCGCTGCGGGGCTAGCAGCGAAGCTCGCCGCGTTGGGCCAGGGCATGCAGTTGCCGCCACGAGTACGGCGGGAGCTGGAGCGTGAACAGTATCTGAGCGAGTTGCTGGTGACCTCACTGCAACTGCTGGTGCTGCTCCTGTTCGCGGTCCTTTATCTCGGAACGCCCCCGGGCTTTTCACCCGACGCGCCCGTACGCGCGGTACCGCTCGGCATCTCGCTGTTCGCGGTGCTGGCGTTGGTCCGGCTCTACCTTGCCATGACCCGGCAACTGGCCAACTGGATGGTGGGACTGAGCGTGGTGGCCGAAATGGCAGTCCTGATCTTCGTCATCTGGGCCTACCACCTGCAGTACGAGCAGCCAGCCCAGATGTACCTGAAAACCACCGAATTCGCCTATATCTTCGGCTTAATCGCCTTGCGTGCCCTGCGCTTCGAACCGCTCTGGGTGGCGCTGTCGGGCCTCACAGCGACCTTGGGCTGGCTGCTGTTGCTGCACTACGCGCTGACACACGCGAGCGGCAACCCTGTCACCTGGGACTATGTCACCGCATTGCGCTCGACCCAGATCCACTACGGAGCGGAGTTCGACAAGCTGCTTTCCATCCTGATCGTCAGCGCCACGCTGGCATTGGCCCTGGCCAGGGCGCGCGGCTTTGTGGTCAAGGCCGTCAAGGGCCAACTGGCGGTCGCGGACCTGTCGCTATTCTTTGACGATTCCGTGGCCCATCGCATCACCGACTCCGAAGCAAGCGTCATGGTCGGCCACGCCGAGCTGCGCGAGGCGTCGGTCGTGTTCCTCGACATGCGCGGCTTCACTCAGGCGTCTGCCATGCTGCAGCCCTCCGCACTGATCCAATTACTGGGCGAATACCAAAGCCTGGTTGTGCCGATTGTCAAAGCGCATGGCGGCAGCATAGACAAATTCATGGGCGACGGCATCCTTGCCAGCTTTGGCGCCGTCACTGCCGACGATTGCCATGCGGCAAATGCCTTGCGTGCCATCGATGCCATCCTGGAAGCGGTTGACCAATGGCGGGTTCGGCGGCAGTCCAGCGGTCAGCCTGCACCTGACGTTGGCGCTGGGATGGCAAGCGGGCCGGTGCTGTTCGGCATACTCGGGCATGGCAGCCGCCTTGAGTACACGGTGATTGGTGACACGGTCAATCTTGCGGCCAAGCTTGAGAAGCAGAACAAGATCCAGGGGACGCGAGGCCTCACCACGCGAGCCAGCTATCAGCGGGCTCGCGTGCAGGGCTATCTTGGCGAGAAGCACGTCCTTCCCCAGCAGTCTGTAGGCGGCGTAAGCGGCACGATGCAGCTGGTGGCCCTGGCACTTTCATCGGATGCCTAATTGATTTGTAGTGTCCTGCTGTATGTCAGCGCTGGCAACTCTTGCCGCGTGGCATTCACTTTCATGAACTCTCGGTGATCCCCCGTTGGCAGCCAGTGGCGATCACCATTTATCTCGACAAAGGGCTCTGTAGCTGTAAGGGAGCAAGGACGAGAAGACCCCAGAGGGCACAACTGACTTATGCTGCCAGTGAATAGAATTGCTCTGCAGCGGACGGATTGCGCTCTTCGTGGGCCTGCATCTGGCCCTTGGCAATCATGTGCATGAGCTCGATACCGCCCAGCAGGATGCGCGCGCAGCGAAAGTCCTTTCCCAGCATTGATCGAGTCAAGCGTTTGATGGCTCGATGGTCCTGCTCGACAATGTTATTCAGGTACTTGACCTGCCGGATGGTGACGGGAGTTTCTCGTTCGGCGTTAACGTCATGCAGGGCCGCTAGGTTAGATGCGCTGCCGTCGATGGTCACCGTGTCAGGCTGGCCGTGCTGCGCGATGGCTTTCTCGAAAAACCGCCGTGCTGCGGCCTTGTCAGGCTGGGCGCGCAGCAGGAAGTCGATGGTATTGCCCCCCCTTGTCGACCGCCCGGTACAGATACTTCCACTTGCCGCGTACCAGGATATAGGTTTCGTCCATGCGCCAGCTTTTCCCCACCGGGCGCTTGGAGCGGCGAAAGATTTTGTTTAGCGCCGGCAGCAGCATCTTCAGCGCCCAGCGGTGCACGGTCGATTGGTCAACCGAGATGCCACGCTCGGCCATCATCTCCTCGAGATGACGCAGGCTCAGCGGATAGGCGACATACCAGCGCATGCAGGTCAGCATCACCTCCAGCGGATAGTGCAGGCGCTTCAATACCTTCGCAATCTCCGCGTTTATCATCGCTGCCCACATTGCCTGAGTTCGATACCGGCTCATTCTATCGGAGGCATATTGCGACAAAGCCCGTAGGACTGTTCGAAGCCCCGCGCCGCCGGGCTCTGCTCTTCCTTCTGGCCTAGGTGCCACTTGCCGGTCATGTAGGTGTAATAACCGGCATCGCGCAACAGCTCCGGGAACGCCACCAAGTTCTGGTTCAGGTAGCCTTCGTAGCCCGGCTTGCCGCGCTGCTCGGGTACCATGGTCTCGGCCATGGCGCCGAGGCCGGCGCGGTGGCTGTCCACGCCGGACATTAGCATGGCACGGGTGGGCGAGCAGGTCGGTGCGACGTAGAACTGCGTCATGCGCACGCCCTGACGTGCCAGCGCGTCGAGGTTAGGCGTATGGATTTCCCCGCCAAAGGCCCAGATGTCGGAATACCCGAGGTCATCGGCCAAGATCAGCAGGATATTCGGCCGCTGGTCCGCACCGCGCGGAGCCGAGTCCGCCGCGGACGCCACGCTGAGGATGCTAGTCGCCAGCACACCCGCCAGCAGAATGACTGCACCTTTTACTGTTGTCACCTCCTGATTCCGGAACGTCGTCGGCTCAATGCGCTCCGGCACCGCGAGCATCGCGCCGCTGCAGCAAATCCAGCGCCACATCAACGATCATATCCTCCTGCCCGCCTACCATGCGCCGCTTGCCCAGCTCGATCAGGATGTCGAACGCCGACAGCCCATACCTCTGCGCGGCAACTTCGGTATGGCGCAGGAAGCTCGAATACACGCCCGCATAGCCAAGCGCCAGCGTCTCGCGGTCCACCCGCACCGGGCGTTCCTGCAGTGGACGCACGATGTCCTCCGCCGCATCGATCAGCGTCTTGACGTCGCAGCCGTGGTTCAGTCCCATGCGATCCGCCGTGGCGATGAACACCTCCAGCGGCGCGTTGCCCGCGCCCGCGCCCATGCCGGTCAGGCTGGCGTCGATGCGGTCGCAGCCATGCTCGAGCGCCACGATCGAGTTGGCCACGCCGAGCGACAGGTTGTGGTGGGCGTGCATGCCCGTCTGCGTCTCGGGCTTCAGCACATCCCTGAATGCCTTGAAGCGGTCGGCAACGTCGTACATGTTCAGCGCGCCGCCGGAGTCCACCACGTACACGCATTGCGCCCCATAGCTCTCCATGCGCATTGCCTGTTCGGCCAAGTGCCGTGGCGTGGTCATGTGACTCATCATCAGGAAGCCGACGGTGTCCATGCCCAGGTGACGCGCGTACTCAATGTGCTGCTTCGAGATGTCGGCTTCGGTGCAGTGCGTGGCCACCCGCACGATGCGGGCGCCAGCTTCGTAGGCCTGCTTCAGGTCATGGATGGTGCCGATGCCTGGGAGCAGCAGCGTGGCCACTTTCGCGTGCTTCAGCACATCAGCCACCGCCGCGATCCATTCGAGGTCGGTGTGGGCGCCGAAGCCATAGTTGAAGCTTGAACCCTGCAGGCCGTCGCCGTGGGCGACTTCGATGCTGTCGACGCCGGCGACATCCAGCGCACGCGCAATGCGCACGGCCTGTTCCAGCGAGTACTGATGGCGGATGGCGTGCATGCCGTCGCGCAGCGTGACGTCGGAGACGTAGATCTTCTTGGTCTTGTCGAACATGGGAATTCCTCCGGGGATCACAGGCCGAGCCTCGCGGCGGCCAGCCGGTCCGCGGCCGCCAGCGCCGCGCTGGTCATGATGTCGAGATTGCCGGCATAGGCCGGGAGGTAGTGCGCCGCGCCTTCGACCTCCAGGAAGATCGACACCTTCAGGCCGGCCTGCCGACCGATGCCCGGCAGGTTCAGCGCCCGCTCCACCTCATAGCGCTCGAACTGTACGGCCTGCTTCAGGCGGTAGCCCGGCACGTACTCGGCTACGCTGGCCGCCATGTCGCGCACCGAGTCACGGATCGCGTCCTGGTCGGCGTCGAGCTCGGCCAGGCAGTAGACCGTGTCGCGCATGATGAGCGGCGGCTCGGCCGGGTTCAGCACGATGATGGCCTTGCCGTGGCGCGCTCCGCCGACTTCGACGATGGCCCGGGAAGTCGTCTCGGTGAACTCGTCGATGTTGGCGCGCGTACCGGGACCGGCCGACTTGCTGGCAATGGACGCAACAATCTCCGCGTAATGGACCGGGGCGACGCGGGAGACAGCGCGCACCATCGGGATGGTCGCCTGCCCGCCGCAGGTGACCATGTTGATGTTCGGGGCATCCAGATGCGCGTCAAGGTTGACGACTGGGATGACATAGGGACCGATGGCCGCTGGTGTCAGGTCGATCACGCGCACGCCGCGCTCCTGCAGCAGCGCGTTGTTGCGCGCATGCGCGCCAGCGGAAGTGGCGTCGAAGGCGATGCCGATGTCTCAGCTGGCTCGGAAGTGAAGGGACTATCTCCGAATTCTATGGGTCAGGTTCGTTGCCCGGTAGTTAGCGCCCGGCAGGCGCTAGCGATCGCTTAGCGTGCAAAATTTTCCGTTTTCTGAAGCGACCCCATGACCTGCGTATCGCTGGCCTGTCGTGCCGTTCATCAAGCTGGTTCGACGGGGTGCCGCTCGTGCACGTCGGCAAGCACCGCCTTGAAGACGATCTCAATAAGCTGCTCCGGAAAGGCCAGCCTCGATACGCCGATCAGATTGCTGGCGCACTGAGGCCGCGCCATGGCGTAGGCTTCTTTGCGCACCTTGCCCGCTACTGCAAACGCCTCATCGACATCGAGGACATAGAGCGTCTCTTCCACCACGTGGTCGAGCGTGGCTCCGAACTGTGCGAGGATCGTTGCAGCGTTTGCATAGGTCACCCGCATCTGCTCCGCCATCATCGAGAAGTCGGCTGGCTTGCCGGTTCCATCGAGCGCAGCAGGCGCGATCATGACGCCCTTGTCGTCGTGGCTGAGCTGGCCGGACACATAGATCATGTTTCCGATCTTGATTGCCTGTGCATAGCCGTAGTCGTCTTCCGCCGGCACACCGTGATAGGCAGCCTCTTTGCCATTCAACGCCGTCGTGTTGGTCATATCTGATCTCCTGTTGAATAAGCCGGCCCGGATGTCCGGGCCATTTGTTCACCTCATGACTTCTGAGCGTTGGGCCATGAGCCCTGGACAGATGCCAGAAGGAGAGAAAGCGATGCAGCCAGCAGAACGAGATCCTTAAGAAGGAACTGGCCAGGCATAGCTGAAATGGCCGGAAATCCACCCGCCGTCGCTTCTGCTACGCCGGGGGTAGTCAAGAAAAACGTGAGCGTGATCAGATAGGTCGCAGCCGACATCGCCGCTCCCAATGCGGAGAAAATGGGCTGGAAGGCTCCGAGAATCAGAGCCGCTGCGGTCGACAGCTCAAGTACACCTATAACGTAACTTGTCCCTTGAACTCCGAATAGGGCGTGCAACCAGCTCATGATGGGGCTGTTGGCGATGAACGGAGCGATGCCGTTGGCTTCGTAAGCGGTGAATTTCATTCCACCGAACCAAAGAAAGATGACGACCAGCGCCCATCTGAGTAGGGCCTGAAGAGAGAGCGATCCAACGCTCTTTTCAGCGATTTGTAGACGAAACTGATTTGCACGAGTGGTCATTGGGGTTTCCCATTCAAGTTGTTCATCGGGTGGTTAGGAGCCTCCACTGTAGGCCCACCAGATATCGATCTCGAGACTACCTTTGCTCAATAAAATGCCCACAAGGATCAAAATAACGAGGCAATCCATCCCAAAAACGGCGGCACAGCGCAGCACGCCGCAAATCGTCTCGTCGAGATCGAGGTTCAGGTACTTGCAGATATAGGCAAGCGCTTCGTGGATTGTCTGCCCGAACGAAACGCAACGACAACGACATTCCAGTTCGCCACGGCTCTGGGATAGTCGCTACTGGGCGTGCATGTCGGACCGCGCGTCATTGCTAAAGCCAGACGCGAACGAGCTCCGCTCGAAGGAATGGCCTGCCTTGCGCCGGCGCGTCTAGCGCCACATCGAAGCTGCACACGGAAAGCGAAGCGCATTACTCAGCTTCGCGCGCCAGGCGGCGCCATTGCCCCGGCGTCATCCCCATCTTGTCGGTGAACACACGCCGGAATGCCGATACGGATCGATACCCGACTAAGTCGGCCACGGCCTCAGTGGTCATCGCCGGCTTCTTCAGCTCGTTGGCGGCCAGGCTCATCCGGATATCGGTCAGCAGTTCGTTGGCCGAGCGCCCCAGATTGGCCTGAAAGTGCCGCATGAAGGTGGCGCGTGACATGCTGCACAAGTCGGCCAGATCAGACAGGTTCCAGGGTCGCGCCGGATCGGCGAACATGGCTGAAATGGCCGGGGCCAGTCGTGGATGGCCGGCAAGCGCCAACAAGCCTGCCGGGGCCTGTTCGGATTCGCTCGCCGCGCGCAGTACCAGTGTGAACAGCGCGAAGCTAAGCGCGTTGAGCATGGCGTATCCGCCCGGTTTGTCGCCGGTGGACTCCATGCGCATCAGACCCACGAGACTGGCCAGGTGGTTCGAAGCGGACACGATGCCCTCTTCACCACGGCGGTCCATGGCCTGTACCACGAGAGTCGTGGGTAGATAATCGCGAATCAGCCGATCATGGGGCGGCCCGATGAAAAATCGCCCGCACAACATGTCCAGATGCTCGCCCTGGCCATCATTCTCGCTGAGCGTCCATCCTGCAGAACCTTGACGATTGTAGGTAAGACCCGGCGCATGTCCGCTGCCATCGTGCAGCACGTGCGCCGACCCGTGAGGCAACAGCACGATATCTCCACCAACTAGCTCCCTGACCTTCCCCGTCTCCGGATCCTCAATAATGGCCCGGCCCTTGAGCACGACGTGGTAGGGAATCTCGTGCGCCGCGGACTGATCCCAGGCCACACGCCATGGCGCACCGTAGACGCAGCGGACCTCCAGCCGGCCAGTGATGTTGATCATTTGCAGGAGATGGCTCAGCCAGTCGACTTGGGACATAGGACCTCGGGAACTTGAAACGCTCAAGCGTCTTATTGCGGTTGCACACCGGTTGTACGCACCACATGGCCCCAGTGCAAGAGCTGATCGGACACGTTGCGCACCGGGCGGGCTGCTCGATTGCAACCATCTATCGCGACCTAGCCCGGATCACGAACGATAGCGATGCGCCGAACGAGACCTGAGGACAGTACCCGCTCAGCGGGTTAGGCTAATAGCTTTCGGTACTGGATGAAACCGGAGCGATCAGCGATGCGGTCGTAAAGCTGCATGCCGTTATGGTTGGATTCGTGTGTCAGCCAGTGCACACGGGACGCCCCGCGACGTTTCGCTTCCGCATAGACATGCTCGATCAGCGAGCGACCGATGCCGCCGCCACGCGCATTGTCAGCAACAAACAGGTCTTGAAGATAGCAGTAGTCGCCCGTCGTCCAGGCAGATCGATGGTAGATTGAATGCACCAGCCCCAATGGTTGTTCGCCCACCATGGCAAGCGCTGCATGCATCGGTTCGCCTGGGTCCAAGAAGCGCCTCCAGGTATTGAGCGTCACGGACTCGGGGATATCCACTTCGTAAAATCGCTGATAGCCTTTCCACAGCGGAAGCCACATATCAAAATCGTAGTTATCAACGGCTTTGATCTCGACTGATTGCATAGAATATTCCAGAAATAAAAGATGTGCATTCATGCACTGGCCGTCATCTCTGGCGGGCAGTAGTCGCTGCGTGAATGTTGCGCCCGTCTTTGGCCCGTGCATATTGGTAACTACCGTTCGCTGCAACGTCTACGCAGCTCGTGGGGCCGCAGAGACCTTCCCTCGCCGGGCTTCTGGCTAGGCCGCCGTCACTTCCAGCCCGCGCTGCACCGCCGGACGCGCGAGGCCGCGATCGAGCCACATCTGCACATGAAGAAAGCGGTCGAAGCCAACAATCTCGCGCGCTTCGTAAAAGCCGATCAGGTTACGCACCCAACCAAGCAGCGAAATGTCGGCGATGCTATAGTCAGCGCCCATCACCCAGTCGCGGCCCGCGAGCCGTTCGTCGAGGACACCGAGCAGCCGCGCGGATTCGTTTGCGTAGCGGTCGCGCGGGCGCTTGTCCTCATAGGCTTTGCCGGCGAATTTGTTGAAGAAGCCAACCTGGCCGAACATCGGTCCGACACCGCCCATCTGCCACATCAGCCACTGGATCGTTTCGTAGCGCGTGCGGGGATCGGTGGAGAGGAACTGCCCCGTCTTGTCGGCGAGATAGATCAGGATCGCTCCCGATTCGAACAAGGCCAGCGGCCGTCCGCTCGGACCGTGAGGATCGTAGATCGCAGGAATCTTGCCATTGGGGTTGAGCGCGAGGAAGGCCGAATCGTGGTTCTCATTCGCCATGATGTCGATGCGGTGCGCCTCATAGGCGAGGCCTGTCTCCTCCAGCATGATGCCGACCTTCACTCCGTTGGGCGTCGGTAAGGAAAAGAGCTGGAGCCGATCGGGGTACTGCACCGGCCAGCGCGTGAAAATTGGATGATTGAGTGTCACTTTCTTCCTCCTAGACTCGTCGGTACATACGAAGAGCCTGGACACGTTTCCAAGATTCTTTCTTGGGTGCGTCCAGGCTCTGGCGTTACGCTCGCATCAGATGACACCTTCCAGGACCCTCGGAGAGGGTCGATGCGGCCGGATAAAGTTCAGATCGAGCCAGCCGGCGTGACGGCAGGAAAGTCCTTCTCGGGGTCGAACACGTTGTTGAAAAAATTCGTCAGGGAGTACATGGCCACCAGCGCGACGATCTCCATGACGTTCGCATCCGTGTAGCCGGCATCGCGGACGGCTTTCAGATCGGCATCGCTGACGTTGCCCCGGGCCTCGATGACTTTGCGCGCAAACTGGAGGGCGGCGTCGCGCTTCGGGTCGCTGGCGTGACCCTTCCGAGCGAGAATGATTTCCTCGGCCGACAGCTTGGCCATATGCTCGGCCGTAAAGCTGTGAACTGTCAGGCAGTAGTTGCAGCCATTCACTTCGGAGACAGCGAGGCCGATGCCGTCACGCGTCTTCACGTCGAGCGCCTTGCTCAAGGAGCCGAGCAGAGTGGCCCATGCGTTGAACGCAATCGGGCTCTGCGCGAAGCTCGCCATCATGTTTGGGGTGAACCCAATGTTCTTGGTGAACGCATCGAGAGTCGGTTTCGAATCGGCCGGTACCTGCTCCGGCTTTAGAGCTACAGTTCTTGCCATCATAATCTCCGTGAGTTACACGTTTTGCTAATTGGGGAAAGTCCATGTGGGAACCATTCCTCGGCTTACTTCGTACCCAAGTCTTGGGTCGAAGCTGGTCATGCCTTCAAGTAGGAGGTACCTTGCGGCCGCCTCTCACTTGAAGGTCGCTTAGTCGTTCGGCGCGATCACTGCCGCCGGGACGCACCTATACCAAATCCAACACATCGTCCACCGGACGGCGCGGCTTCTGCGCCCAGTTTCCCGGGCGCTCTGCCCCGATGGACAACAGCATGACTGGCACTTCGTTTGCAGCCAGTCCGAACTCGCGGTGCACCGCTTCGGCATCGAAACCGATCATCGGCGTCGAACCCAGGCCCAGCGAGCGGGCCGCATAGATCATCGCCGCCGCGCCGAAGGTGCCAGTGCGTACGGCCTCGTCGCGCTGGCGCTGCGGGTAGTGCATGTACAGATCGCGTGCGGGGATTTCCCATTCAGCCACCATCGTTTCCGGCATAACGCCTGCTTCAACCAACGGAGCCAGGCGCTCCGGTATTACGCTGGAATCGGCCAATTGGCCGCAGACGATGAAGGTAACGGCGGCATCGGTGATCGCAGGTTGATTCCAGGCGATCGGACTCAGCCGAGCCTTGGCTTCACGTGTGCGCACGGCGATGAAGCGCCAGTTCTGCAAGTGGAAGGATGTCGGCGCGGCGGTGCCGATTCGCACCAGCTCGCGGATTTGGTCGTCATTCAAGATGGCGGCAGGGTCGTAATACTTGGCGGCGCTGCGGCTCAAGATACATTCGATGACAGCATTGGTTTTGGTAGTTTCGTTGGGCATAGCGGTGGCGCCGGTGGCGGACTCGATGGCGGGAATAGCGATACGGCTCATGGTGCGACCCTTTCATCAGGTGGTTAGGAGCCTCCACTTTAGGCGTACCCGATACCGATTTCGAGACTACCTTTGCTCAATAAAATGCCCAAAAGGATCAAAACAACGAGGCGCCCCATCATCCACTTTCGGCGCGGCAATGAAGAGCGACGTTTGCGGTACGGTTCCCGAATGGGGTCATGCAGCAGCGGTACTCGCACATGACGTACCAGGCCGGCACCCCGCGGTGATTGGCACCGCCGAAGCCCGGTACGCCACCGATTTCCTCGACGACCTGGAGTCTTTCACCGTGCCCGAGCTGGGCATCCAATGGTGACGAGGACCAGAGTGCGCCGGTGGAAGTCACTGGGCGTGAGTCGGCACGCTAAGGTTACGAGCCGGGGGCAATTGGACATCGTCAGCACAGTCAACGGCTGGTACATCGGGAACATTCTGTTTGGCGGCGTAATTGGCTTGCTGGCCGTTGACCCGGCTACAGGTGCTATGTATTCGTTCCCGGATTCCGTCAACGCGACGTTGAATGTTTCGGAGAAGACGGTCGCTGGTTCAGCGCAATCCTTGACCATCGTCTCGACGGAAAGCATGACGCCCGAAGCCATGAAGAATGCCCGCTAGGTCGTTGCGCCGAAGTAAATCGCTTCGCGCTGTTGTCCGGTAATGCCGGCACAAGGTGGCGGCGTTTTTTTGGAAATAGGGAGCATCACCGGTGGGGCCTGCTGCACGGGGACATAAGTGCAGAAGCGCTCCGCCCGAATGCGCAGAGGCAGACTCGGATCGAAGGGCTGTTCGGGGTCGGCAAGAGCCACTGACAACCGGGTTGAATCCTTGCAACGAGAAGTGCGCAAAACGGCGCCTGCATTGCAGTCCAGCTATTTCCGGTTCCTCACAGCAACACTTGGTGGTGCCCGGGAATTCGTCAGGACTTGTCAGGGGACTCCGTCGCCGCTCGCGGGTCTGAGAACGGCAATTTTACGACCTGGTCCTGACGCGAAATGTGTGAGGTCCCCCTACTTTGGAAACAACCGGTTCTTAGGCGTAATAATAACTGCGCGTTATCGTGCCCTATCGCAACGTCCCGACTCGCCGGCCTCATGTTCTTTCTGACCCCCGTGCCAAGGCAACGGTTACTGACAGGAATGGCGGATGCGCAACGGCAGTAGCCGGCTGTGGATTCAACCGGTCTCCGATCGCCGATGACAGAATGGCCGATGAGCGGTCGTCCGATGCAACAGAGAGCGATAGCCGCAACCAATCCAAAGCAGTCGTCTGCAAGCCGTAGTGTGACAATCACGGTTGGTGGTGAAAGTTTGTCACTACAGGATGAAGCCGCACGCGCTGCCACGTTGCTGCCAGCCGGCAAGGATCGCCCGGGTGCTGAAGTTGCGATCGGCGATCCACAACTCGCCAGGCTGGGCCGATTCGAGATCGTTGCGCTGTATCCAAGTAAGCGGCCAGTTGCCCCATCTTGAATCGATTGAAGCGATGAAGCATCGTCCCCACGAAGGAGGATCGTGGATACGATGGATCAAGTGTCGACAGTTGAGCGGCCGCACCGGCGGGAGTACAGCGCCGAATTCAAGGCCATGGTTCTGGAGCAGGTTCGCCAGCCAGGTGCTTCGATGGCGGGGGTCGCGCTCAGCCACGCGCTGAACCCGAACATGGTGCACCGATGGATGCGCGAGGACCGTCAGCGGCAGATGCTGACGGCGCTGAGCGAGGGCCACGCGTTTGTTCCGCTACAGATGAACGCTCTGTCCCCTGTCACGGGGGAGGTGCTACCGTGTAAGACGCCGGCGGCGGCAACGCCCGAGACCATCCGCATGGAGATACAGCACGCAGGCGGCACGCTGGTTGTGCACTGGCCTCTGTCAGCGGCCCAGCAGTTTGCCCAACTGCTTCGGGACTGGTTGCGATGATCCGCATTGACGCGCCATGGTTGGCGGTCGAGCCCATCGACATGCGTGCCGGAAGCGAGCGGTTGCTGGCCCGCGTGGTGCAGGTCTTCGGCGCAGCCCAGGCTCATAGGCGTCGGTACGACGAGCTGCTACGGAACCAGCGCGGCAGCACGGTCGCGCCAGAGGCGCTGCGTCGCATTGCGCAGATCTACCGCCTTGAGCGCGAGCTCGCCTCCCTCAGCAGCGAACAACGTCTGGTCAGAAGGTACAGCGACGCCAAGCCGTTGTGGGAGGAACTGCATGCCTGGCTGCAGCTGGAGCGGTCACGTGTACCCGATGGTGGCATCACGGCCAAGGCGCTCGACTACAGCCTCAAGAACTGGGCGGCGCTGACGCACCACCTCCTCGATGGGGAGGTCAGCGTGGACAACAACAGCCTGGAAAAAAAAGGTTCAACGAGGAATTCCGGGGAACGCCGCCTTGATCTTTAGGAAGAAGTATTCCTCGTCACGGTAGCCGTAGGCTCGGCGCTTGATGACTTTGATGGTGTTGTTGATGCCCTCAACGACGCTTGTGTTCAGCGGGTGCCGGCATCGAGCGATGATGCCGTACCAATAGGTCTGCAAGCGCTGCGCGAACAACTGCAGGGCTGGAATCCGGCTCTGCCTTGCCTGGGCGCACCAATGCTCCCAAGCCTTCTGGGCCCATGCGGGACGGCGGTAGAACCACAGCCGCTTGAGTTCGTCCTTCAGGATGTAGACGGTCAGCAACGGTTGATTGGCCTGCAGCACGTCATTCAAATGCACGGCTTGAGTGTCGCTCAGGTTTTCCTTGTTGCGCAGCAGCAGCCAGCGCGTGGATTTGAGTACCCGTCTGGCTGGACGGTCGTGCCGCAGGCGATTGGCTTGGTCCACACGGACCCGGTCGATCACCTCGCGCCCATACTTGGCTACCACGTGGAAGAGGTCGAAGACCACCTCAGCCTGCGGGCGATGCTCCCGGATCTCCAGTTCATAGGCAGTTGTCATGTCGATGGCAACGGCTTCGATGCGCTTGGCTACTCCCGCCGGGAGCTGCTCAAAGAAGGCCCGTGCTGTCTCGCGCGAGCGGCCCTGACCGATCCAGAGCACTTGCCGCCCGATCGGATCGACGACGACCGTGGCATAGCGATGGCCCTTGTGCAGCGCGAATTCGTCCATGGCCAGGTACGCAGTAGCTGACCGCAAGCCTGAGCTAGACGGGCCGTGACACGCTGGTAGCGGCCAAGCCATTCCAAGCGTTCCAGGCGCGGGCCACCGCATTGGTCGCACCACACCCGGCGCCGGGGAACGTGCAGCACGACCCGGTACTCGAACAGCGGAAGATCCCGCACGCGCCGCACCACCGTCTCATGGACCTGCCGGCACTTCGACCCGCATTCCTCGCAGTACATGACTTTGCTGACCGGCTTGAGGTACAGCGCTAGCGTCGGCTTTCCCCTTCAGGCCACACCACCCGTTCCAGCTTGTAGCCATCCCAGCAGCCCAACGCCTGTAGCGTTTTCCGATCCAGCATCCCGTTCCCTAATCGCCGTCTTAACGGCCATTAGGATACGGAATGTGGCAATTCAGTCCCCGGAATTCTTCGAAGAACCAAAAATGAGGCGAGCACTGCCTTCGTGGCGCCCGTTTTGTATCGCAATGTGTCAGCCGTTAGCGCGAACACATGCGCTTACGAAAACCCCGCCTGGCCGATACATCGCTAACACGTCACGCTGCTCAAATGGCGTTACCGGATGCCGGTAATCGCCCTGTCACGCATCAGCTCACTTACGCATGCTCCCGGGCATGAAAGGACTTCCAAATGAAAACGACTCGATTCATGGCGACGGCGTTGCTGGTCGTCGGTAGCAGCATCGCGATGCAAGCGGCCCAGGCGCAGGCCGTGGGTATCCATCGCACGGACCTGCTGAAGCAGGACATCAGCGTGCCCGGACGCGAGGCCGTCCAGGTGCGAGTCGACTTCGATTCGGGCGCGTTTGCCCCGAAGCACTCTCATCCGGGCGAAGAAGTCGCCTTTGTTCTCGAAGGCACGCTGGAGTACCAGCTCGGGGACCAGCCGCCGGTCACGCTCAAGGCCGGCGACAGCTTGTTCATCCCTTCGGGAACGGCTCACTCGGCAAGGAATGTCGGCACCGGCAAGGCGGCGGAACTCGCTACCTATATTGTCAAGAAAGGGGCTCCGCTGGCCGTACCGAGCAAGTGAGCGCGACCTGAATGCACCGCGATATTGAAAACCAGAGCTCAAGAAGTGCGACCATGAGTGCATCGGAATCTCCCAACGCTACCGTCCTGTCCCGCCGGGCCTTGTTGCTGAGCGGCGTGGCGGCGGCCGCCCTTGCGGCATTTCGTCCGGTAACGGCTGCTACCCGGTCCGATGCGGCGCAGGCCGCCGGGGCACAGGCCGCTGCCGCAGATGCCATCCGCCCGTTCCGCGTCAATGTTCCGCAAGCCGCGCTTACCGACCTGCGCCGCCGCCTGGCCGCGACGCGGTGGCCCGACGCCGAGACGGTCAGTGATCGCTCCCATGGCGTGCAGCTCACGAAGCTCCAGCCGCTTGTGCGCTACTGGCAGACGGGCTACGACTGGCGCAAGGCCGAGGCGAAGCTAAATGCCTTGCCGCAGTTCCTGACCAATATCGACGGCTTGGATATTCATTTCATCCACGTGCGCTCCCGTCATCCCAACGCATTGCCGCTGATCATGACCCACGGCTGGCCGGGTTCGGTGTTCGAGTTGCTGAAGGTGATCGGTCCGCTGACCGATCCGACGGCGCACGGCGGCACTGCCGACGATGCCTTCCACCTGGTGCTGCCTTCCCTGCCTGGCTTCGGCTTTTCGGAGAAGCCCAAGGGCACCGGCTGGAATCCGGACCGGATCGGCCGCGCCTGGGGCGTCCTGATGAAGCGCCTGGGATATTCGCGCTACGTCTCGCAAGGCGGCGACTGGGGCGCCATCATTTCCGATGCCATGGGCCGCCAGGCGCCTGCGGGCCTGCTCGGTATCCACGTCAACCGGATCGAGCGCGCGACCACGCTCCCGCCGGAAATTGCCAGGGCGCTCAAGAGCGGCGATCCTGCCCCGGAGGGCCTGACTGCCGAAGATCAGGCGGTATTCGACCAAGCGCGGGAGTTCCTCAACAAAGGCTTCGGCTACGCCGCCATCATGGGGACGCGCCCGCAAACACTGGGCTACAGCCTCTCTGACTCGCCCGTGGGACTGGCGGCGTGGATCTATGACAAGATCGCCGACTGGGTCTACACCCGAGGCGACCCGGAGCGCGCGCTGACCCGCGACGAACTGCTCGACAACATCACGCTCTACTGGCTGACCAACACCGGGCCGTCGAGCGGGCGCATCTACGCGGAGAGTAATCCTGGCGCGGCCAGCGGGACCGGCATCTCGATCCCCGCTGCCGTAACAATCTTCCCCGGCGAGGTCTACAGGCCGCCGAAGCACTGGGCAGCACGGACCTATCGCAACCTGGTCTACTACAACCGCGTAGACAAGGGCGGCCACTTCGCGGCCTGGGAAGAGCCGGGGCTGTTCAGCGCCGAGGTGCGCGCCGCGTTCCGGTCCCTGCGCTGAGCGCGGCGCTCACCCCAGCACGGCGCGCGCGATCACGGTGCGCTGGATCTCGGACGAGCCCTCGTAGATGCGCAGCATGCGGGCATCGCGCACCAGCCGCTCGGCCACGTCCAGGCGGCTGTTGTCGAGCACCTTCATTGCCGTGCGGAAGCCGCTGCCTTCCGGTCCCAGCCGGTTGGCGGCCAGCACGAAGGCGCTGATGCCCGCGTGCCGGCGGCCGGATCCGTCTTGGCGTAGACCACGATGAAGTCCGCCGCGTCCGCGTTGGAGATGAAGTGCTTGACGCCGCGCAGGCGATAACCGTCGCCCTCCGGCGTGGCGCGCGTGGCCATGTCGGCGGGGTTGGAGCCGGCGCGCGGCTCGGTCAGCGCGAAGGCGCCCAGCTTCGTGCCCGACGCCGTTTCCGGCAGGTAGTGCTCGCGCAGCCCGTCGTCGCCGCCGATCAGGATGGAATCGGTGGCCAGGTAGTGCGCGCCGATCATCGACGAGGTCGAGGCGCAGGCCCTGGCGACCTCGGCCAGCGACAGGATCAGGCGACCGGCGAGGTTTCGGTCCCGCCCCAACGCTCAGGCAGGTTCATGCCCATCAGGCCGAGTTCGGCGAGCTGGGGAACGTAGCGGGTGGTGGAGGTTTCGTCGCGATCCACTTCGGCCGCCTTCGGCGCCAGTTCGCTCTGTGCGAAACGGCTGATCGCGTCCGCGATTTCCAGATCGCCCGGCTCGACACCCAAGCGCCTATGCATGTTGCTTCTCCGTGTTGAAAATATGCGTTTGCAATGTTTCGGCGGCCATCGCCGCGGCACCCAGCGCGCCGCTGGCCCACAATTGCCCGGCCTGCGCAGAGGCGATACCCAGTTCGCCCAGGATGGCCTCGGTGTGCTGCCTCAACGCCGGCGCAGGCGTCACGCGGTTGGCGCCATAGCCTGAGAACTTCACCGGCTGCGATGGCAGCCGCACGGTGCCACCGTCCGGCTCGCGCACTTCGGTCAGCAGGCCGCGATGGGCGGCATGCTCGCTTTCTAGTGCCTCCTTCACATTGCGGATGGGCGCAACCGGAATGCCCGCCGCGCCCAGCAGCCCGTTCACCTCGGCCTGCAGGCCTGGCGGCGCCGTACCCTGCAGGGGCGCCCGGATTGCGTTGCGGTGACACGATTCTGTGCGGCATATTTCTTAATGCGCACCTCGCTGCGGCTGTTGCGCTACTTCGTCGCGACCGCGGAATCGTTCAGCACCACGGCGGCGGTGCGGCAGTTGAACGTCTCCCAGCCCTCCATCTCCGTCGCCATCCGCGAACTGGAGACGCTGTTCGAGGAAGCGCTGTTTCCGCGCGACGCGGGCGCGAAGATGACCCTGACCCACTTCGGCGTGCGCAAGCTCGCCGAAGCGCGCCACATCCTCGGCGCGGCCATGGCGTTCGAAGTCGACAAGAGCGGCGATGCCACCGCCGGCGAGGTCCGGATCGGCGTCTTCCGCACGCTGGCGCCGACCTACCTGCCGCTGGTGCTGCGCATCGCGCGCGAGCGCTATCCCTGGCTTTTCGGTGCGCTTCGTCGAGGGCGACCTGGCCCAGCTTGAAGACTGGCTGCACGGCGGGCAGATCAAGCTGGCGCTAACCTACGACGTCGGCCTGCCCAATGAAATCGACCGCGAGGTCATGGCGGAACTCAGGCCCTACGGGCTGGTGCCTGCCGGTTCACGACTGGCGCGGCACAAGGGTGGGATATCGTTGCACGAACTGGCGCGGGAGCCGCTGATCCTGATCGATCTGCCGCACAGCCGTGAATTCCTGATGGCGCCGTTCTGGCAATTTGGACTGCAGCCAGAGGTGCGCTACCGCGTGACGTCGCTGGAGCTGGCGCGGAGCATGGTGGCGAATGGGCTGGGAGTGGCGCTGCTGATTACGCAGGCGCCAGCGTCAGGCCAGGGCGCAAGCGTGGCGGAGCGGCCGATTCTGGAGGAGACGGTGCGGCAGCCGCTGGTGATCGCGCGGGCGAGTGCCACGACCCGGACGCGGGCTTCGGAGTCGCTGGCGGAATGCGTGCGGGACGCGGTCGGTGAGGCGATGGCGGCGCGGGCAAGGCCCGTTCAACGCAAGCGTGCGGATGGCGGGGAACGGTGATGGCCCGAGGGTCGGAAGCCGCTAGCCGGTACAGCTGGCTGAAGTCGTTTGGCGACGAAGCCTAAGAGACCATTTCGCTAAAGACCCCAGGGGGCTGTTAGCCTTGGCCATCTGAACAACCGGAACCGAGGGGATGAGCGCGCCGATCATTGACGACAAGCTGTGGGCACTGATCGAGCCTTTGCTGCCGCCGTCGAAACCGCGACGCGAGAAATATCCAGGCGGCGCCCGGTTTCGAATCGGGCGGCGCTGAATGGCATCCTGTTCGTGTTCAAGACCGGAATACGCTGGTGCGACCTGTCGACCAAGTTGGGATTTGGCTCTGGTTCGACCTGCTGGCGGCGCTTGCGCGACTGGCAGAAGGCCGGCGTGTGGGACCGACTGCACAAGCTGGGCTCGCGAAGTTACACGAGACCGGCCAACTCGATTTCTCACGAGCAGCCGTCGATTCATCGTTGGTGCGAGCCGTTGGGGCGGGCGAAAAACTGGCCCGAACCCCACGGATCGCTCGCGACCCGGTTCCAAGCATCACATCCTCGTCGATGCGAATGGCGTCCCCATCAGTGCAATCCTGACCGGCGCGAACCGCAACGACGTCAGCCAATTGCTGCCGCTCGTCATGCCATTCCGCCGATTCGCGGCGTACGCCGACCGCGGCTACGACTCCGAACCGCATCGTCAGCGGCTGCGTGAGCGCGGCGTCAAACCAGTAATCGCCAAGCGCCGCACAGAACATGGCAGTGGACTGGGCAAATTCCGCTGGGTTGTCGAACGTACTCCTGCGTGACTTCACAACTTCCGTCGTCTTCGCATTCGCTTCGAACGTCGAGCTGACATTCATGAGGACCCTCCTCAAACTCGGCTGCTCTCTCGTCTGCTGGAACATCTTCAGGCGCGCTGAGCCGTCTTTTTGAAACGGTCTCTTAATGTTCGCGCCGGACATACCGGCCCCGGTAAGGAACACAACGGCGGCAACCACTGTTGGTCCGCCATGGCAACAATCGCCTGGCACGAGGGCGTCCTGACACTATCCGCCAGTGCCTTCGGCCCGTATCGAGGGTGGGGTCCGGGCCGCCCGCCGGCCGCCCGGACCCGGATCAGGTGCCTGGGTCAGACCAGGTTGATCTCGACGTCGAGGTTGCCGCGCGTGACCTTGGAGTAAGGGCAGTTCAGATGCGCGGTGTCCACCAGCGCCCGGGCGGTCTCCGTGTCCACGCCCGGCAGGCTCACGTTGAGCCGGGCGCGCAGGAAGTAGGCGCCCTCACTGTTGGCCAGGTCGACTTCGGCGTCGACCGCCAGATCCGGCGGCAGTGCGATCTTGCTGGCGCGGGCCGCGAAGCCGATCGCACTGATGAAGCAGGCGGACCAACCTGCGGCGAACAGCTGCTCGGGGTTGGTGCCGCTGCCGCTGCTGCCAGGTGACGACAGTCTTACGTCCAGTCGGCCGTCATCGCTGCGGGCGGCGCCGTCGCGTCCGCCGGTGGTGTGCGTCTTGCCGGTATAGAGGGTTTGTCCGGATTGGGTCATGGTTGGCTCCAGAAGACTGATGGAAGTTGCATCCCGCGCGCCCCTGCGGCGGGATCCATGGATTTAAGGCGACTCATGTATCCGGGCTGTGGCGTGCAGAGTGCGGATTTGCATATGTACGTATCCCGCAGGCTTGCCGATACAAAGGGATACAAAAGGCTGCCAGGCAGTGGATTTGTTCCTGGCAGTACCAATTGTTGTTCTTGCCGATGCCTTTATCCGGGGCCAACGGTCGAATAGAGTTAGTCGCGTGGGCACCGGCCATTGCCTGCGGCGCGGGCTGCCGGGGCCGGCGCCATCGGTGCCCTTTCCATTCCCTTCTTCGCCAATTTGCCTCCGTGCCTGATTGGCATGGAAGCTTGCGGCGGAGCCCACCACTGGGCGCGCAAGCTGCAGGCATTTAGTCACACCGTCAAGCTGATGGCGCCACAGTTCGTCAAGCCCTACGTCAAGACCAATAAGAACGACGCGGCCGATGCCGAGGCGATCTGCGAAGCGGTCGCGCGGCCCAACATGCGCTTCGTGCCTCTTAAGAACGTCGAGCAGCAGGCCGTGCTGGCGCTGCATCGGGTGCGCCAGGGCTTCGTCGGTGCACGCACCGCCCAGGCCAACCACATCCGCGGCCTGCTGGCCGAGTTCGGTCTCGTCGTGCCGCAGGGCCTGACCCACGTTCTCGGCCGTGTGCGCGAACTCATCGAAGACGCCACCAATGAGCTGCCAGGTAGCTTCCGGTTGTTGATTCAGGCTGCCGCCGTGGCGATTGCGCCGCGCGCCGTCTGCCCGTTGATTATCCAATGATCATTAAACGCCACCCCCGAAATGAAGGCGTTGCGCGCCGCGCAACGCTGACTTGCTTGCTGCCGTGATTCAAATTGCCCCCGGCGGCCCCTAATCTTTGGACACCGCAACCTGACACCCAAAGCCATGGAAACCACAGCCTCCCCCACCCAGCATGGCCCCGCCCATGCGACCGCGCCGATGTCCGGCGCGCTGGTCGCCCTGTTTGCGCTGTGCGCCGGCGTGCTGGTCGCCAATCTCTACTACGCTCAGCCGATCATCGAGCTGATTGCCCCGGCGGTCGGCCTGTCCGCCCAGAGCGCCAGCGTGATCGTGTCGCTGACACAGATCGGCTATGCCGTCGGGCTGTTCTCTTCGGCTGGCGCGCCGTCTTCTACATCGCCGCCGCGATGACGCTGGCCACGGTGGCGATCATCGTCACGACACTGCCGCGCCGCGAGCCGCAACATCGTGCTACGCGTTCAGGCGTCCGCGGCTGGCGGCATTGAGCGCGTGCCGGCGGCGCGGTGGGCTCCGCACTGGCCAGCACGCTCTACACGCATCTCGGCTGGTCCGGCATCGTCGCCGCCGGCAGTGGTCTTGGCCTGGTCTCGCTGGCGGCGCTGGAACTGGCTTCGCGCCGCTGAGACCGTGTCTCTTCGAAATCCGTCAACAGGAGTCGCTGTCATGACATCCCATCTGTTCGCTCCCATCACCATCGGGGCCCTGCAACTGAACCACCGCGTGGCCATGGCGCCCCTGACGCGCTCGCGCGCCGGCCAGCCGGGCAACGTGCCCAGCGCCATGAATGTGGAGTACTACCGGCAACGTGCGTCGGCAGCGCTGATCATTACCGAGGCCTCGCAGGTTTCCCAACAGGGGCAAGGCTATGCCTGGACGCCCGGCATCCATAGCGCCGAGCAGATCGAGGGCTGGCGCGCAGTGGCGGAGGCCGTGCATGCCGAAGGCGGCCGGATCTTCCTGCAGCTCTGGCATGTCGGCCGCGTTTCGCACCCGTCGTTCCAGCCCGGCGGCGCCCTGCCCGTGGCGCCGAGCGCGCTGCCCGTGCCGGGCAAGACCTTCATCGTCGACGCGGACGGCAACGGCGTGTGGAGCGAGATCCCGACACCGCAGGCATTGAGTGCGGCAGCGATTGCGGCCATCGTGCAGGACTACCGGCGGGCCGCGCGCAATGCGATCGACGCGGGCGTGGATGGCGTCGAGATCCATGCGGGCAACGGCTACCTGCTGGACCAGTTCATCAATTCGGAAAGCAACCACCGCACCGACGCCTATGGCGGCAGCATCGAGAACCGCGCCCGCTTCCTGCTGGTGGTGGTGGACGCCGCGGCCGAGGAAATCGGGGCGGAGCGCGTGGGCGTACGCCTCACACCGATGGGACGCTTCATGGGCATGGGCGATGACACGCCGGAGGCCACCTTTGGCTACATCGCGCAACGCCTCAATGACTGGCCGCTGGCGTACTTGCACCTGGTCGAGCCGGCCATGGTCGGGACCGTCAAGGACGAGGCCGCTGATCCGCGCTGGGACGGCATGATTCTCGCGATGCGGGCGGCATACCGCGGCGTCCTGATGCTGGCAGGCGGGTACGATGGCAAGTCCGCGGAGCAGGCGATCGCCGACGGCCGCGCCGACATCATCGCGTTCGGCCGACCGTTCATCGCCAATCCTGACCTGCCCCGTCGCCTCAGGGTCCAGGCATCGCTGAACGCGCCGGATGCCGCCACGTTCTTCGGTGGCACGGCTGTCGGCTACACCGACTATCCGGCGCTGGCCTGAGCCAGACCGCGGCAACGCCAGGCCTTACCGGGTCCGGCTTTGCTGCTGCCAGCCATGCGGCGCCCGGCAATGACATCTCAGGCGGCATCGCGCCCGGCAGGACCACCGGCGCGCGTCATCGCCACCTGCCAGCGGGGCGGGGAGCCGATGCTCTGGAGCAGGTGCGCGGAAAATGCCTTGAGCTTGGCCGGCGGACGCGGCGCGGCCCGCACCAGATGGATGCCGCCTTGCGCCTGCGGTAACACGCCCTCCAGCAGCAGTTCCACCAGGCGGCCCGCACCGATATCCTCGCCGACCGACCAGTCCGGCATCAGCGCAATCCCGAGCCCCTGCAACACCGACAGCCGGCGCGCATCGCAATCATCACACTCCATGGCGAACGCGGCACTCGCGGCATGAGCCGGCCTGAGTACTTCTCGCCACCCACGCATGCTGGTACTGTGGGCGCGGTCGATCAGACGGTGATGGGCGAGCTCTTCGGCATGCAAGGGACGGCCGTGCGCCTGGAGATAGGCCGGCGTTGCACAGACGATATAGCGCTGGCTGGCGATGCGCCGGGCAATCAGGCTGCTGTCGGCCTGCTGTCCGACGCGGATGACCACGTCGAAGCGCTCCAGCACCGGATCCACGACGCGGTCGGTCAGCTCCAGCTCCACGGTCAGCCCCGGATACTGCGCATACAGGCTGCCAAGATGCGGCACCACATGGCGTCGCGCGAAGGCCGGCAGGCAGGCAACCCGCAGCCTGCCACTGACGCCCTGTTCCAGCGCCGTCACGGCGTCGCGCGTTTCGTTCAGTTCCTGCAGGATGCGCGTGGCGCGCTCGAACAGCAGGTCTCCGGCCTCGGTGCGCACCAGCGCGCGCGTGGAGCGCGTGAACAGCGCAACGCCCATTTCGCGCTCGAGGGCATCGATCTGGCGCGCTACCGACGACGCCACCTGTCCCTTGCGCCTGGCGACCGCCGAAAAGCTGCCGGCGCGCGCCACGTCGACGAAGGTGGCCAGGTTCTCGGCAAAACGGACAAATTCCATTTGTGCATTTCCCGCAAAGGCGTTGCGCGGAAGCAAAGGCTTCCCGTTGCAACAACCAGCGCATAGTATCGGGACGATGCGCTGCGGTGCAAGGCTTTTTGCAGGAAATGCAAAGCAGAAGCATCATGTCATTTGCTAAACCGACAAGCCGACACGAACGATCATAAAGGTACCGACCATGGAGATAAGTTCCAAGATGACTACTGCCCTGGCCCCCCTTTTCCATGCGGCGCGGGCGCGCGCGCAAACATCCGCCGCGCTGGTGCTGACGCTTGCCTGCACGCTGGCGCCGGGCTTCGCGCGGGCGGAAGCATGGCCCGCCAAGCCGGTCACGATCGTCGTCCCCTATGCCGCGGGCGGCACCGTCGACAAGGTCGCGCGGCAGGTCCAGGAGGGCCTGCGCAAGCAGCTGGCGCAGACGGTGGTGATCGACAACCGCGCAGGCGCGGGCGGCACCATCGGCACGGGGCAGATCGCGCGCAGCGCGCCGGACGGCTACACCGTCGGCATGGTGTTCGACAGCTTTGCCACCGAGCCGCATTTCTACCCGAAGCTGCCCTATGCCTCGCACCGCGACCTGACAGGCGTTTCCTATATGGTGCGCTCGCCGATGGTGCTGGTCGTACCCGCCGCCTCGCCCTACAAGACCGTGCAGGACTACGTGACGGCGGCACGCGTGCCGAACAAGGTGTCCTACGCATCGGTGGGCAACGGCAGCTCGAACCAGCTCGTGGCCGAAGCCTTCCACGAGGCCGCCGGCACCAGCGGCATCCATACCCCCTACAAGGGCGGCGGCCCGGCCATCAATGACCTGCTCGGCGGCCACGTCGACTCGATGATCGCGAGCCTGCCGCTGGTGCTGCCCTATGTGCAGTCGGGCAAGCTGCGCGCGCTGGCCGTGACCTCGCGCCAGCGTGACGCGAGGCTGCCGGCTGTCCCCGCGGTAGCCGAGTCCTACAAGGGCTTCGAGGCCTATTCGTGGGTCGGGATGATCGCGCCGGCCAAGACCCCGCCGGAAGTGCTGGGGAAACTGACCACCGCCATGACGTCGACGCTGCGCAATCCGGCGATCGCGAAACTGCTGACCGACGGCGGCTTCGACGTGGTGGCCGGCGACGCACAACAGACCAACAAGCTGATCCAGGACGAATCGGCACGCTGGGGCCGGCTAATCAAGGCGCGCAACATCGCGGTCGACTGAGCGCGCGCTGCTGGCCTAAACCCTTTATCAACTTCCTGACAGGCATTTCGCGATGGTTCCTTTCGCCTACCAGACCCGTCCGCAACGTGTCGTCTTCGGCCCCGGCAGCCTGGCGCGGCTTGGCGAGGAAGCCGATGCCCTCGGCGCGCGCAGCGCGCTGGTGCTGTGCACGCCCGGCCAGCGCAAGCTTGCCGAACGCGCGGTGGCGGTGCTGGGCACGCGCAGCGCCGGGATTTTCGACGGCGCCGTGATGCACGTGCCGATCGAGCAAGCGCGCCTGGCGCACGAGCACGCCGCGCGGCTTGGTGCCGACTGCGCTGTCGCCATTGGCGGCGGCTCGACCATCGGGCTGGCAAAGGCCATCGCACTGGAGTCGGAACTGCCGGTCATCGCTGTGCCGACGACCTACGCCGGGTCGGAAATGACGCCGATCTATGGTCTGACCGATGCCGGCCTGAAGCGCACGGGGCGCGACCCGCGCGTGCTGCCACGAACCATCCTCTACGATCCGGACCTCTCGCTGGGCCTGCCCGTCCCGATCAGCGTGACCAGTGGTATGAATGCCATCGCCCATGCGGCGGAGGGGCTCTATGCCTCCGACCGCAACCCGGTGAGCCAGTGGATGTCACGCGAAGGCATTGCAGCGTTCGGCCGGGCACTGCCGGTCATTGCCGCAGCGGAGCAGCACACCGACGAGGCGCGGCGCGAAGCCCGCAGCGACGCGCTCTACGGCGCCTGGCTGTGCGGGGCCGTGCTCGGCAGCGTGACGGCCGGTCTGCATCACAAGCTTTGCCACACACTGGGCGGGACCTTCAACCTGCCGCACGCCGAGGTCCACACGGTGGTGCTCCCCCATGCGCTGGCGTACAACGCGCCTGCCGCGCCGGAGGCAATGGCCGCCATTGCACAGGCACTGGGTGCCGGGCACGGCAGCGGTCCGCTCGCCGTGTTCGAACTGGCGGCGAAGCTCGGTGCGCCCACGTCGCTGCGTGAACTGGGACTGTCGTCGGAAGACCTCGATCGCGCCTGCGAGCTGGCGCTGCGCGACCAGTATCCGAATCCGCGTCCGCTCGAACGCGAGGGGATCCGCCAGCTGCTGGAAGACGCATTCGCCGGAACAGCGCCGTCGGCCTGAACGGCAGCGGCCGGGGCTGCCGCATCGAACGGACAACACCGCCACGGTCGCCAGCCGTGCTCAGGCGTGCGCGATACCCATGATCCGGTTGCCCATGCCAATGCCCCACGCCGTCATTCTCGCGCCCTCCGCCAGGCGGTCCTGCTGCCAGGCCGACAGCGCGGCGTCCAGATCCTGCCCACGCGCCTGCGCGACGGCAAGCGCGAGAGCCACGGCGTCGCCGGCCGCCTTTGCCGTGCTGCCCGCGGTGTGCGGCCGCGGCACAAAGGCCGCGTCGCCTGTCAGCACGACGCGGCCGAACCGCATGCCGGGCACCTGCAGGTCCTGGATCTTCTGGACGAAGATTTCCGTGGTGTTCTCGATCAACGCCTGGAACGCAGGGTTTGCATGCGCGGCGCCCATCCGGCGAATCCAGCGCTCCTGCCCGGGCCCCAGCGAACCCGGAGGCACGGACTGGTTGCGCAACGTGCCGTTGCGGTCCGTCAGGACCTGCTCGAGCTTGGTGCCAGGCTCCGCCTTCAGGTACCACAGCCAGTTGAAGCGGCGGTGACCCGGCTCGGTCGAACCGTCGACCCCCGGCACCATGTACTGCAGCATCATCGAGCCAGGTTCGTGCTGGAACACGAAGTTCTCGTAGAGCAGCGGCCTGGCGCTATCGGGCAGGCGTTCCTCCTCGACCAGTCCGCGCCAGACCACATAGCCGGCATAGGTCGGCGAGATACCCGGCAGCACGAGCGATCGGACCGTGGAGCCGGCCCCGTCGGCGCCGACCAGCAAGTCGCCTTGCGCCTGCCGGCCATCGGCAAACGTGGCATGCACGCCGAAGCCGTCCTGCCCGACGCCGGTCAGCCGCGCTCCGCGATGATAGTGCTCGGCCGGGAAGCTGCGCAGCAATGCCGCGTACAACGTGTTCCACGACGTCTGAGTCTGGGGCGAATGCTGCCGGTCGCGAACCGTGCCGCGGGAATCCAGGTACAGCCGGTCGTGCGAGCGCACGCCAAGCGCGCCGCCCGGGACGACGCCGGCAAAGGCAAAGGCGCGTATCACCTCGGGCTGAAGCACGATCCCGCCACCGCGGCTGCTCAGCGCGGAGGGCGAACGCTCGAACACCTCCACATTCCAACCGACCGCGCGCAGCGCGGTTGCCGCGAACAAGCCGCCGAGCGAGCCGCCGATGACGAGTGCCCTGGGCGGGCGCGCCAGTGCCGCCGGGTCCGGCGCGACAGATGCCGATGGTTCTGCATCAAGGGAAAGATTGCCTTCCATGTCTGGCTCCAATATGCGGTCCGATGTGCGATCCGATGCAGCCATGGTAGAGGGCCGTGCGTGATCGCTGAATGGGACGGCAAAGCAAGAGCGCTTTGCGGCAACAGCAACGACCGGCGGCGGCAGGCGGCGGCCCCGCCGCTGCAGCCGCGGCCTTGCGCGAGATGCAACGCTGGATTGCACGGATATGCCATTCATGCTGGCGGCGATCGCGCCTAACCTTCCTGCATCCCCGACGCATCGCGTTGAACAAGGAGAAGCGACATGGAAAATCAAGCCACTCTTCACTATGTGTACGATCCCTACTGCGGCTGGTGCTACGGCCTGGCGCCGCTGATTTCGGTAGCCGAAGAGACCGAAGGACTGAAGGTCGTCGCGCATGGTGGCGGCATGCTGGCCGGCGAGCGCGCACAGATGATGTCCGGGGAATGGCGCGAGTTCGTCCGGCCCCATGAAGCGCGCATTACCGCGCTCAGCGGACAGACGTTCGGCACGCCGTACCAGGAGGGCACCCAGTTCAACTATGACGTAAAGCTGGATTCCGCGCCGCCCACGGCAGCGATGCTGGCTGCGGAATGGGTGGCCGATGCGGGTGTGCGCATGCTGAAACGGCTCCAGACCGCGTACTATGTCGAGGGCCGGCACATTGCCGAGCGCGCCGAACTGGTCCACATCGCCGTCGAACTGGGCCTGGACGCACACGCGTTCTCGACAGCCTATGACCAGGCCCTGCGCGAGATCGGCATGCACTTCAGGAATACCCAGGCACTGCTCGACGCACTGGGCGGGCAGGGCTATCCGACCCTGGCGATCGAACGGGACGGCATGCTATCGCGCATCCATCTGGGCCGGTATTTCGGCAAGCCGGAGCGTTTCCGCGAGGCACTGGCGGAGCTGATGGCACCACCCCAGCCCGTAGCGTGACCGCACACGCATCAGCAGCGCGCCGGGCGGTGCATTCGCGGCGAGGACCGGCTGCCTGGCGTCAGTCCCGGCGGCGGGTCGGCCCGGGCAGCGCCGCCAGGAACTCCAGGAATGCGCCGATTCTGCGCGAACCGCGCTGGTTCGGAAGATACAGCGCGGAGATAGCGGAGCTTGCCTGGTTCGGATTGACGGAACAGTCGTCGAACAAGGCCGTCAGCTGCCCGGCAGCGATGTCGTCGTCGACCAGCCAGTCGGGCAGCAGTCCGATCCCCCCGCCGGCCAGCGCGACTTCGCGCAGGATCTCCGCGTTGTTGCTGCGGAAGTGGCCGCTGACGGGTACCTTGGTCTCGCTGTCGCCGTGCCGGAAGGTCCACACCTGATCCCGCGCGCCATAGCTGAACCGAAGGCAGCGGTGATTGACGAGGTCGACCGGATCATCGGGACTGGCATTGCTTTGCAGGTAGGCCGGGCTGGCAACGACACGGCGGCGAAAGCGCCCGATTTCCCGCGCGACGACATTGTCATAGGATGCCGGGCTGCCCAGCCGCACGGAAAGGTCGATGCGCTGGCCCCAGCAAGTCGACGATATCGTCGGTCAGCGTCACTTCGACCTCGAGCTGGGGATGCTTTGCCAGCCACCTACCCAGATAAGGCGCGATGCACCGCCGGCCGAATGCCACCGGCAACGACACGCGCAGTTGCCCGACCGGCTCCTCGCCCCGATCCGCGATCAGCGCGTCGGCCTCCTCGACCGCGTCCAGGATCCTGCGGGCCCGCTGATAGTAGGCGGCGCCCGCCTCCGTGACGGTAATCAGCCGCGTGGAGCGGTTCAGCAGCACCGCCCCGAGCGAAGCCTCGAGCCCGTCCAGCGCGCGCGTGACCGACGATGTGGCCAGGTTCAGGCGGCGCCCCGCGGCAGAAAAGCCCTTCGCATCCACGGTCTCCACGAACATCCCGTGTCGCCGGCGGGCTTGGCCGATGAGATGACTGCTGCGGAGGGTGTGGTCCGCTTCAGCATCATCCCCCGTGCGCCATTGAGCGGATCTTCGTGCCCTCGGCAGAGTTTGACCCGGATGCTTGCACATTACGCGGCACTTCCCGCTCAATGCAGTGCCCGGAAAGCCGCACGCACCTCGACGCTGAAAACTCCGCGTTGCCCACAGGGCAACGATCTCGTGTAAAGATTGCTGTTCCTCGAACGAATTTTTCAGCCAACAATCCGCCTCACAACCGGTTCTCGTAGATATGCGAGAAGGTCTAAGAAAGTAGAGGACGACATGCAATACCGAGGACTACCCCCCGTCAAGCGCTGGATGGCGCTGAGTGCCGCCATCCTGGGGATGACACTGACCAGCGCACCAACGTCCGCCGCCGACGCCTTTCCCTCCAAGCCGATATCGATGCTGGTGGCATTCCCTCCGGGGGGGCCCGCCGATGTTCTGGCGCGGGCCATGCAGCCGGCGATGGCCAAGGCGCTCGGCCAGCCCGTGGTCATCGAGAATCTGCCCGGCGCCGGCGGTGCGCTGGCAGTGCAGCGGCTGCTCAGCCGTCCGGCCGACGGCTACACGCTGATCATGGGCTCGCCCAATGAGGCTATCCTGACGCCGCTGGCGCTCGCCAGCGCCAAGTACAAGTCGGAGGAACTGGCCCTGCTGGCGCCGGTCTCGAACCACCCGCTCGTCGTGATGACGCGCAGCGACCTGCCATACAATTCGCTTGAACAGATCATCACGGCCAGCAAGTCGGCAGGTGGCAAGAGCCTGACCTTCGGCAATCCGGGCTACGGCACCATGTACCACATCGTCGCCGAATACATGGCTCAGCTGACCGGCGCCAAGATGCTGCAGGTGCCGTACAAGGGCGCCACGCCGATGCTGGCAGACCTGACCGGTCGCCAGATTGACATGACGATTCTGCCAAACCTCGGTGCCTCCACGCAGTTGCTCGAAACGCACAAGATCAAGGCGGTCGCAGTGCTGGACACACAGCGCATGCGAAACCTGCCCGATGTGCCTGCGATCTCCGAAACCAGCGTCGCGCGCAAATCCGAGTTCGTGTATTCGATCTGGCTGGGCGTCATGAGCAAGGCCGGCGTCCCGGCGGAGCGTGCCCGCGTATTGATGGATGCCTCGCAGCAAGCGCTGCGGTCGCCCGAACTGATCAAGGCGCTTGATCTCTCCGGCGTGCAGCCGATGAAGCCACAAACGCTCGAGGCCTCCGCGAAGTTCTACGTCGACGAGACCGAGAAATTCAGGAAGATGGCCGCCTCGATCAAGCTGACGCCGCAGTAATACCCCCCTCCCGGCATTGGGGGCGCCCACGCTCGTGTCGCTGGCCCCGCCTCGTTCCAGCATCCCATTCCAGGAAGGTTCTCCTTGAATATCCTAGTTGCCGGTTTCCAGCACGAAACCAATACGTTCGCGCCAACCATGGCCACCTACGAGAGCTTCGTCCGTGGCGAGGACTTCCCCGCCATGGTGCGCGGCGAGGCGATCTACGACCTGCTGGACGTGAATGTGCCGATCAGCGGCTTCATCCACCACGTTCGCGAGCACGGCCACACCGTCACGCCGGTGATCTGGGCAGCAGCCGGTGCTTCGGCCCATGTCACGACCGATGCCTACGAGCGCATCGCCGGCGAGATCGTGGAGGCGGTGGCGACGGCCTCGTACGACACGATCTATCTCGACCTGCATGGCGCCATGGTGGCCCAGCACCTCGACGACGGCGAGGGCGAGTTGCTGGCGCGCATCCGTGCCGCGACCGGGCCGGACATGAAGATCGTGGTCTCGCTGGATCTGCATGCCAACGTCACCGAACGGATGCTCGCGCTGGCGGACGGGGTGGTGGCGTATCGCACCTATCCGCACGTGGACATGGCCGCCACCGGCAAGCGGGCAGCCGAGATGCTGCTTGAATTGCGCAGGCGGGAGACGCGTGCGCACCTGGTGGCAAAACGCGTGCCGTTCCTGATACCGGTCAACAGCATGTCTACGATGATGCAGCCCGCTCAAGGCATCTACGGCCTGCTCGAAGAGCTGGAGCAACAAGGCGTGCTGTCGCTGTCGTTCACACCGGGCTTTCCCGCGGCCGACTTCGCCGAGTGCGGCCCCGTCGTTTGGGGGTATGGCTTTGATAAGGCCAGCGTCGAGCGGGCCGTCGAGGCACTGCTCGCGCGCATCTGTGAACCCGAGAGCCAGTGGGCCGTGCAGTTCGAGGAGCCTGATGCAGCGGTGCAACGTGCCATGCGGATCGCGCAAACAGCCACCCGGCCAGTGATCCTTGCGGACACGCAGGACAACCCGGGCGTCGGCGGCGATGGCAACACCATGGGCATGCTGCGTGCGCTTCTCAAGGCCGGCGCGCAGGACGCCGCGATCGGGATCATCTGCGATCCAGCGGCGGCCGCGGCCGCGCACCAGGCTGGAGTTGGCGCGAGGATCGATATCGCGCTTGGCGGCTGCCCACAGGTGAGCGAGGATGCCCCGCTGCGGGCGACCTTCGAGGTGGAGGCACTGTCCGATGGCAAGTTCGTCTACGGCGGACCGATGATGCATGGCAAGGCTGCCGACATGGGACCAATGGCGCGGCTGCGGCTCGACGGCGTACTCATTGCCGTCAGCTCGACCAAGGCACAACTGCTCGACCGCAACATGTACCGCGCGGTCGGCATCGAACCGGCGGAAATGAAGATTCTCGTGAACAAGAGCTCGGTGCATTTCCGCGCCGACTTCGCCCCGATCGCGGAAGACATTTTCGTGGTGCGTGCGCCCGGTCCGTTCATCGCCGATCCGGCGGACCTGCCATGGCAGCATCTCACGTCCGGCATGCGCCTGAAACCGAATGGTCCGGCGTTCGCGCCGGTGCCGCGAATCTACGACAAGCTTACGCAGCTCGGCATCGAACTGCCCAAGGCTTCGGGCCCGGCGGCGGCCTATGTGCCGAGCGTGCGGTCCGGCAAGCTGATCCACGTGTCCGGCCATCTCTCGCGCGTCGATGGCCAGGTTCGGACCGGCCGCTTTGGCGAGGACCTGCGCACCGCCGACGGTGTCGCGGCGGCCCGCCTGGTTGCCATCGACTTGCTCGCGACGCTGCACGCCGCCACCGGAGACCTCGATTCGATCGTGCGAATCGTCAAGCTCACCAGCCTCGTCCAGTCGACAGCGGACTTCACCGAGCAGCACTTCGTGACTAATGGTGCCAGCGCTCTGTTCGCCGAGGTGTTTGGCACGCGCGGCCAGCACGCGCGCAGCGCGTTCGGCGTATCGCAGTTGCCCCTCGGCGCCTGCCTGGAAATCGAACTGATCGTCGAGGTCGCCTGATTCCGTGCACGGCCTGAATGGCGCCAGCAACGCATGTTCATCGGCACGACTGCCAGGTCGCCGGAAGCAAAATCGCAACCGTCTGCACGATGCCATGGCACGTCCGGATGATGCTTCTGCATCCACCAGTCGAACACATAGTGGAGGAACACGTTAGCCAGTAATGCCACATGCGTAGGAAGCATACGGAATTTTGGGCGGGACGGCGCTAGCAGAAGGCTAGTCGCACCCTACTAGCCGCACGGCGGCGATTGTGGCGGACATCGTCAGACGCCTGCCTGACGATGTCTCAGTTCAGCTAGGTCACCAATGCCCATGCGGTCAAGCGCCTCCAGCGGGCAAAAGAAGGTGACACGGATGGTCCCGGAAGCCGGCTGATATCGATCGATCCGGGATGGTGGCGCGGTTGGGCACCTCGTCGTAGAGGAGGCCGGTCCCATCGGCGGCGCGTTGCAGGCAATTCCTAGCTGCAGCGGTGAGGTCGACTCCGCTGCAGAGACGATGGAGACGCCACAACCACAAAATGCGCGTCCCTCATCTAGCTCGCTCACTAAGTTCGCTCCCGCTGCGCCGGCCGTACCGGAGACAAGAACTGATGTATCTGGGCGACCACGGCCGCACCTTCGCCGACCGCCGATGCGACTCTCTTTGTAGATCCCGAGCGAACGTCACCGATCGCAAAGACGCCATCTACACTAGTCTGTAGTGGCAGCAGCGATGCTTCCGAAACATCGGCGCCAGTCAACACGAAGCCGTTTCCATCGAGCACCACGCCGCATCTCCTGAGCCAGTCTGTATTCGGCAGTGCGCCGATGAACACAAACAGATGATGTGTGGTCATGCTTCCTTCTATGCCACCTGCGCCGCGATAGTGCACGCGCTCAAGCCGCACACCGCCCTCGAGCGCAGTCAGTTCGGTTCCCGTGTGGAGTGTCAAATTTTCAAGTGAGCCGATACGTTCGATCAGGTAGCGCGACATGCTATCGGCAAGCCTCGATCCGCGAATGAACATGTGCACGTGCTCAGCATGCGATGCAAGAAACACCGCCGCCTGGCCCGCCGAGTTACCTCCACCGAGCAGCAACACCGGCTCGTTGCGGCATAGTCGAGCTTCGATCGGCGTGGCCCAATAGTAGACGCCACAGCGCTCGAAGCGCTCGAGTCCGTCGACAACAGGCCGGCGATACTCAGCGCCGCTGGCAATGACAACGGTCCGTGCGGAGATACGACGGTGGTCGGCAAGCTCGACGGCAAGCGGGTGGCGGTCGCAATACAAGGCCTTCACCTCGCACGGAATGCCAATATGGGCACCGAACTTCTGTGCTTGGATGAACGCGCGGCTCGCGAGATCCTGCCCTGTGATGCCAGTGGGGAACCCCAAATAGTTCTCAATGCGGGCACTCGTACCTGCCTGCCCCCCAGGTGCACGACAGTCGAATACCGCGGCGGACAAGCCATCGGATGATGCGTAAACGGCTGCCGCAAGCCCCCCTGGGCCAGCACCGATAATCGCCACATCGTACACGTGAGCCGGATTGAAGTCCGGGATCAGTCCCAGGCAGGATGCGAGCTGCCCCACGTCCGGGTTTCGCAAGACGGTGCCATCGGGACAAACAACCAGCGGAAAGTCATCGGGCTGCGGCGTCAGGCGCTGAAGCAAAGCGATCGCTTCGGCGTCCTCCTCCGCGTCAAGTGTCAGATTCGGAAATGCGTTGCGACGCAGGAAATTTTGCAACTCAAGGAGCCTCGCGTTTCCGGGGGCAGCGACGAAGACGACTCCACGCCCGCGTTCAATGGCCAGGACACGCCTCAGGATCAGCGCGCGCATGATCTTGTCGCCAGGACCAGCCTCGTTGACAATCATGGCGCTGAGCTCGTCTGGACGCAGTAGCACCGCTTCGACATCCTCAATCACATGTGCGTCAACGACTGCAGGTTTACTTGAGAGCTGCGTGATATCTGACGTGAACTCACCGCGCATTGTATAGGTGTGAAGAATTCGCTGTTGCGACAGACCATCGCGAATCACTATCCGCACCTTCCCCGACAAAATGATGAACACACCCGGGCATATGCTTCCAGCGCGATAAAGAAAATCGCCTTTGACGTAATGGCAGGGGTTCCCAAAGCGACACACTCTGGCGACCTCCTCATCCGTGAGGACGGGAAACATTTGCTGGTAACGCGGATGCTCGCGTACGCTTGCGTCTTCTTCGATAGCGCTGCTTTCGCACGTACTTGCTGCCGGCCGGCTGACCCCCCTAGCTCCCAGAGCTGAGTCCTTGCTCATGGCGATTCTCCTACCATAACTTCGCCGCGCCATCAAAGCATCAAAGCGTGAGGACGGCCTCTAGAACTTGTCGACGTCGACCACCGCCTGAGCGAATTCTCGCGGTGCTTCCTGCGGCAAGTTATGGCCGATACCTCCCTTAACGTCCCGATGCGCGTATTTGCCGGTGAATTTGCTTGCATAGGAACTGGGTGCCGGATGTGGGGCGCCGTTGGCATCGCTTTCCATGGTGATTGTGCGCACGCCTATGGTGGGCGCCGACGCGAGCCGCTGCTCAAACTCATCGTACTTCGGCTCACCCTCGGCAAGGCCCTGCCGCCAGCGATAGTTGTGAACGGTAATGTCGAGGTGATCGGGATTCTTGAAAGCAGCGGCGCTGCGGTCGAAGGTGGCGTCGTCGAATCTCCATTTTGGCGAAGCTTGCCGCCAGATCAGTTTGGTAAAGTCGTGCGTGTATTTCTGATAGCCAGCGCGGCCGCGGTCCGTTGCCAAATAGAACTGGTACCACCACCGAAACTCCGCCTCAGGCGACAACGGCATTTTTCCGGCCGCCTGACTGCCAATCAGGTAGCCACTGACGGAAACCAGGCCGTTGCAACGCTCCGGCCACAGTGCAGCGATGATGCAGGCCGTGCGTGCGCCCCAATCGAACGCCCCGAGGATGGGTTTTTGGATGTTGAGCGCATCCATCAGTGCGATGATGTCCAGGGCGACGGCCGCCGGTTGTCCGTTGCGCATCGTGTCGCCAGACAAGAAGGTCGTCGAGCCATAGCCGCGTAGATACGGAACGATCACACGATACCCGCGCGACGCCAGCAGAGGCGCGACGTCGACGAAGCTATGGATATCGTAGGGCCAGCCATGCAACAGGAGGACCGCCGGCCCGTCGGCAGGACCCGCCTCCGCGTAACCGACGTTGAGCAACCCGGCATTGATCTGCTTGATCGGCGCGAAGGCTGTATGGGTGCCGGGCCTGCTCGAAGGCAATGGGGCCGGCTTTGACTGCTGGGCTTGGGCGGAAGTCAACATCCCGAGCTGTGCAGCAGCGACTGTCAGGGCGGCCGTGCCAAGCATGCCTCGGCGTGGCAAATCGATTCTCTCCGTCATCGTACTCTCCCGTCGCGCGAGCAAGCCTGAGCGGAATCGCTTATTAGGTCGGCGCTGAATTTCGTCGGAAGCGTGACCCAGTTGCCGGAACCGATACCGGAACCGGCACAACGACGTTTGTGGCCTGATTTATGAGACCAATATAGGTCATGCCAAAACGGGAACGGGGCAGTGCAATGAGGGTCTCTTGAGGAGATCCTGGCCGGTTGCCCCAAGGATCAAGCAGCGATACTCAGGGCGCCGCTCCGTTAAACAACGGCAAATCTTGGCGAGCGTTTGGCGCGAAATGCCGATCGACAGGCAGTGCTCCTGTGGAATCAGGAACGCGCCGCTTGCCAACGTGCCAGCGCCGTGCGCAGCAGAGAAGCGGACGCTGCCAACAGCACGAGGTCCTTCAGCAGGAACTGACCGATCGGCGCGGAGATCGCCGGGAACCCACCAGCAGTCGGCTCTGCAACACCAGGGGTGGTGACAAAGAACGTCAGCGTGATGGCGTAAGTCGCGCATGACATGGCTGCACCGAGTACCGACACCCCACGATGGAATGCACCGACGGTCAGTGTCACCGCGGTGGACAGTTCCAGCACGCCAATGACAGCGCTGGCGCCACGAACACCGAATGCGTCGATGAGCCAGGCCATGAAGGGGCTATTCTCGATGAACGGCGCAATACCGTGGGCTTCGTAGCCGGTAAACTTCATCCCGCCGAACCAGAGAAAGACGACAACCAGGGACCAGCGCAGCAACGCCTCGTGGTTGTTGATGGCCTCGCTGGTGCGCGTTATAGCGAAGGATGTGATGGGTTGCATACTTACTCCTCAACGGATGTGTGGTGTGGTGGAGGAGCACGCCCCGGTGGCGCAGACTCCTTTCCTGTCATTGCGACGACGCGCATGCGCGCGTTCCGGCGCGGCCGGCTCCAGCTGTGCCAGAACCGGCGAATCGAATAAATCTTTGTTCCAGAGACGTATCAGGCGCGTCCATTACCGTAATGAAATCGCCCCACGGACTTCGGGGCTCCCGTCACGCGGTAAGGTGCGTTGGACGGCTTTCAGTCGCGGAACAAGTGCGTGGCATGCGTTACGGCACCGCCCGCCCGGATTGCGGCGGCCACGAGCGCGGCCTCCGCGAGTTGGGCATTGGTGGCGCCGGCATCGTGGGCGGCCTTGGTATGCAGGGCAATGCAATATGGGCACTGCGTCGTCAGCGCCACTGCCACCGCAATAATCTGTTTCTGCTGCACCGAAAGCGCGCCGTCTGCAAAAGCTGCCTGATCAAAGGCACGGAAGCTCTTCATCGCTTCAGGAGCGTTTTCGTCCAGCTTCCTCAAACGGGCAAGATCCTTCATATCGAACATGGAAAACTCCATCAAGGTTGGGTTGGAGTAGGTATGATAGGAATGGCAAGGTTCCACTTGGTCTTAGTTTGGTTTCAATTCGTCCAATGATGGCATCCGCCCCTTCTGCACATCGTGTGCTCGAGCATTTCCTTGCCACACTCGACATTGGTGTCACGCACATCACACGGTGCGACATTCGCGATGGGTGGAGCGTGCGCTTCGATGCGTGCGAAACGGCCAGCCTGCACTACTGCCTGGACGGCTGCGGAACGCTCGACGCAGGCAATGGCCACCGCATCGCGTTGCAGCCGCACAGTTTTGTCCTGATGCCGCCAGGCGTTTCCTATCGGCTGGAAAGCGCGTTCGAGTCGCCGACTATGTCGGTGGATCGGGCAAGGCTTGGCTCATGGTCCGCGCGCGAAACGGCGCCGACGGTGAAGGTGGGCGAGGCGGCAGCGGGAGTTGAGATGGCGTGTGGGGAGCTGCGCTTTGCGACGAGTACCGCCGATCCCTTCAGGATGCTGCGGCATCCAATCGTGACGCGGTTCGACGGGCCGGCTGGACTGAAAGACCAGTTCGTCATGCTGTTGGCGGAATCCGCGCAGCCCGGACTGGGATCGCGGGTGCTGATCGAGGCATTGCTGAAGCAATGCCTGGTCATGCTGCTGCGGCGTCAGATGGAGAGCGATGACGCGGAGCTGTCGTGGACGGCGGCCGTTGCCGATCCCAGGCTGCTTCTCGCGTTGGAAAAACTCTTTGAACATCCCGAAGTGCCACTTTCCGTGCAGCGATTGGCCGATCTGGCTGGAATGAGCCGTTCAGCGTTCGCTGCGCACTTCGAACGTGCGTTCGGCCAGACGCCGATGGCCATGCTGCGAGCGGTGCGGCTGCACAAGGCCGCGGAATTGCTGGCGACTACAACCTTGCAGATTTCCCAGGTGGCGCACGCCGTTGGTTTCTCCAGCCGCAGCAATTTCTCGCAGGCGTTCCACAAACAGCATGGTGTGGACCCAAGCGGATTTCGGCAGCGGACGACATCTCGTCAGCGTGTGGGTGGCAACTGATTCCGAATGCGGATTCAACTGATCGCGGCGTGCCGCGCAAGTACCGTCGCAGGCTGTGCCAGGGACTACTCTGTACTTACGCATGAACCGACACTGCCTCGTGCGTCGACTAAACCCTTCTCAAAAATGGAAGGAAAAAAATCATGCGCTTCCCCCTGAGACATGTGTCAGTCGCCTCGGCCGTCATGGCACTCTGTATGACGGCTTTGGCACAAAGCGCACCGGATCCCATCCGCCCTCCGGCAATCCTTCCACTCGAATCGGAACAGGCACCAAAGCTGGTCTCGTATCCGCCGCTGGCCGAACCGTTGGCCCGCGGTGTCGTCATCGTGCAGTTCCGGACCCAACACTTCCGTGTCATGCCTGTGTTCGGCAAGACCGCCGTCCAGATATCGCCGCGCATTGGGCATCTTCATGTAACTGTCGACGACTCGCACATTACCTGGGCACACACCAGCGAGGATCCCGTCATCGTAGTGGGGCTGCCGCCGGGCGCACACAAGCTTCGGCTCGAACTGGCCGATCCCAGTCACAAGATCCTGGCCACGGAGAGCGTCGCCTTTACCTTGCCTGATCCGAAGGCGCCGGCGGCGCACAAGCATTGATCGCTTGAAGTTCCGGCGGGCTTTTCGTGGTTTTGATGCGTCGCTGCATGTCCGCCGGTTCAGTGGATAAGGCGATCGATCTGTTCTTGCCGGCCAGCAGCATGACGGGAGCAATAAGCACGAAGCCGATGCCCCAGGAGCGCAGCCACAGGACGACAAACTCTTCATTGAACCCGAGATTGAGAGGCAATTGAGACAGTTCGGTTGCGCCTCGGAAAATGCTGGGAGACTTAAATCGGGTACTGTGGCGCTCCGCCCTGAATGGTCATCCATTGCCACTGGGAAATTCCTCCCAGTTGGCCGCTCCGCCAATGCTGGTGCCATTGCCAGACGCGCCGACGCCGCCGACCGGGTTGATGACCTCGTCGTTGACGGTCTGGTCGTTGATATGCAGCATGCCGGTACGCAGGCGTTCCCCAATGCGCAATGCCCGACCGACATTGCTGGAAACAATGCCCATCGACAGCCCGTACTCGGTACGGTTGGCCAGCGCAATCGCTTCTTCATCCGTGTCGACGGCACCACCACGGCCACCGGCCCGAATATCTCTTCGCTGAAGGCCGGGCTATCCGGTGTCACGTCGCAACGATCCTGGCAACATTGTCGCGCTGGCCTTCATTGATCAACGGCCCGAGCGCGACGTCACCTTCAACGGGATCCCCGACCGTCAGGCTCGCGGCCTTGGCGGCCAGCTTCTCGACGAACCGGTCGTGAATGGCACGCTGTACCAGCACACGGTCGGTGGCCATGCAGATCTGGCCCTGGTGCAGGAAGCTACCCCAGGCGGTGTTTGCAACCGCGAGATCGAGATCGGCATCATCGAGGATAATCAGCGAATTCTTGCCGCCCAGCTCCAGCGAAACCTTCTTCAGGTGCCGGCCCGCGGCCTCCCCGACCTTGCGGCCAGCAGCCGTGGAGCCAGTGAACTGAATCATCGCCACATTTGGATCGGCCGTCAGCGCAGCACCGGCGGCACCATCGCCCGGCAGCACGTGCAGCGCGCAAGCCGGCAGGCCGGCGAGTTCAAACAGCCGCGCGACCACGAAGCCACCGCATACCGCCGTGCGGTGATCGGGCTTGAGCACCACCGCGTTGCCCAGCGCCAGCGCCAGCGCAGCGGCCCGCATCGCCAGGTAGAGCGGGAAATTGAACGGCGAGATCACGCCGACTACGCCAAGCGGGCGCCGGCGTGCCAGCGACAGCCGCCCGGGCACGGAAGGCAATACCTCCCCGGCGGAGCGCGATGGCAGCCCTGCGGCTTCCTGCAGGACCTTGATGGTGATCGTGGTCTCGAACGCCGCCTTCGCTCGCGTGGAGCCGCCTTCGCGCACGATCCAGCCGACGATCTCATCGAAATGCGTCTCGGCAACTCGCACAGCCCTGCGCAGCACACCTGCTCGTTCTTCATAGTGCAGGTTGGCCCAGCCCGGCAATGCCTTCGCCGCGGCCTCGGCCGAACTGGCAATCATCGAAGCATCGGCCATGCCGATACGCCCCAGTTCCCGGCCAGTAGCGGGCTCGATCACGCCGGTCGCGAAGCTGCCGGCCTGCCAGCGCCCGGTAAAGAGCTGGTCAGTCCAGATGCTCTTGTCGAGCAAGCCGGGGGAATGCGTGAGATTCATGAAAACCCCATTCCTGCGGTGTTGTGGTGTGCCGAATGACGCGCAGGAACACTCCTTCCCGCGCGCAGTCGCGCACGATCCTCACCGCATGACGGTGGTCCGAGCAACTAAAGCCGGCGATTCACAAGATCGCCTCCACGCTTCGATCCCCATGAAATGCGCGGGAGAATCGAGCGCGGACCTCAAACGCTCTTGCGTGAGCCCGCGCGCGTAGGCGCAGCCCTTTCGCCCCGCCGGTTGGCCGCACGATCCGACAGCCAGTTGACAACCTGCACCCCGTAGCTGGCCGGCGTCTTGTCATTGACGCGCTGAGAAAGGTCGGCCAGGGTATGCCGTTTCAGTTCCGCTCGCATAGCCTTCTCTGCAGCCTGCATGACAGCCTGAATCGAGCAGACGCCACGCGTCGCCCAACCCGGTGCGTCATCATTGAAGACGGCACAGCGCCCGCGGATCTCGAGGCAGTCGAACAGCGGCTTCTCGCCATCGATCGCGACCACGACATCGTGAACGGTAATGTGGTTGGCGGGCCGCGCAAGCCGGAATCCGCCCTTGATGCCCTCAGTGGCAACTACCAGCTTAGCCTTGGCCAACTTGGTGAACAGCTTGGCCAGGAAATCGTGTGGAACGCCCTGAAGCTCAGCCAGATCACGGACACTCGCTTCTTCCACGGCCGACTGCGAATGCGTCAGGTACAGCAGGCAGTGGAGGCTGTATTCAACGCCTGTACTGATTTGGGACATGGCATACTAGGACTTTGTGTATCGTAGTTGCAATGCTATACAACTTCCGTGGGGTCCGCAAGGCAAAGGACATGCCGTTGGCAGTCACGGCAACCGGACCGATAACCGGCTTCCGGTCGCCCGGCGCCCGGTGCCTGGCTGGTGTGAGCGACAAGCCTCCTGATACGCACTGAAACACACCCGGCAGCAGGCACGCCGTCAGGATGGTTTCCGCTGCCCCCATCCGCCGCCGAGGCTGCGCACCAGCGACACCGTCGCCGCGGCACGCAAGCCTGCCACCGCATTGGCATCGCGCTGCGACTGCAGCACGGTGCGATCGGCGTCGATCACGGTCAGGTAGTCGACGGCACCGGCATCGTAGCGGCTGCGCGAGATGCCCTGGGCCCGTTTCGCGCCGGCCAGGGCGCCGTCGAGCGCCGTGGCCTGCTGGCTGAGCCAGCGCACATCGGCCAGGCCGTCCTCCACCTCACGGAATGCCGACAGCACTGTCTGCCGGTAGCGCGCCACGCTCTCCTCGTGCGCGGCGCGGGCGCCAGCAAGGCTTGATCGGTTGCGGCCACCGTCGAACACGGTCTGCGCCACCGTCGAACCGACCAGCGGACCCAGCAGCCATGTGCGCGACGACCACTTGAACAGGTTCGACAGGTCCGACGACTCGAAGCCGAACAGCGCCGTGAGCGAGATGCGCGGGAAAAACACCGCGCGGGCGATGCCGATGCGCGCATTGGCCGCCGCCATCTGGCGTTCCGCCGCCGCAATATCGGGCCGGCGCTCGAGCAGTTCCGACGGCAGCCCCGCCGGCACGGCCACCGGAGCGGTATCGAACGGCCGGGCGGCGAGTCCGAACTGCGCGGGCGCCACGCCGGTCAGTACGGCCAGTGCATGTTCCTGGTTGGCGCGGCGGCGCTCGATGCTGGCCAGGCCGGAGCGCGCCGCGCCTAGTTCGCTTTCGGCGCGGGCCGGATCCAGGTCGGTGGCCTCCCCTGCTTCGTACCGCGTGCGCAGCAGCGACAGCGCGCCCTCACGCAGCCTGATCGTCGCATTGAGCAGCTCGCGGTCACTGTCCAGGGTGCGCAGCGCGAAGTAGGCCTGCGCCACGTCGGCCTGCAGCGCCAGCTGCACGGACCGGTACAGTTCCTCGGCACCCCGCTCGTCGGCGCGCGCGGCGTCCACGCTGCTGGCCACGCGGCCGAATAGGTCGAGTTCGTAGCTGGCGAATGCGCGGGCCTTGAGCACCGTCTGGGGCGCCACGCGCGCGCCATCGGGCAGCCCCTGCGAGGCGGCCGACGGCTGCGAGCGAGTCGGGTCCAGGCCCACGCTCAGTTGCGGATACCGCGCCGCCTCGGTGGCGCCGGTGAACGCACGCGCCTGCTTCAGGCGCGCCGCCGCCGCGGCCAGCTCCTGGTTGTGAACGTTGGCTGCATCGATCAGCCGGTCCAGATCGGCATCACCAAACAGCTTCCACCACTCACCGCGCTGCTGGCCTTCGTCCGGCGTGGCGGTCTTCCATTGCGCGCTCTCGGCCGCGGCGGCCTCGGCTTCCTTGAACGTGGAGGCACTGGGTGTCTCCGGCACCTTGTAGGTCGGCGCCAGCGAGCAGCCGGCCAGGAGCAGCGCGGCCGCCATGGCCGCAAGCCTTGGCACGTTCCGCTTCGTCGCATCGCTAATGTTATGCATGTCTTTCACCATTACTCTGCGGACGCCACGGCGTGCGCGACCTTTGCATCCGTCGACACCGCCGCGCGGCGCTGGCCGCGCGTGGCCAGCAGGCGCAACGCCACATAGAACACCGGCGTCAGGAACAGTCCGAAGAAGGTCACGCCGAGCATCCCCGCGAACACCGCCACCCCCATGGCCTGGCGCATTTCCGCGCCGGCGCCGCTCGACACCACCAACGGCACCACGCCCATGATGAAGGCGAACGAGGTCATCAGGATCGGACGCAAGCGCAGGCGGCTGGCCTCGATCGCGGCCTCGACCACGGTGCGGCCGTGATGCTCCAGCTCGCGCGCGAACTCGACGATCAGGATCGCGTTCTTGGCCGATAGCCCCACCAGCACGATGAAGCCGATCTGCGTGAAGATGTTGTTGTCCCCTTGCGTCAGCCATACGCCCGTCATGGCAGCCAGCAGGCTCGTCGGCACGATCAGGATCACGGCCAGCGGCAGCGTCAGGCTCTCATACTGGGCAGCCAGCACCAGGAACACCAGCAGCACGCACAGCGGGAAGATCCACACACCCGCGTTGCCGGCCAGGATGTCCTGGTAGGTCAGCTCGGTCCATTCGAAGCCGATGCCCTTCGGCAGGGTTTCGGCAGCGATGCGCTCGGCGGCAGCCTGCGCCTGGCCCGACGAGAAGCCCAGCGCCGGGCCGCCATTCAGGTCGGCGGCAGTGAAGCCGTTGTAGCGGATCACGCTGTCCGGGCCAAAGCCTTGCTTGACCTGCACCAGCGACGACAGCGGCACCATCTCGCCGCTGGCGCTGCGCGCCTTCAGCTGCAGGATATCCTCGGCATGCTGGCGGTACTGCGCATCTGCCTGCACCTTGACCTGGTAGGTACGGCCAAACTTGTTGAAGTCGTTGACGTAGGCCGAACCCAGGTAGGTCTGCAGCGTATCGAACACATCGGTCACCGGCACGCCGAGCTGCTTGGCCTTGGTACGGTCGAGCTGCACATCAAGCTGCGGCACGTTCACCTGGTAGTTGCTGAAGATGCCGGCAAGCTCAGGCGTGGCGCGCGCCTTGGTCATGAACGAGTTGGTGGCGTCGAACAGGGCGTCATAGCCCAGTGCGGCGCGGTCCTCGATCATCAGCTTGAAACCGCCGATCGTGCCCAGGTCCTGCACCGGCGGCGGCGGGAACACGGCAATGAACGCGTCCTGGATCGCGCCATACTCCTTGTTCAGGTCCGCGGCAATGGCCTTGCCCGACAGCTCCTTGCTCTTGCGCTTCTCGAACGGGTCAAGCGTGACAAAGACGATGCCGGCGCTCGGGCTGTTGGTGAAGCCGTTGATCGACAGGCCCGGGTAGGCAACGGCCGATTCCACGCCCGGATGCTTGAGCGCGATCTCCGACATGCGGCGCGTCACGTCCTCGGTGCGATCCAACGTAGCGCCGTCGGGCAGCTTGGCAAAGCTCACCAGGTACTGCTTGTCCTGCGCCGGCACGAAGCCCTTCGGCACGAGCTGGAACACGCCCCAGGCGGCCACCAGCATCACGGCGTAGACGCCAAATACCGAGCCCTTGCGGCGGATCACACCCTTCACGCCACGGCCATAGCTTTCGGAGCTGCGGCCGAAGAAGCGGTTGAAGCGGACGAAGAACTTGCCGAGGACCTTGTCCATGCCACGCGTCAGCCAGTCCTTGGGCGCGTCATGGCTCTTGAGCAGCAGGGCCGACAGCGCGGGAGACAGCGTCAGCGAGTTGAAGGCCGAGATGATGGTCGAGATCGAGATGGTCAGCGCGAACTGCTTGTAGAACTGGCCGGTCAGGCCCGTCATGAAGGCCAGCGGCACGAACACAGCGATCAGCGTCAGCGCGATGGCGATGATGGGGCCGCTGACTTCGCGCATGGCCTTGTAGGTGGCCTCCTTCGGCGTCAGCCCCTCTTCGATGTTCCGCTCGACGTTCTCGACCACCACGATGGCATCGTCGACCACGATACCGATGGCCAGCACCAGCCCAAATAGCGACAGCGCATTGATCGAGAAGCCGAACGCATGCATCAGCCCGAAGGTACCGACAATCGACACCGGCACCGCCAGCAGCGGGATGATCGACGCGCGCCACGTCTGCAGGAACAGGATCACCACCAGCACCACCAGCACGATCGCCTCGAACAGCGTGTGGACCACCGCCTCGATGCTGTGGCGCACGAACTGCGTGGGGTCATAGACGATGCTGTAGGCCACGCCTTCCGGCATGTTCTGCTTCAGCTCGGCCATGGTCTTGCGCACCTCGTTCGAGATCTCGATCGCGTTCGCCCCCGGTGACTGGAAGATCAGCAGTGACAGGGCGGACTTGTTGTCCAGCTGCGAACGCAGCGCGTATTCCGAAGCACCCAGTTCGATGCGCGCAATGTCCTTCAGGTACGTGACCACACCGTCAGGCGAGGTCTTGGCGATGATGTCGCCGAACTCTTCCACGGTCTGCAGCCGGCCCTGCGCGTTCACCGACAGCTGCAGGTCGGTGCCCGGCAGCGTCGGCGACTGGCCGAGCACGCCTGCCGCCACCTGCACGTTCTGCTCGCGGATGGCGCGCACCACGTCCGACGCGGCGAGCCCGCGCTCGGCGATCTTCTCCGGATTCAGCCACACTCGCATCGAGTAGTCACCCGCGCCGAACAACCGCACCTGGCCGACGCCCTGGATCCGCGCGATGCGGTCCTTCACGTTGATCAGCGCGTAGTTGCGCAGATAGGTCGTGTCATAGCGGTCGTTGGGCGAGACCAGGTGCACCACCATGGTCAGGTCGGGCGAACTCTTGACCGTGGTGATGCCCAGGCGGCGCACATCTTCCGGCAGGCGCGGCTCGGCCTGCGAGACACGGTTCTGCACGAGCTGCTGGGCCTTGTCCGGATCGGTGCCCAGCTTGAAGGTCACCGTCAGCGTCAGCGTGCCGTCGGTATTCGCCTGCGAGTTCATGTAGAGCATGTCCTCGACGCCGTTGATCTGCTCTTCCAGCGGCGTGGCCACGGTTTCGGCGATCACCTTAGGGTTGGCGCCCGGGAACTGCGCGCGCACCACCACTGACGGCGGCACCACTTCCGGGTACTCCGAGACCGGCAAATTGAACATCGAGATGGCGCCGATCAGGAAGATCAGCACCGACAGCACGCCCGCGAAGATCGGGCGGTCGACAAAAAATTTCGAGAAATTCATCTTGGTCTCGGCGAAAGCAGTCCCCGCTGGCGGTCCGCCGGAGCGGACGCCAGTGCAATCTCAGGGGAGAATTCCAGTTCGGTCTGTGGCGGAGGGTGGGACTCAGCTCATCCTGGCCTTTCCGGCCTTCGCGTCAGCTGCGGCCTGCTTGCGATCCGTCGTGCTGCCACGCGACTCCAGTTCGCTGCGGTAGGCCATCGCTACCGGCTTCGGGGTCACGGTGTCGCCGGGGCGCACGCGCGTCAGGCCATTCACGACGATGTTCTCGCCCGGTCGCAGACCCTTGCGGATCACACGCAGCCCTTCGTACGTCGGCCCCAGTTCGACTTCGCGGTACGCGAGCTTGTTGGCCTTTTCCACCAGGAGCACGAACTTCTTGCCCTGGTCGGTGCCTATGGCGCGATCGTTGACCAGCGCGGCGGGATATGGCGAGCCGCCGCCGAGCTTGACCTTCGCGTACAGGCCCGGCAGCAGGCGGCGGTCCTCATTGTCGAAGACGGCGCGCACGCGGATCGTACCGCTGCGCGTGTCGAGCCGGTTGTCGATCGAATGAATCCGGCCCTTGTGCGGATTGCCATCCTCGTTGGCCAGGCCCAGGAATACCGGCAGGTCTCCCTTGCCGCCACCAGCGCCCGGCGTCGTGTAGCGCAGGTAGCTCTGCTCGTCGACATCGAAGCTCGCGTACACCGGCGAGACCGATACCACCGTGGTCAGCGGCGGCGATGCCGCGCCGGCCGCCACAAGGTTTCCCACCGTGATCTCGGCACGCGACACCCGGCCCGTGACCGGTGCAACGACGCGCGTGTAGCCCAGGTTCAGCTTCGCCACCTCCAGCGCCGCCTGCGCACCACGGACGTCGGCCGACGTCTCGCTGGCCGCGTTGATGCGCTCATCGAACTCGCGGCGCGAGATCGCGTTATCGTCGAGCAGGCGTTGCGCGCGCGCCTTCTCGGTCTGTGCATGCGATGCACGTACCTGCGCCGCTGCCAGTACCGCCTCGGCGCGCGCCACTTCGGCCGCATACGAGCGCGGATCGATCGTGAACAGCGGGTCGCCCTTCGTCACGATCGAGCCATCGCGGAAATGCACCGTTTCGATCGCGCCGGACACACGTGGACGGATCTCAACACGATCCACAGCCTCGATGCGGCCCGAGAATTCATCCCATTCGGTGATGATGGTCTGGCCCACCACTGCCGCCACTTCCACCGCCGGGGTCGGCGGCGGCATGGTCGCCTGTGCTTCCCCGCCGTGCCAGGGACGCAGTACCGAGGCTGCCACGCCGGCCCCCAGGATTGCCACGAAGGCAATGGCGAGCAGTGTGTGTCGAGACTTGCGATTCATCTTTCTTCACTCCATACATCTTTGAGATTCCAGAGTCGAGTCTTACCCCCGTGCAGCGCATCTTGGCATATCGGCGACCCATAACTACGATTATATTAGTCGTAGTTATGGGTCGCAAGATATTTCTTGATCGAGCAACGTTGTCCACCTGCATGTGCAGCGGTGAGATCGTGTCGCGGGCGTTGTATGAAGTTGAGCCGACAACCTCCGCGTCGTCTTTCTGCGGCCGACCGGGGCCGGTGCGCGCGTCCAGCCCATCACGCCGGATCTGGCGAAGCGGCTTCGGAGGTTGCGCGGATGCTTACGCGTTGCGTAGCGACCGGAACCCGGAGCGCAATTCGGCACTGAATAGCTCTGGCTCCTCCCAGGCGGCAAAGTGACCGCCCTTCTCGACGCGGCGATAGTAGATCAGGTTTTGATAGGCTCGCTCCAACCACTGTTTTGGCGGCCGGTAGACCTCGCCAGGGAAAACCGTCACTGCCACCGGAACGGTGATGGGAGAATTCATTGCCGGGGCGCTACTGGCTTCCCAGTAGATCCGTCCGCTCGACTCGCCTGTATTTGTGAGCCAAGAGAGCGAGATGTTGTCAAGGATCGCATTACGGCCGAGTGCTCGCTCCGGATCGCCACGCGTGAATACCCAGTCGGCCTGCTTGTCATAGATCCACGCTGTCAGCCCCACTGGCGAATCGGCCAGGCCAAAGGCAATGGTTTGCGGCCGCGTTTGCATGATGGCCGCGTAACCGAATCCCCGGTTGAGAAAATCCCTCGCGTCGTCGAACACTTGCCTTTCTTCAGGGGTCAGGATTGACGGCGCAGGGTCCCCGCTTTTCAGCGCCATGGCTATCGCCGGTGGCAACGTGGTGGCGCGCTCGATGCGGTTGACGTGGATGCCAAGCAGCCCTTCAGGCGCCAGACTGCCAAGAGCGTCGGAGATGATTGCGCCCCAGTCGCCTCCCTGCGAAACGTAGCGCGCATATCCGAGCCGCTTCATCAGCACGTCCCACGCGCGGGCGATGCGGCCCGGGTGCCAGCCAGTGTCCGTGGGCTTCTGTGAGAAGCCGAAGCCGGGAACCGACGGAATCACGAGATGAAACGCATCGTCCGCGCTGCCGCCATGCGCTGTCGGGTCCGTCAGCGACGGCGCCGCGCTTCGATCCCGCGCAGGCTCGGCGGACCTTTACGCTGGCCCTGTCTGATGTTGGAGAAGCGGCATTCCTGCCGCGCCTGCTGGCCCGGCTCATGAAAGAGGCGCCGCATGTGGACGTGCGTACGGTGTCGGCACGGCACACGGACATCATGGATCAGCTCGAACGCGGCAGGATCGACCTGGCCATTGGCTACTATCCGGATCTGGGCGGTTCGGACGTATTCCAGCAGCGCCTGTTCCGGCATGGCTTCGTGTGCCTGGCGCGCAAGAATCACCCAGTCGCACGCGGACGCATGACGGCGCAACAGTTCCGGGAACCGCCTCATGCGATGATCCAGAACGAAAGCCGCAGCCAGGAGCTGGTCGAGGCGTATCTGCGCCAGCACGGTATCGCACGCCGCGAGATGCTGCGTTCTCCGCATTTCCTCAGCATTCCGCTCGTGATCGCATCGTCGGATCTGGTCGTCACGGTGCCGCTGCCGGTCGGCGAGCTGTTCGCGCGCATCGCGGATGTACAGGTCCTTGAGCCACCGTTCCCGATCCCCGCTTTCGATCTCAGGCAGCATTGGCACCGTTGCCAGCATGACGACCCGGGCAATCGCTGGCTGCGGGCGATCACCCAGGAACTGTTCGGCGAATCTCCTGGCGAGTAGTGGCCCGTGCATCGCATGTGGTTGAAGCAACGAGGGCGATCCATCAGGATCGCCCTCGTTCATGATTGCTAGCGCTGTCAGGCCACTACCACATAGTGCGGATCGGCCCAAGCCAGCGCCTCGGCACGGTCAGCACTTGGCGGATAGATCCACTCGGTGTTGATCTGCGTCTTCAGTGCCTTGGCTTCTGCGCCCACCAGCTTCACCTGACGATCCCAGCCTTCGGTGTATACAGCCCCCCACGACCCGAGATCCAAGCAGGTGACATATTTCGGCTGGCTGTAAGGAATCGGCGTTGCCCCCAGGAGGTCCGCCGCCACATTATGTCCTGCAATCCGGCCCAGCTTCATCGCGTGCTGACAGGACATCGCGGCGTGGTTGCCTTCCTCATCGGTGGACGCGTAGGCAACGTCACCAGTAGCGTAGACCGTATCGATGCCTTTGACCTTCAGGTTGCGATCGACATGGAGCCGCCCGAAGTTGTCGCGCTGCGCAGGAATCTGCGACGTCAGCGCACTGGCGCGCGCGCCGGCGGTCCAGATTACCGTGTCTGTCTCGATGCGCTGACCGTTCTCGAGCGTAACGCCGTTCGCATCGACCGCCGCGACGCCGGAGCCGAGCTTCCATGTCACACCGAGCTCAGTCAGCGCCTCGGTAATCACCGGACGCGGGCCGGGACCCAGATCCGGGCCAACGTCGCTGTTGCGCTCAACCATAATCACGTTCACGGCAGCGTCCTTGCCGAACACCTCGCGTAGACGGGCAGGCATTTCCGCTGCGGTCTCGATACCGGTGAAGCCGGCACCGGCGATCACTACCGTGTTGCGCGCTACGCTTTCGGGACGACGCGCCAGGCTGGCGAGATGCGCATCAAGCGCTGCGGCATCAGCCACCTGGTCTACATTGAACGAATGCTGCTCGAGACCCGGAATCTGCGGCCGGAACAGGCGGCTACCAGCGGCAAGGACCAGGCGGTCATAGCCGAGCTTACGGCGCGACGTATCGCCACCCAGCCCCACAAGTTCCACTTTCTGGCTTACCACATCAATGCGTTCGACCAGGCCCTGGATGAACCTGACGCCCACAGCCTGAAAGATTTCCTGCAGCGGCGCCCTCATGCCGCCTGGGTTCTTCTCATAAAGACGCGGACGCACGTGCAGCTCGGGCTCCGGCGCGACCAGTACGATCTCCACGTCAGTGCGCCCCACTTCATCCAGAAGGCGGGCCGAACCCAGCGCGCTCCACATGCCGGCGAAGCCGGCACCAATAACAACAATACGTTTCGACATGCTTCATGCTCCTGAATCAATGCTCGGTTTCGCGTGACCGGCGAACTCCACAGTTGGCGTATCAGCCTGATCAGCCAGGCGGCGCCCACCGTAACTACGATTGTAATAGTCGTAGTTACGGTGGGCAAGATTTTTCCGCGACGCCAAGGTCGCGACATTCTCTTGTGCCATCTCGTGCGCTTTTCACCTGCGCCTTGCACTTCAATCATGTATCGACTATCTTTACTACGACTATTGTAATCGTAGTATATTGAGCTGGTGCTTTTCCTGCGTGTGACATTGCTGGAGCTGACGGACGCGATGCTCTACCAAACCGGGCGGCGCGTCTCCGACCCCGGCAGGCCTACAGCAGGCCACGACGAAGCAAGCGCGCTTGGCGATCGAATACCGGCAGCAAATGATCAAGATCAAGGCTCTGGTTGACGATACCCGCCGCACGGCCGAAGAACGGTTGGAGGACATCGCCAAGCTGCTCGAGGGCCTAGGACGACTACCCCTCATCGCTGTCCACGACAAACACGGCCAGCAGCTTGGCGGGCTTTGACTTGCTCGCGTTGCGGCTAACTGCATGGTGCGATCCCGGCTCCTCATGGAAGCTCTCGCCCGCCTTGCAGATGCGTTCCGGCCCATTGTCGACCTTGCTCGCAAGGCTGCCAGAGACGACATAGGCATGCCGGTTCCCTCAGGCACCCGGGTGCATCCAGCCGGTTCTCGTTACAGAGATTCTGTCCCTGGTGGGCCGGCGCTTAACTGCGATTCATGTAGTCTCAGTAACAATTGTGGATTGATCGCTGAAGTGCAAGCCACTCGTGCAGGTCAGCTGGTAGCAGTTGGTAAAAAAAAACTTGCATCGCTTAACTACGACTACTATGATCGCAGTTAAGCGATGCGAACGAGCGCTCGCTGTTTCGATCGGGCGCGCTACGCCGCGGCGGAGTCGGCCTGTTACTTGAGATTTGGTTCAGGAGTATGAAAGATGTCCAAACGGATTCTTGTCATTGGCGCCGGCTTTGCCGGCATGTGGAGCGCGCTGGCTTCGGCCCGTTTGCTTGACCAGGTTGGGCGCACCGATGTGGAGATCGCCCTTGTCGCACCGAAGCCGGAACTGCACATCCGCCCTCGCCTCTACGAGCAGAATCCGAACGGGATGAAGGCGCCGTTGCAGGACATCTTCCAGGCCGTTGGCGTCAGGTTCATCCAGGGCAAGGTGGAGCACATCGATGTCGCAAACCAGACGGTGAGCGTTGCGGGCGTTGGCGCTGATACGCCGCGCCAGCGCATCAGCTATGACCGTCTGGTGCTTGCTGCAGGAAGCCGCCTGTTCCGGCCGCAGATCCCAGGGCTGGACCAGCATGCCTTCAATGTCGACCAGGTCGCTGACGCCGCGGAGCTTGAAGCCCATATCCATGGACTGGCCGACCGCCGGGAGAGCGCCGGCCGCAATACGGTGGTAATCGCGGGTGCCGGCTTTACCGGTATCGAGACGGCTGCCGAAATGCCGGCTCGCCTCCGCGAAGTCCTGGGCGAGGACGCTGCCGTGAGCGTGATCATGGTCGAGCGAAATGCCGCGATCGGCCCTGACCTGGGCGAGGGTCCGCGGCCGGTCATCACGCAGGCGCTGGCCGAGCTTGGGGTGACATGGAAGCTCGGCTCGGGTGTCGCGGCTGTCGATGCGAAAGGCGTCATGCTCGAGAATGGGGAGCGCATCGAGGCAGACACCGTGATCTGGACGGCGGGCGCCCGGGCCAACGAACTCACCGCACAGATTCCGGCAGAGCGGGACAACTTTGGCCGGCTGCATGTTGACCGCAACCTGAAGGTCAAGGGGGTCGAGGCGGTGTTCGCCACCGGCGACTGCGCCTATGCCGCGACCGATGACGAAGGCAACTTCGCCACCATGTCTTGCCAGCACGCCATGAATCTGGGCCGCTCGGCCGGCCACAACGTGGCAGCAGACCTGGTGGGCGCGGCGCCAATCCCTTACAGCCAGCCGAAGTACGTGACCTGCCTGGACCTGGGGCCCTGGGGCGCTGTCTACACGGAAGGCTGGAACCGCCAGGTGAAGATGACGGGCGGCGTCGCCAAGGCGCTGAAGACGCGGATCAATACCGAGTGGATCTATCCTCCGAGCGCGAATCGTGAAGAAGCGCTTGCCTTGGCTGACCCACGGTTCATCGTCGTGGCCTGAGGGCGCGAGGCAAAAAGGCAAGGGGGCGATCCGCGGGATCGCCCTCTCTGCCTTTGTACGCCCAGCATGGGCGCACTCTCGTGGGTGTAAGTCCCACCGTAAGTTGATCACAGCGGACGAAGCGAAGCGCAACTGCGAAAGGGTGACCGATCGTGGGGAGGAGCGCGAGCGAAGCTGCGAGCCGAGGAACACGAACCGGATAGAAGGCGGTGCCGACCAGAACGAGCGGGCAAAGCTTCGCGAAGTTCTCGCGATCAAGGGGAGGCGGCGTATATCCGGCGGTTGTGCAGTGAAGGAGTACGTTCTTACCTGGGGAGATCTCGCCTCATGCCTGAACGGGCAACGGCGTCGAGCCGGAGCGAGAAGTCGGCAGAGGTCGAAGTAGTCGGAGGGGTAGGGCTCAAGACCGCCGATGAAGGACCGAGCGAAAGGGAGTGTTCGAAGCCGTGTCGATGCAGCAGGCATCGCGTCAGAAGCCCGCGCGAGCGGGGCGAGCGAAGGAAACGGACGGTGAAACCGGCCGGGAACTCGCTTGCGACGAAGCCTGCGGCCTGCGACGCGAACCAGAGAGCACAGGGTCGGCGCCGCTTGCAGCGGCGCTGACGCGAGATAACCTGGGTAGTATCCAGGGTGATCCACCATGGCCCCGCCCGTCGAGCTTACGAGCGTGGACCACCTGGCGCTCAATCCAGTAATACACGACGTGTGGACTGATGCCCAGTCGGTGAGCGAGTTGTTGTACCGTGAGTTCGTCAGGCCACTGGAGGCTGGTCGGCGCAATCCCGTACCGGTCGCGGATCCACTTGACCATGGAGAGCGTGAACGATTTGCCAGTTGGGCTGCGCCGGCCTTCCTGATTGAGGTGCGCAACGATTTGTGGGTCGGACAGATGTTGCGACAGCCTGCGTACGTGCTCGACGGTCGCAGTGGGATAGCGCATCGCGTCGGTGACCGGCTTGGGCAAAGTCACGGTGGTGTCGGTACAGGTACCGCCCTGCCAACGCACATGTAGGACTACCTGTCTCGTTGCGGGCAGCTTCTCGAACCTGATGTACCGACTCAAGACACTCACTGGTCCTTGCCTGTGGGCGCGCGAGACCGGCTCCCAGGCCACGGAGGGGCCATCCGTGTAGATGTGCTCAACCGCATGGCGGCCCTCGCTCGCCCGCAATCCGTGCGCGTTGGCTGACTTGGTGTTCACGGAAATACCAACGCCTTCAGATCCGACTTTTGCAACAACGCCCTTCTTCGACCAACTGGGCCTGCCCCCTCACTTTACCTCAACCTCTCGAACCGCCCGGTGCGGACCCGCATGCCGGGTGGTAATGGAATGGACGCCCCCGTCCGAAACGGCATCGATGTGCCAAAGTGGTAAGTGCGTCGAAGCACAACCATCATCGAAGGAGGCGTCACCATGAGCGTTACTACATAGGGCATTGACCTCGCCAAGAATATCTCCCAGGTCCACGGCGTGAACGAGCACGGCAAGTCCGTATCGAAGAAGCAGCTAAAGCGACATCAGATGGCGACGTTCTTTGCAAACCCTTCCGCCGAGTCTGGTTGGCATGGAAGCCTGCGGTGGGGCCCACTTCTGGGCACGCAAGCTGCAGGCGCTCGGCCACACGGTGCGGCTCATGGCTCCCCAGTTCGTCAAGCCCTATGTGAAGACGAATAAGAACGACATGGCCGATGCGGAAGCGATTTGCGAAGCCGTGGCGCGGCCGAATATGCGGTTCGTGCCCATCAAGAACGTCGACCAGCAAGCGGTTCTTGCGCTACACCGCGCCCGTCAGGGGTTCGTGCGGGCCCGCACTGCGCAGGCGAATCAGATTCGCGGGCTGCTCGGGGAATTCAGTCTCGTGATCCCACGGGGTATCACGAGCATTGCCCAACATGTGCCGCAGCTCATCGAAGACGCCACAAATGAACTGCCAGGCTCGTTCCGTTTGTTGGTACAGCGCTTGATCGATCATCTAAAGGAACTCGATCGACAGGTCGAAGAGCTCGAGATGCAGATCAAGGCTTGGCATCACGCGAATGACGCCAGCCGGAGGTTGGCTCGTGCTCCGTGGACCATCAGCGTGCGCAAGTACGTGTCACCGCGCTTGGTAATGCCGAGCAGCAACGGTTTGCCTCCGCTCGAATGCTGCCTCGGCACCAAGCCTAGCCATGCCGTCAATTGCCGAGCGTTGCTGAAGCACTTGCCATCCCCGATCGAAGCAACAAGGGCACTGGCCGTGATCGGGCCGATCCCGGGAATCTCTGCGCGCGAGGCGCCTACTTGCGTTGCGCTAGCAGCTTGCGGATGGTGTCCTCGGTTTCGGCGTAGCTGCCCTCGCCATAGTGTTTGTACACGATGCGGCCATTGGCATCGATCAGGTAGAGGGCGGGCCAGTACTGGTTGCTAAAGGCCGACCAGGTCGCATAGGCATTGTCCTGGGCGACCGGATAGCGGATATCGAAGCGCCTGATCGCCGCCTGCACGTTGGCGGTCGATTTCTCGAACGGGAATTCTGGCGTGTGGACGCCCACCACGACCAGGCCCTGATCCTTGTACTTGTCGTGCCACTGCTTCACGTATGGCAGCGTGTTGATGCAGTTGCCGCAGGCATAGGTCCAGAAGTCGACCAGCACGACTTTACCGCGCAGGCCCTCCATGGACAGCGGCGGCGAGTTCAGCCACTGATGGATCCCCGTGAACTCGGGCGCGCGGCCCTGATCGCCAACGGTCGGGGCGAGGCCTCGCTGGCCGAAAACGGCAATGCCGACTGCCGCGATCAGCAGCCCTATCGGTACGAGGCGGTATAACTTCGTGCGCATGATGCTGGCCCGTGCAGAATTGTGATGGAAGCGGATACCCCTGGGGGCCCGTCCGCCCTGGCCTCGGCCGGAGCGAGGGATCGGCGCGGTCAGCACCTTACGCGGCCCTGGCCACCCAGGTTGCATGGCGTCAGGCGTGGGCACCGTCCAGGTACGGGTCGACGCTGCGCGACGGCTCTGCCGATACGCCGGTGCGATCCATGCCGGCCAGCGAACGCGCGCCGTCCGCGAACGGATCGACATAGCGGGCGCCGTCGCTGTACGGGCTGCGCGGCAACTGCACCGAGCGGGCGCCGTCGGTGTACGGGTCGCGCGCACCGAAGCCGGACGACGCGGCCTGCGCGCCAGCGGCGGCGGCCAGCAGGGCGATGGCGAAGACAAAACTCTTGGCAGTATTGACAGTATTTGCAGTGTTGGCAGTCATGATCAGCTCCCAGTAAATGGTCATCGGGGTTGCGGCCCACCGGGATTGCTTGCCTTGCATTTCGCCGCCGTGCCACGGATTGCATTGAAGGCGACCGATGTATCTGGCCCTTAGCGGGTGGACGGCACTTTTGTCGCCGGACGTGTCGGAAGGTCGTCTTGATACAAAGGCGTACAAAGTCGGTACGTCGCCCGGACCGTCCCGCGCAGCGAGAGCGGGCCAATACGACGCGCGACGCTCTCGAAGTTCTGCAAAGACCGGGCGGGCCGCTTTTGCCCGGCCCGGTGCGTGCCGCGGCAGGCTTTTGTATGGCAATGTATCTGGCGGCACAGGCTTGACAATCCGGTACACAGGCGCCGATCCACGACACAATCCGGCTACGCGGACGGTGTCTGATACGGGGAAGCCAAGCCCTGTGAGAAAACACTGATCATGAGCCTGCTGATACTCGCCTACCTCGGAGGGATACTGACCATCCTGAGCCCCTGCATCCTGCCGGTCCTGCCTTTTGTGCTAAGCCGCACCGGCCAGCCGTTCCTGCGCGGCAAGCTGCCGATGCTGGCCGGCATGGCGCTGACTTTTGCCGCCGTCGCCACGCTGGCGTCGGCCGGCGGCGCCTGGGCTGTGCAGGCCAACGCCTACGGGCGCCTGGCCGCCCTGGCGCTGCTGGCACTGTTCGGGCTCTCCCTGCTCCTGCCACAGGTGGCGGATACGCTGGCGCGGCCCCTGGTGGCGCTTGGCAACCGCCTGACCGGCAACCCTGCCGCCTCGACCCAGGCAGCGTCACCTTCGCCATGGGGATCGCTGCTGCTCGGCATCGCCACCGGGATGCTATGGGCACCCTGCGCGGGGCCGATCCTCGGCATAGTGCTGACTGCTGCGGCGCTGCAGGGCGCGAGCGTCTCGACCTCCCTGGCGCTCGCCGCCTATGCCGCGGGCGCAGCGACCTCGCTGGCGGCCGCGCTCGGCATCGGCGCACACATGTTTGCAGCCATGAAGCGGTCGATGGGTGCCAGTGAATGGGTGCGCCGGGGGCTGGGCGCCGGCGTGCTTGGCGGCGTGCTTGCCATCGGGCTGGGCGCCGACACCGGCCTGCTGGCCCGCCTGTCCGCGAGCGGGCCGGTGCGGATCGAGCAGGCGCTGGTCGACGTGCTGCACAAGGCGCGCCCTGCGCCCCAGGCCGCGCATGCGGCGGCACAGCCCGGCACCGGCATGCTGCTGGCCGCGAATGACATGCCGGTGGCCATGCCGGACCGCCTGCCGGTGGAGGGCCGCATGCCGGCACTCGATGGCGCCGTGCAATGGATCAACTCGGCACCGCTCACGCGCGATCACCTGCGGGGCAAAGTCACGCTGGTCTACTTCTGGACATACTCCTGCATCAACTGCATCCGCACCCTGCCCTATTTGCGCGCGTGGGCGGACAAGTACAAGGAGCAGGGCCTGACGGTGATCGGCGTGCACACGCCCGAGTTCGCTTTCGAGAAGTCACCGGACAACGTGCAGCGCGCAGTCGCGAACTTCCGCATCGGCTTCCCGGTAGCCGTCGACAGCAACTACCGCATCTGGCGCGCCTTCCAGAACAGCTACTGGCCCGCTGCTTATTTTGTCGATGCCCACGGCAATATCCGCCACCACCAGTTCGGCGAAGGTGACTACGCCAACTCGGAACGCGTGATCCAGGCGCTGCTGGCGGAAGCCGGCCGTCCGTCCACGGCGCGCGATGTCGTCGCCCCGCTTGCGGAAGGCGCTCAGGCGGCACCGGACCTGTCCAACCTCCGCTCCGGCGAAACCTACCTCGGCTATCTGCAGGCGGCCAACTTCGCCTCGCCGGGCGGCATGCGGCAGGATGCTCCACAGCGGTACAGCGTCGGCAAGCTCCGGCTCAATCAGTGGGGCCTGGCCGGTCAATGGACCGTAGGCGCCGAGCGGGCTGCCCTCGACAAGGCCGATGGCAGCATCGTCCATCGTTTCCATGCACGCGACCTGCACCTGGTACTGGGCCCGGCGCCCGACGGCCGGGCGGTGCGCTTCCTGGTGACGATCGACGGCAAGCCCCCTGGCGACAGCCATGGCGCCGACATCGATGCCGCCGGCAACGGTGCGGTCACGCAGACGCGGCTCTATCAGCTGGTGCGCCAGGCGGGCAAGGTGGGCGAGCACACCTTCGAGATCCGCTTCCTGGATCCCGGTGCGCAGGCCTATGCCTTCACCTTCGGCTGACGCCGGTTTCCATCCACGCATTCCACTTATCGCTGGTGCGCAGCTGTTCATCCACCTTGATATTGCCGCGCTCGTCGGTTTCGACGCCTGCCTTGTCGAGTCCCAGGTCTTCCGTGTTGGGCACTTTCCCCACGCCAGCAGCAGGTGCGAGCCGTGCACATCGCGCGATCCCGTTGCGCAATCGAGCCCGACGGCGATGCCCTCCCCGGCCCGGCGCGCGGTCAGGCAGTTGGCATCGAGGCGGATTCCCCCCCCCTCGCGCTCCAGGATCTCCCGCAGACACGTCTTCGTCTTCGCGCTGGATCAGGCGCGGGCCATTTTTCCACCACGGTGACCCTTGCGCCAAAGCGCCGGTACATCTGGGCAAACTCCAGGCCGATGTAGCTGCCGCCAATGATGACCAGATGCTCCGGCAGGTAGTCCACGTCCATCATGCCCGAATTGGTCAGGTACGCCACCGTGTCGAGCCCGGGCATCGGCGGAACGAGGGCCCGGGCGCCGACGTTAATAAAGATGCGATCGGCTTGCAGTAGTTCGCCATTGACGCGCACACCGTGCGCGCTTTCCAAGCGGGCGTGCCACTGGTAGACCGTGCCGTTGGCCAGGCCGCGCATCCACTGTTCCACGCCGCTGGCGGAGCGCCCGGCGATGTCGTCCTTGCGCGCCTTCACCTGCCTCATGTCGACAGCGACCGGCCCGCCAATCGTCACGCCATAGTCGCCCGCCCGCCGCGCAAGATGGGCCGCATACGCGCTCGCGATCAGGGTCTTGGTAGGAATGCGGCCGGTGTTCACGCAAGTGCCGCCAAAATGCGCGCGCTCGATGACTGCCACTTTCATGCCGGAGCCGGACAGCCGCGCGGCAAGCGCGGGGCCGGCTTGTCCGGTGCCGATGATGATCGCGTCGAATCCCTGGGCCATCGCGCTCTCCCTGGCTTGTGCCATGCCCGCTGCACTCACCACGCGCAGCGGCGCATTCGCGCTGGGGATCGGGCAGCAATCGTACCTGGCTCACGCCCAAGCATAGACAACCGCGTGGGATTTCGCGATGTCACAGAACAGCGTCAATTTTCACGGGCTTTCCCGGCCTGTCCTGCATTTCACCATCAGGCCGCGCGAGGATGAGCCGGCCAAGCGCCCTGAGCGAGGCTTGTCCCCTCAGCCAAGCCTGAGCTGCGCCTCCAGCCCACCGCCCTCCCGGTTGTGCAGCGTCAGCGAACCGCCGATCGCCAGCGCCAGCTGGTGCGCGATGGCCAGGCCCAGGCCCGTGCCGCCGGTCTCACGGTTGCGCGACGCTTCGAGCCGGACAAACGGCTGTATCACGGATTCGAGCTTCTCTGCCGGGATGCCGGGCCCGCGATCAAGCACGCCGATCACCACCGCGGCGCCGTCGCGGCGCACTCTCAGTTCCGCCGCCCCGCCGAACTTGATGGCGTTGTCAGTCAGGTTGGTCAGGATGCGGCGCAGAGCGTGCGGGCGCGTCAGGATGGCGCCGCCGGTATTCTGCCGGATAGTGACGGCCTTGCCGGTGTCCTGGTAATCGTAGACCAGGCTCTCGACGAAGGACCCGATATCGATCCGCGATGCCTTTTCGCCGTCGCCATGCATGGCGCGCGCATAGGTCAGCCCCTCCTTGACCAGCGTCTCGATCTCGGCAAGGTCGTGCACCAGCTTGCGCTTGTCTTCGGAATCCTCCGCCATCTCGGCGCGCAGCTTCATGCGCGTGATCGGCGTCTGCAGGTCGTGCGAGATTGCCGCCAGGATCTGCACGCGCTCCTCGACAAAGCGTGCAATGCGCTCGCGCATGGCGTTGAACGCGCGCGCGGCACGCACCAGTTCAGTCGGACCGGTCTCGGCCAGCGGCTCGCTCGCGGCGTTCGGGTCGAGCGCGTCGGCGGCATTGGCCAGCGCCACCACCGGGCGCAGCGACAGCCGTACCGCCAGCCAGCAGCACAGCACCAGCAGCAACAGCTGCAGCACCAGCACATAGGGCAGCCATTGCGCGATCGCGGGCGGCTTCGGATGCACGTCGATGGTCAGCGGGCTGCCATCGCTGAGGGTGAGGTGCGCCTGCAAGCGTTTGCCCTGCCCCGGGATCGATTCGACCCTGACGGGGAAGCGGCCGCCGCTCGCTTCGGTAATGCGGTCGGCGATCTCCTGGGCCTGCGCGCTCATCTCCGGCACGCCCGGCAGGCCCGGCCCGAGCACATACTGGTAGTTGCCGCGGTTGACATGCCGCAGCCACTGCGGCCGCTCCGCCGCCGGCACGCGGTCGAGAATCGCGATCGACGTTGATACGTCGGTTTCCAGCGTGCCGAGCATAACCTGGCGCGCGGTGATGTAGCGCTCCGCAAACAGCACGCCGAACGACAGGCCATGGGCCACCACGAGCCCGGCCAGCAGGATCAGGAATAGCCGCGCGCCCAGCGTGCGGGGCCACGGCAAGGCCCGGAGGTTCACTGCTGCGCCTCCCGGATCGCTACCGGCATCGAGAACACGTAGCCCTCGCTGCGCACGGTCTTGATGTAGCGGGGCTCGCGCGCATCGTCCTTGAGATGCTGGCGCAACCGGCTGACCAGCAGGTCGACCGATCGCTCGAACATTTCCGCTTCGCGGCCCTGCGTGAGGCTGAGCAGCTGGTCACGGTTGAGCACGCGCTGCGGATGGTCGACAAACACGCGCAGCAAGCGGTATTCCGCGCCACTCAGCGCGACGATGATGTGGGCCAGTAGCTCGCGCGCGGCGAAAGGCTTGGGGAGATAGTCGTCGGCACCCATTTCAAGGCCGAGGATGCGATCGGTCTCGTCGCTGCGCGCGGTCAGCATCAGGACCGGGGTGGTCTTGTGCTTGCCGGCCCGCAGTTCACGGCACAGCATCAGGCCATCATCGCCCGGCATCATCACGTCCAGCACGATCAGGTCGACGGCATTGGCCTCCAGGATCGCGCACATTTGCCTGCCATCCTGCGCAACGGTCACGCGCAGCCCATTCTTGGCCAGATAGGTCGATACCAGCTCCCGGATTTCCCGGTCGTCATCGACAACCAAGATATGGTCGACGTGTGCATCCATCTCTATCCCCTCGGAAAAGTACGGTGAACCGCCAGTCTGCGTCGACGCCATTGTATGAGTGCCGGCGATTCTCCGTGTATCGCACTGTATCCGGTACAGCAAACGCCACAGTCCGATACATATTTATTTACTCACGGGACACCGCCATCGTCGGTGGATACCGCGCGCGGGTCATGTGGACCCCTTCCTTCCCGTGAAAGCACCCTCGGCGGTGGTGGCAGGAAAGGTGGTATCTATGACATTGGCGCCATGACCTTGCGCACCTAATCTTGAACTCACGCAGCCGGCCAGCCGGTGAGACTTCCCTCCAGAGAACCAGGAGCTTTGACATGACGACTGACATCCACGCCGGCACCGCCCTCATCACCGGCGCATCTTCCGGCATCGGCGCCATTTATGCAGACCGCCTCGCCCGCCGCGGCCACGACCCTGGTGGCACGCAACCGATCCCGGCTCGAGGCGCTGGCCCGCCGGATCGCCGACGACACTGGCCGCTCGGTCGAGATCGTGACCGCTGACCTGGGCCAGCCTGCCGATGTCCGGCGCATCGAAGACCTGCTGCGCACCGATGCCAGCATCACTACGCTGGTCAACAATGCCGGCATTGGCGCCGCGGCACCGTTGCTGGTGTCGGATGTCGACAAGATGCAGGCGATGATCGAGCTCAACGTCACGGCTCTGACTCGCCTGACCTATGCCGCTGCGCCGGCATTCGTGGCGCGCGGCGAAGGCGCCATCATCAATATCGCGTCGGTCGTCGCGGTGGCGCCCGAGATCCTGAATGGCGCCTATGGCGGCTCCAAGGCGTTCGTGCTGGCCTTTACCCAGTCGTTGCAGCATGAGCTCGCCGGCAAGGGGGTACGCGTGCAGGCCGTGCTTCCCGGCGCGACGCGGACCGAGTTCTGGGACATTGCGGGCCAGCCGGTCGAGAACCTGCCGCAAGGCATCGTGATGAGCGGCGACGACCTGGTCGATGCCGCGCTGGCCGGGCTCGACCTGGGTGAAGTGATTACCGTGCCATCGTTGCCTGACGAAGCCGACTGGAAAGCGTTCGAGGCTGCACGTGCCGCGCTCGGCCCCAGCCTGTCGCGCGACCAGCCCGCGGCCCGGTACGGCGTTGCGCGGTAGTTCCCAGGTAACCTGAACGGTCCGCGCATGGCCTAATGCCGTTCAGCGAACCACCGTCGTTCCCGCGTAGGCGGGAACCCAGTGACTTCATCCCCGAAGGGGACGTGAAAGACGCTGGATTGCTCGCTACGTTCGCCCTTCGGGCAGTCCCTTGGACGTCCAATGCGCTGTGCGCATTGTCCCGCCTTCGCGGTAATGACCGTGGTGGTTGATACCTTTACTGAACGGTATTTCCGCGCATGGCCGGCATTTTCCGCCAGTACGTCGCGGAATACGACGGCTACGCGACCTGCAACGCATCGCCGCGCGCCATGCGCCGGATTGCCTGCGGCGGCTGTCCCGAATGCCCGCAGGAATGCCCGCCGCATGCGCTCGCGGTCGCCGAAGCCGGTATCCCGCGCGACCACGTCAATGGCGTGGCGGCCGCTTTCCATCATCAGCCGGGCCGCTTCCACGCGCAGGTGCTCCACGGCCTTGGCCGGGGTCTGCCCGGTCTCATCCCGGAATGCGCGGGCAAACTGGCGCGGGCTCAGGTGCGCCGCTTAGGCAAGTTGATCCACCGAGAGCTCCCGCTGCAGGTTCTGCCGCGCAAAGTCCAGCGCGGCACGGATGCGGTCAGAGCGCGGTTCCAGGTCCAGCAGCGCCGAGAACTGCGACTGCCCGCCGGGCCCGGCGGTGATACACGACGAGCTTCCTGACGACATCGCGCGCAACGGCGCCCCCGGCATCTTTCTCCACAAGCGCCAGCGCTAGGTCGATGCAGGCCGACATGCCGGCCGAGGTCCAGACCGGGCCGTCGATGATGAAGATGCGGTCTTCCTCCACCCCGACTTCCGGGAAGCGCCGGCGCAACTGCTCCGCGTAGTACCAGTGCGTAGTGGCGCGGCGGCCGTCCAGCAGCCCAGCCTCCGCCAGGTTGAAGGCGCCGGTGCAGGTGGCGCCAATGCGCCGCGAGGTCCGCGCAGCGCGCCGCAGGAATATCACCAGTGCGGGCGGCGCGGGCAGGACGTCGTTATCTCCCACTACCAGCACCGTATCGAAGCGGCGCCTGCCGAACGGCTCGGTGCTGACCGAAAAACCCCCCTGAACTCGGCACCAACCCGCCATGTTCGGACAGAGGTGAACCTCGTACATCGGCTGTGCGAGCGAGCGGTTGGCAAATTCCAGCACCGTCGAGACCGCCAGGTTCAATGCCTGGAAGCCTGGATACAGGGCTAGGGCTACGTGGCGCATAGCGAACTCCATGGAGCGGTCGGAGAGTGTCCGTCCGTGACACGCTTACGCCATCAGCTTCTCCTTCGTGATGGGGAGATCCCGAATCCTCTTGCCGGTGGCGTGGTATACCGCATTGGCGACAGCGGCGGCAAGGCCGGTAATCCCGATCTCCCCAATGCCGCACGCGCCGAATTCATTGAATTCGAGGTCGGGATGGTTGAGCAGGATCACGTCGATCCCCGGCTGGTCTGCATGGACCGGAACGGCATACTCAGCATAGTTGTTGTTGCCCGGCATGCCGTCGCGTCCGTCATACTCGGTGGCTTCGAACAAAGCCATGCCGACGCCCATCACGATCGCGCCTTCCACCTGGTTGCGCGCAGTGACCGGGTTGATGACCCGCCCCACATCGATCGCGCTCACGACCCTGGCGACGCGCAACCGTGAAATGCCGGGATCCCAGCGCACCTCAACGAAGTGGGCGCCGAAAGACGTGCAGGACAGCTTGTCGGTCGGTGTGCCGCCGGTCCGGGCAAAGCCCTCCGCGCTGGCAAAACGCTGAGCATTGAGGATCGAGGCATGATCGACGGCGCGCTTGCCGTCGGTCAGGCGGCCATTCTGCGTCGCGAACGTGCGCAGCTGACCGATCGCGTTGCGCGTGGCCTCGGCAACGGCCGGGAGCACGCTGGCCGTCGCCCACGAACCGCCGGCTACCGGAGCCGCCGGAAACGCCGAATCGCCCAGCCTGACATCGATCTTTTCAAATGGCAGCTCGGTCAGTTCGCTGACCGTTTGCGCAACGATGGTGTACATGCCCGTGCCGATGTCCTGGATTGCGCAGATCACCGCGGCGGTGCCATCGCTGCGCAGGAGGACACGAGCCTCGGCTGGCGAGCGCCAGGCGTCCCAGTTGCACACCGCCATGCCGTAGCCGACGATCTCGGTGCCGGCCGTCATCGAACCCGGCCTCGGATCGCGCCGGTCCCAGCCGAACTTGCGGCTGCCCTGCCCGATGGCCCATCGTTCAGGCATGCAGCGGGTTCGGCTTCTCCGGATCGATCCCGTACTTGTGAATCGCTTCCGAGACGCGAGTGCCGGGGATGGTCCCCTCATCCGCCAGCGCCTTCAATGCCGCGATCGCGATCCAGTGGCGATCCACCTCGAAGAAGTGGCGCAGCGCCGCGCGGGTATCGGAGCGGCCGAACCCGTCAGTGCCCAGCACGACGAATTTCTGCGGCACATAGGCGCGGATCTGGTCCGCGAGCGCACGGATATAGTCGGTCGCGACAATGACCGGCCCCGGCGCATCCTGCAGCCGCCGGGTCACGTGCGGAACGCGCGGCGGCGCCTCGGGATGCAGCAGGTTGTGCCGTTCGGCCGCACGGCCGTCGCGTGCCAGTTCCGTCAGGCCCGGCACGCCCCACACATCCGCAGCGACGCCCCAGTCCTGCTGCAGCAATGCAGCTGCGGCGATGACCTCATTGAAGATGGTGCCGGCGCCCATCAGTTGCACGCGCGGACAGGATTCGGCAGATTCTGCCTTGCTGAAGGCGTACATGCCCTTGAGGATATCCTGCGCGACGCTCGGGCCGGCCGGCATGGCCGGCTGCGCATAGGTCTCGTTCATGACGGTGATGTAGTAGTAGACGTCTTCCTGCTCCTGCACCATGCGGCGCAGGCCGTCCTGTACGATCACAGCCAACTCGTACGCAAACGACGGGTCATAGCTGATGCAGTTCGGCACCGACGATGCCCACAGCAGCGAATGTCCATCCTCGTGCTGCAGGCCTTCGCCGTTGATCGTGGTCCGTCCGGAGATTCCGCCCAGCAGGAAGCCGCGCGCCCGCATATCGGCCGCCGCCCAGGCGAGATCGCCCACGCGCTGGAAGCCGAACATGGAGTAGAAGATATAGAACGGCACCATGGGCTCGCCATGCGTGGAGTACGATGTCGCGGCAGCGATCCAGTCGGCCATGCCCCCCGCTTCATTGATGCCCTCCTGCAGGAATTGGCCGGTCGTCGACTCCTTGTAGGATGTCAGCGTCTCGGCATCCTGCGGGGTGTAGCGCTGGCCGTCCTGGTTCCAGATGCCGATCTGCCGGAACAGTCCTTCCATGCCAAACGTGCGGGACTCGTCCGGTACGATCGGCACGATGCGCCGGCCCAGTTCCTTGTCCCGCAGCAGCGTGCCCAGGATGCGAACGAAGGCCATCGTGGTCGACATGCCCCGCCCTTCGGGCGTGGCCCTGAGCAGCGCGTCGAATGCCGACAAGGCGGGCGCCGGCAGCGATGCGGCTTTCTGGCGCCGCGCGGGCAGGTAGCCGCCCAGCGCCTCGCGGCGTCCGCGCATGTAGGTGAGCTCTTTCGATCCCTCGGGCAAGCTGATATACGGGACGTCTTCGATTTCCGCATCCGCAACGGGCAATGCATACTTGTCGCGCAAGGCCAGCAGGGCCTCCCGCTGCACCTTCTTCTGCTGGTGGTTGACGTTGGAGGCCTGGCCCTGGTCGCCCATGCCATAGCCCTTGATGGTCTTGGCCAGGATCACGGTCGGCACGTCGCTGCCGCGCGCGGCCTCAGCGAATGCGGTAAAGACCTTCACCGGATCGTGGCCGCCGCGGTCCAGGCTCCAGAGGTCATCGTCGGTGTAGTCGGCCACCAGCGCCTTCAGCTCAGGCGTATTGAAGAAATGCTCGCGCAGGTATGCCCCGGATTTCGAACGGTAGGTCTGGTATTCGCCGTCGACGACCTCCATCATGCGCCGTGCCAGCGCCCCACTCTTGTCGCGTGCGAACAGGTCGTCCCAGCGGCCACCCCATAGCACCTTGATCACCCGCCAGCCAGCGCCCAGGAAGATGCTTTCCAGTTCCTGCACGATCTTGCCGTTGCCGCGCACCGGCCCGTCCAGGCGCTGAAGATTGGCGTTGACGACGAACACAAGGTTGCCCAGGCGCTCCCTGGCCGCCATGCCGATCGCGCCCAGGGACTCGGGCTCGTCCATTTCGCCGTCGCCAAGGAATACCCATACCTTCCGGTCATCGGTCTTCGCGATGCCGCGCGCCTGCAGGTACTTCATGAAACGGGTCTGGTAGATCGCCATCAACGGGCCGAGCCCCATCGAAACGGTGGGAAACTGCCAGAAATCGGGCATCAGCCACGGGTGGGGGTAGGAGGACAGCCCTTCCCCGCCGACTTCGCGCCGGTAGTTGTCGAGTTGCTTGGCATCCAGCCGGCCGAGCAGGAACGCGCGCGCGTAGATGCCGGGCGCCACGTGGCCTTGCACGAAGACAAGGTCGCCGCCGTGATCCGCTGTGGGCGCGCGCCAGAAATGGCTGAAGCCCACGTCATAGAGCGTGGCCGCGGAGGCAAACGAGGCGATATGCCCGCCGACATTCGAAGTCTTGCCGGCCCGCACCACCATCGCCATGGCATTCCACCGGGTATAGGAGCGAATGCGTCGCTCAATCTCGCGGTCGCCTGGCATGCGTGGTTGCTGGTCGACGGCAATGGTATTGACGTAAGGCGTGCCGCCAGAGTGCGGCTGCAATTGCCCGCGCAGCCGCGCATGGGCAATCTGCCGCTCGATGAGATAGTGCGCACGTGCCGGCCCGACGTTGCCGAGGACGCCCTCCAGGGCTTCCAGCCATTCGGCTGTCTCCTGAGGGTCGTCGTCCCGTGGATCAATTGTCAATGCGATTTCGTCATGTTGCGTGGCGGTCACGGCAAGTCTCCGTTAAGGAATTCGGTGAAAACCAGCATAGGCGATAACTACGACTTTACAAGTCTTAGTTATCGCGGAGACTTCAGGGCAAACCATGGGCTGTTCATGTCTGGCACTTGACGGGAAACAGAGCTGCAAGATCTTTTCCCGATGCTTGTCTCGGCGCAGTCCATGTGCTCGCTTGCACTTCGATGGACGATCGACTATCGTTACTACGACTATAATGATCGTAGTTAAAGCAACCGGAGTTCACTATGAAACCGATCCACTGGATCAGCGCACTTGGCGCCACCGCGATCCTGTCCACCGGCGTGACCGCATGGGCATCCGCTTCCGACCTGGCCTGGGCGACCAGCCGCCCCATGACTGCCGGCCACGACCTGAAAGGCGTATCGACGCAACCGGGTCACACCCGCAGCCTCCGCGATACGCTGATCGCCGGCCAGGACCTGAGCGGCGTTTCCGCTACGCCAAGCCGCGCCGGCGAGACCGGCGCGGGGGATGAAGCCAGCAAGGCTTCGGGGCCGCCCAACAAATCGCTGCCTCGGCTCGCCTGAGGCTGTGCCTCCCATAACGGAAAGGCGTCCCGGGACTGAAAGCCGCAGACCGGCATCCACACTACCCGCTTCACGCGTTTTGCCAAGGAAACAGACATGAAAGCCCAACACCTTCTTTTGCCCTTTCTCGCCGCCACCGTGATGGCATTTCCCGTCGCCGCAGCCGCACATGGAACCGGTGACACGGTCAAGGAGAACTTCTCCCGGGCCATCCCCAACATACCCGGTAAGTCACTTATCGCGCTGGAAGTGGATTACGCACCCGGCGCCTCGTCCTTGCCTCACTACCACGCCAAGTCGGCATTCATCTATGCCTATGTCGTCTCGGGCAGCATCGCCAGCAAGGTCGATGACGGGCCGGAACGGGTCTACAAGGCGGGCGAGAGCTTCCATGAAGAGCCGGGCTCGCACCATGCCGTCAGCCGCAACGCGAGCAAGTCAAAGCCCGCCAAGCTGCTGGCCGTGTTTATCGTGGACAGCGGCGAAAAGGACCTGACCACTTACGAAAGGAGCGCGAAATGAGACTGGACTACACAAAGGCCGCCCCGGGTGGCGTGAAGGCATTCGGCAGTGTCTACGGCTACGTCATGCAGTCCGGACTCGATGATGTCCTGGTGGAGCTGGTCTACCTGCGTGTCAGCCAGATCAACGGCTGCGCCTACTGCCTTGACATGCACACGCGAGACCTGGTGAAGAGGGGCGTGTCGGTCGGCAAGCTCGCGCTCGTGCAGGTCTGGCACGAAGCGGGCGCCCTCTTCAGTGACCGCGAGAAGGCCGCACTGGCGTGGGCCGAGACCGTGACCCGCGTTTCCGAGACACATGTCCCGGACGACGCATTTGGAGCGGCCTCTGCCGTCTTCAGTGAAAAGGAACTCGCTGACCTGACCATGGCGATCAGTCTGATGAATGCATTCAACCGCCTCGCCATCAGCTTCCGCCGTGCGCCGCAAGTCGAGGGCCAGGGCGACGCATGACCGGGCCGTCGGTCGCGGGACAGGGCCAGCTCGCTGGCCCTGCTTCGCCGACGCAGATTTTGAGACGCCACTTTCACTACCATTTTCAAGCTATTGGCATGCTCTACCCCGAACTGTTCAAATCGTTGGAAGCGGTCCGCTGGCACATGGACAAGGACATCCCCTGGGACACCTTCGACGCCAGCCTGCTGACAGACGACCAGGCCAAGACCATCCGCATGAACGCGATCACGGAATGGTCGGCCCTGCCCGCCACCGAGATGTTCCTGCGCGACAACCGCCACGATTCCGACTTTTCGGCGTTCATGAGCATCTGGTTCTTCGAGGAGCAGAAGCACTCGCTGGTGCTGATGGAGTACCTGCACCGTTTCCGCCCGGACCTGGTGCCGACCGAGGAAGAGCTGCATGCGGTGCGCTTCGAATTCGACCCGGCGCCGCCGCTGGAAACGCTGATGCTGCATTTTTGCGGCGAGATCCGCCTGAACCACTGGTACCGCCGTGCCGCCGAATGGCACTCGGAACCGGTGATCAAGCATATCTACCGTACCCTGTCGCAGGACGAAGCCCGCCACGGCGGCGCCTACCTGCGCTACATGAAGAAATACCTGGCCCAGTTCGGCGACACCGCGCGCGCCGCGTTTGCCAAGATCGGCGTGTTGATGGCATCGGCGCGGCGCACCGAAAAACCGCTGCACCCGACCAGCCTGCACGTCAACAAGGCGCTGTTCCCCAACGACACCGTGCAGTCGCGCCTGCCCGACCCGGACTGGCTGGGAAAATGGCTGGACGAGCAGATCCGCTTCGACGAAGGCTGGGAGAAGAAGGTCATCGAACGGATCCTGCACAATATGTCGCTGCTGTTCGAGCGCACCTTTGAAAGCGTGCAGGACCTGAACCGCTACCGCAGGGAGCTGGGGAAGCCGCAACAGGACGCGCGCGATGCTGCATTTCCCCACTAGCACGCTGATTTTCATACGAAGCCAGCAGCGTGTGACAGAAACGGGGGCCGTGAGCGCGAAGGCAGGCCTGCGAAGCAAGCGGCTCGCAGAGTGCCGGTGCGAATCGCTTCCACGGTTTGCCGCGGTCCTGCAGATGCGGGGTAGTGTCCAAGCGCGACCGCGTCAGCATCCTGCCGGCACGATGCGCCAGGTACGCGGCCCGCTTTCGTGGACACTGTTGCCGCCGGCATCCACGGCGACAACCACGGGCAGGTTCTCCACATCGAACTCGTAGATGGCTTCCATGCCGAGATCGCCAAACGCAAGGACACGCGAGAACCTGACCGCCTTGGAGATCAGATAGGCAGCCCCACCGGTTGCTGCCAGATAGACGCAGCCGTTCTTCACGATCGCGCTGATCGCCTCCGGCCCGCGCTCGGCATTGCCGATCATGCCGAGCAAGCCGGTGGAAGCCAGCATGCGCCCGGCAAACTTGTCCATCCGTGTGGATGTGGTCGGGCCGCAAGGGCCTACTACCTCGTCACGCACAGGATCGGCGGGCCCGACGTAGTAGATCATGCGATTGCGGAACTCCATCGGCAAGGGCTGGCCACGCGCGAGCATGTCGTCGATCCGCTGTGCGCGGCATCGCGTCCGGTGGTATTCCCCCCGTAAAGTAAGCCTCGCGGGAAGTAGAATTTTCTAGCAGCGGTACCTTAGGAAATTTTGCATGAAGACCCCCCGATTCACGGACAGCCAGATCATCGCCATCTTGAAACAGACCGAAGCCGGTACGCCGGTTCCGGAGCTCTGTCGGGAACATGGCATGAGTAGCGCCAGTTTTTACAAATGACGAGCCAAGTATGGCGGCATGGATGCAGCGCTAATGACCCGGATGAAGGAACTGGAAGCCGAGAATGCCCGCCTCAAGAAGATGTATGCCGAGGAGCGCCTGAAGGCGGATGTCCTGAAGGAAGCCATCGAGAAAAAGTGGTAAGGCCATCTCACCGACATGAGATGGCCATGCGTGCAGTGCGAGAACGCGCTCTGACGGTCAAGACAGCCTCTCGCAGCTTTCGGCGTGAGCGAGACGTGCTACCGGTATCAGGCCAAGAGCTCGGCGGAGGACGAGGTCATCGCCGATTGGCTGGTCAAGCTGACGCACAACCAGCGTAATTGGGGCTTCGGTCTGTGCTTCCTCTACCTGCGCAACGTCAAAGGCTTCGGCTGGAACCACAAGCCTTCGTCTATCGCATCTACCGGCAGTTGGAGTTGAACCTGCGCATCAAGCCCCGAAAGCGGCTGGTGCGTGAGCAGCCCGAACCGTTGGCAGTGCCATTGGCGCTGAACGAAAGCTGGTCGATGGACTTCATGCACGACCAGTTGGCCGACTGGCCGCAGCATCCGGCTGTTCAATGTCATTGACAACTTCAACCGAGAGGGTCTGTGCATCGACGAGGACTTCCCGCTGCCGTCACCACGAGTGATCCGCGCCCTGGATCAGGTCATCGAGTGGCGAGGGCCGCCGCAGGCGATTCGGTGCGACAACGGCCCGGAGTATGTCAGCGAAGCGCTGAAGGACTGGGCAGACAAGCGGGGAATCCGGTTGCAGTTCGTCCAGCCGGGCAAGCCTCAACAGAACGCCTATATCGAGCGGTACAACCGGACCGTGCGGTATGACTGGCTGGCGCATTTCCTGTTCGAAACCGTCGCCGAGGTCCGGGAGTACGCGACAAATGGCTATGGTCCTACAATCACGAACGCCCGAATATGGCGCTTGGTCGCATCACACCGAAACAACGATCGGCCAACTTGGCCTAGCCTCTACTTCCAGCGACCGCTAGAAATGGGGGAATACCCTACCGGCTCGAATGCGCGTTCGAGTCGCGCCGCACGATCCGACAGCCATTGGACAACCTGCACACCGTAGCCGGCCGGCGTCCAAAGACATGTAAGCTCGTCAGGAATCGGATACTTGCACAGGTTGTGGCAAGCAAGCTTCAGTTGCAGTGGTCGCCTGAGCAAGTTGCAGGCTGGCTCAAGCACGCATATGCGGTCAACAAGGGCTACCAGGTGTCACACGAGACGATCTATCGTAGCCTCTACATACAGGCCCGCGGTGCGCTGAAGAAGGAACTGCTGGAACACCTGAGGCGCTGCCGGAGCTGTTGCCGCACGCGTGTCCTTCAATGCCATCGTTGTCACCAGCGTGCCAGTCGTCACGACCAGTACCCCACCTGCCAATAGCCATCGCCGCCTGCCGGCCCGGCCGTTCTGTCTGTCTGCCATGCTCTGCTGCCCAATCCGTCCATTAGTTCATCGGTGATTCGTCCGGCAGCGCGTCGCGCGCCTGCCGGGATTCCCTGCTCGGCTTCAGTTGGCCGAACCGGGTGTGGCGGCGACCACGCCGGCCGGTCCCGCTTGCGGCCGCGCGATCCGCTGCCGCGCCCATTCGGCGACAAACAGTGCCACCGCCAGAAAGACCGCACCCACGAGACCAAGGGCATGACGGTCGAACGAGGCGATAGCCGCGCCGCCGATGACGCCTGACATCGATACGCCAACGTAGATCGCCGCCGAGTTCAGCCCCAACAGCAGCGGCGAGGCAGCCGGCGTGATGCTGATAAGCCGGTGCTGCTGCGGGACCAGCACGCCCCAGCCGCACACGCCCCAGACGATCAGCGCGGGGACCGCGGTCACCAGCGATGCCGACGTCAGCGGCAACAGGGCGAAGTCGATGACCAGCACGGCGATGGCCGCGTTGATGATGCGGCGGCTGCCGTAGCGGTCGGTCAGGCCGCCCGCGGCAAGATTGCCGACGGTGGCCGCCACGCCCCACAGCAGCAGCAAGGCCGCCAGCACGAGCGGGTCACCGCCAGTGGCACGGTCGAAGCTCAGGCCGATGTAGGTGTAGACGAGGAAGAGGCCCGCATAGATCATCCAGGTCGTCAGCAGCGTCAACAGCACGCGAGTGTCCGCCAGCGGTGCAAGGCGGCGCGACAGGCTGATGGCCGGCGGCGTCGGGATCTCCGGCAGGCGCCACGCTACGCCCAGCCCGGCCAGCGTGCCGACGGCGGCCACGAACCACATCGTCGCGCGCCAGTCCAGCGCGCCGCCGATGAAGGTGCCCAGCGGCGCACCCAGCGCCGTTGCACTGGACAGACCGCCGATCACGATGGCCAGCGCGCGCCCGCGCTGCTCCGGCGGCACCAGCGACGCGCCAGTGGCCGTCGCGGTCGGGCTGAACATGGCGGCGCCAAGGCCCGCGATGAGCCGGCTGGCCAGCACGAGCTCGATATTCGGCGCCACAGCGGTCACCACGTTACCCACCACGAACACCGCAAGCCCCGTGAGCAGCAACCGCTTGCGTGGCCAGTTCGCTGCCGCCGCAGCGATGACCGGTGACAGCAGCGCATAGCTGATCGCGTACAGCGTCACCATCTGGCCGGCCAGCGCCACCGATACGCCAAGCGAAGCCGAAACCTGCGACAGCACGCCAGCCACCACGAAGCTGTCCGTGCCAATCGCGAACATGCCGCTGGCCAGAACGATCAGACGTTTATCCATGTGAATGTCCTCTGCGGCACATCGAGCCGCGCGTTGGGAAATCGTGACGGGACGCATCCCACAAAAGTTTCTTGATGAAACTTACGATAGCTCATTGAGTTGCTTCATGCAACTTTCTCGTCTAGGATGAGTGTTATGTAACGCAAGACGTCCGCTTATGCACCGCAAGACTTTCACAGGGATGAACTGCTCCGTGGCTGGCGCGCTGGAGCAGGTCGGCGAATGGTGGAGCCTGCTCATCGTGCGAGAGTGCATGATGGGCACTACGCGCTTTGACGACTTCCAGCAGCGCCTGGGTATCGCTCGAAATGTGCTCGCCACGCGGCTGAACACCCTAATTGAGCACGGGGTGCTGGCGAAGGTGATCGCCGAGGGCGCGGAACGGCGCACCGAGTACCGGCTGACGGAAAAGGGCGAGGCGCTCTATCCTGTCATCGCGGGGTTGATGCAATGGGGCGATAAATGGTGCACCCAACGCACGCCCATCCGCCTCGTCGAGGACAGCACCGGCGAACCGGTCGAACCGGTCGCATTGCGCGTGGGTCCCCGCACGCTGGGCTTGCGCGACGTCCGCCTGGAACCCGGCGACGGCGCGACCGAGCGAACGGCTGAGATCATCGACGCCCGCAACAAGTCCATTCTCGGCAAGTAAACCCGATCACGCATCGCTTGTCGCGGCGCTGCCAGAACCCGCGCAAATGGCGCGTTCCGGCTTGCGGAAGGGAATTGCTACGTGCTGAAGTACCTGTCAACGAATTCACGACGGCCCGGCCGGCCAGCTGGCTTCCCCTGCCCTACTTGCCCGGCACCACGAGAGGGGCGCCCTTCGTGACGATATAAGACGCGAGTTCCGAAGCCTCGCCGCTTCCAACATTCCTGGCCGAATGCGGCGTGCCTGCCGGAATGAAAAGCGAATCCCCCGCCTTCAGCGTGACCGGCTTCTGGTCGCCAAGCTGGTACTCAAGGGTTCCCTTCAGCACGTGGGCGATCTCTTCGCCGGGGTGCGAGTGCTTCGGCGCGAAGGCGCCCGGATCAAAGTCGACGCGGACCTGAATGGCTTCGCGGCCCGAGGGTCACAGAAGTAGACCTGGATATCCGTGGCCACGGTAAAGCGCTTGTGATCGGCCATCTCTTTTCCGTGATCCCACGTCAGCGATTTGTAGAGCTCCTGGGGCAGTTTGCGCACATGCTTGATGAGTGCATTGACGACTGTCTCGCTGTCTTTGCTGGCGACCTTCACCAGCATCACAAACCTCGTCTGACGCTCGACCAAGGTGGGCCTATCTTCTATCGCCTGCCGAGGATCTGGCCGGCTTGCGCAGCCGCGCAATCGTCGCGGCATTCCTCGCAACGGGTATTACAGCGGGGGAAGCGCGAGCAGCGCGTTGAGAGATCTGATCGCAGATGCGAACCCGCCCTATTTTTTGTGTCGGCGCACGGGATGCGCGCACGGTTCACCTCGCCGACTTCGCGATACCTGTACTGCGGACTTGGTGTGCCCGCCGCTCGATCCTCCCCGTCGAGGGCGACCTACTTTTCACGCTCACCCCCGATGGTCGACCGATCAGCGACATGAGCTTCGGTCGGATCGTGGCCACCGCACTTGCCGCAATGGGGTTCTCCGGTGCAGAGCCAAGCCCCCGCACGTTGCGCAATACCTTCTGCCGGCGCCATCTCCTGGCAGGCAGCTCACGTGATGAGGTCAGCCGCATGTTGGGGCTAGCCAGCCATCGCACTTGTGACCGAATTGCTGCGACGCTGCCGGCAGAGGAGGAGCCAATGCACCAAAATAGCTCGCCTGACGCGCCAGCAAAGGCCGAGGAATAAGGAATATCATGGATATTCCACTGGACACTGTGAAGGTCATTTACCGCCGTGCGACCGCGTGGCGCACGACATTGGAGAGGGCCTCGCGCACGATCTGCACGATATGGAACTCTTCGTTGGCACTGAGCTGGCAGCCCTTGAGCCGGTTGTCCAGCGTCATGGCCACGCTGCTGCGCGCGCCATACTCATCAAGGGCCTCCTCCAGCGCCGCGGCCAGGCCCTGCACATTGATCTGCGTGCGGAACGTCGTGATCAGTTCGCGCAGCTTGCGATAGGCGCCGTTCAGGCCGTCGCGCAGTTCTTCCGCGGTCGCCTCCAGGCCCTCGTGCGCGTCCCCTCGGTCGGCCAGGGTCTGCAGGCGGCTGACCTAGGACAGCGACTGCGCCAGCGAGTCGTGCAGTTCGCGCGCCATGGCCGTGCGCTCCTCGATCAGCGCTACCCGGCGCCCTGCCTGCATGCGCCGGAAGTTGCCGATCGCCAGGGAGGCCGCGGCCACCAACCGGCGCGCGCCGCGCCGGCCTGCCGCCGCCGCGGTGCCGCGCCCCGGCGTTGGCCCGATCCCGCCCCTCCACGACTACCGTGCGCTGATCGACGGTCTCGAGGACATCGTCTTCGAGACCGACGCGGAGGCTGCCTTTGAGTCCGCGTCGCACCGGGGTAACCCGGCCGTCCTGCACCATCTGCAACTTCAACGTAGGCACGCCGCTGGTGGTGGCGATCGAGGCGTGGCCACAGTTATTGCGCAAGGAACTGATGGGGTAGCCGCGGTCGAGCAATAACAGGTCGTCGGATTGTAGGCACGTCGGATCTGACACAAGGACGGCATGCGATGAGCTGCCTGGTCGAGGTGTCGCGCGAGCCGTAGCGGGCGGCTACTGGCCGCCCTGCGCAAACATCGGCATGTCCCGCAGGATATGTTCGAGCAGCTTGAGCGCCGCCGCCGGTAGCGGCCGCCCGGCCTTGGCCAGCACGCGCGCCTGGGTGCCCCTGAACAGCGGATGATCGATGGGCACCACCGTGAGCGTTCCGGCAGCGATTTCGCGATACGCGGCGAACTCGCCGCCGATCAGCGTCATGTAGTTTTCGTAGGTAACAAACTGCTTGAGCGCCGTCAGTGAATTGGTGACCAGCGTCGGCCGGATCCTAATGTTCTCCGCGAATTCGAGCATCTTGGCGGCGTGCCCGACGCCGAATGACGCCGGCATCATGGCCAGCGGCCAGGACAAGATGTCCTTGGCGCTGGCCGCGCCGCCACGCAATGCCAAGGGATGGTCGGGCCGCACCAGCAGGCCGACCGGCTGCGACGAACTCGCCAGATACTCGATGCGCGGATGTGGTGGCGGATTGAAGGCAAGTCCGATGTGCGCGCGACTTTCGGCCACGGCGTCGAGCACCTGATCCACGCCGAGGATCTCCATGCCGATGTCGAGCAGCGGGTACTGCGCACAGAACGGCGCTAGCACCTCATTGACCAGTGCATCGACGTACCCCTCGCTCAGGACCACCTGGACCTGCCCCTGCCGCAGACCCTTGAGGGCATGGAGCTGGTCCTCAAGCTTCTCCTGATGTGACCGGTAGTCGCGCCAGAACTCAAGCAGATGCGCGGCGGCCTCGGTCGGCCTGACGCCACGCGCCTCTCGCTCGAACAGCGTCGTGCCAAGTTCGTCCTCGAGCAGCCGGATCTGCCGGGTGATCACCGATGGCGATGTGTTGAGATTCTCCGCAGCGCCTCGAATGGTGCCTTGCTCGAGCACTTCGCGGAAGTAGCGCAGCCGCTGCTGATTGATTTCACGCATGTCGAACCATCCACTTGGTCGATGACAGACTTTACACCATACCGATGCGTTGCCCTGAAGGCAACGAAGTGTGGACATGGTTGCTGTTGGAGATTGCCATTGTCGCTGGCACTATCCGATCCATCAACGCGGTACACATAAAAGACATTGGAGACTGGCGTGCTGGCGATCCCGAGAGAAAGCGCAGTAGACGGCACCTCTGCCCTCTACAACAAGATCAACTGGCGGCTAATGCCATTCCTGCTGATCTGCTACCTGTTCGCCTACCTCGATCGCGTCAACATCGGCTTTGCGAAGCTTCAGATGCAAGGCGACCTCGGTTTCTCCGATGCCGCATATGGCGTGGGCGCGGGGATCTTCTTTATCGGCTACGTGCTGTTCGAGATACCGAGCAACCTGGTGCTGCCGCGCATTGGCGCACGCAAGACCTTCAGCCGCATCCTCGTACTCTGGGGCATCACCTCGGCCTGCATGCTGTTCGTGCGCAACGTGCCGATGTTCTACGCCATGCGTTTCCTGCTCGGCATCTTCGAAGCAGGCTTTGCACCGGGCATGATCTACTACCTGTCCTGCTGGTACGGGCCGCAGCGCATGGCGCGCGCCATTGCGATCGTGTTCCTTGCCGGCCCGCTCGGCGGCATTGTCGGCGGCCCGGTCTCGGCATGGCTAATCACCGCGCTCTCAGGCACCGGTGGCCTGGCCGGCTGGCAATGGATGTTCCTGGTCGAAGGCCTGCCCTGCGTCCTGCTCGGCGTGCTCGCCCTGTATTTCGTGCCGAACCGTCCCGCCGACGCCGCCTGGCTCACCGAGCAGGAAAAGCGCCTGCTCGCCAACGAAATCGGATCCAGCGCGGCGCACAATCATTCCTTCCTGGCCGTGGCTCGCGATGTCCGGGTCTATGTGCTGGCCCTGGCGTACTTCTGCATCATCGCCGCGATCTATGCGATCAGCTTCTGGCTGCCGACCTTCATCAAGGCCCAGGGCGTGAACGACACCGTGCAACTCGGCTGGTACTCGGCCCTGCCCTATGTCGCCGCGGCCTTCGGCATGTACTACATGGGCCGGCGCTCGGACCGGGTCGGGGAGCGCCGTTTCCACAGTGCCGTGCCCGCAACCGTCGGCGGATTGCTGCTCGCCGCGTCCATCCTCGTCGACGGCAATCTTGCGGCATCGCTGATGTTGCTCACGCTCGGTACCTGCGCGCTGTGGATGACCTACACGGTGTTCTGGGCCATGCCTTCCGAATACATCAAGGGCCCGGCGGCCGCAGGCGGCATCGCACTGATCAACACGATCGGGCTATCGGGCGGCTTCTGGGGCCCGGCCATCATTGGATGGGCCAAGACCGCCACCGGCAACCTTCACCTCGGTGTGCTGATCCTGGCCGCGCTGCCAATCATCGCCGCACTGATCATCCTTGCCAACAAGCTGCCCGCGAAGCGGTAACAAGGAGTCGTCATGCTTCTACATCTCTCCACCTGGTCCGAAATCGAGCAGTTCCTCAAGCGCAGCCGCACGATCGTCGTGCCGATCGGCTCCAACGAACAGCACGGTCCCACAGGGCTGCTGGGTACGGACTGGCTGTGTCCCGAAATCATTGCGCGTGAATCGGAAAAATCCGCCGATATCCTCGTGGCCCCCACGTTTAACATCGGCATGGCACAGCATCACCTCGGCTTTCCCGGCACCATCTCGCTGCGCCCGTCGACGTTCATCGCCGCGATCGGCGACTGGACCCGCTCGCTGGTGGTGCATGGTTTCGAAAAGATCCTGTTCCTGAACGGCCATGGCGGCAATGTCTCGTCGATTGATGCCGCGTTCTCCGAGCTGTACGCCGAAGCAAGCTTTGCGCGTCGTCGTGCCGGCTTCGCACTGAAAGTCTGCAACTGGTGGGATCTCGAAGGTGTGGGCGAACTGGCACGAGACCAGTTCCCGACCGGCCACGGCTCACATGCCACACCTTCGGAAATTGCGATCACGCAGTACGCCTTTCCCGATTCGGTCAAGTCGGCCGACTATGCCCCGCCCATTGCGCCGACCGGCCCGATCCGCGAAGCCCTCGACTTCCGGGCCCGCTTCCCGGACGGACGCATCGGTTCCGATCCAGGCCTGGCAACGCGCGAGAAAGGCCGCGCACTGGTCGAACTGGCCGCGCAGTCCCTGGTGCGGGAACTCGAGGCCTTCGGCCGCGAACCGATGCCGGACTGAAACCGGCCCGCCGGCGCCACATGACTCGCGATGACTCCCCGTGGCGCCAGTCATCTTGCCCTCCATCGACAAGCATCATGCAATCACACGATATCCACCAAAGACTAAAAGCACTCGATATCGAGCTGTCCCCCGCAGGCGCGCCGGCTGCCGCGTACGTCATGAGCGCGCAGAGCGGCAACCTTGTCTACCTCTCCGGCCACATTGCGAAGAAGAACGGCAACGTGTGGGTTGGCAAGCTCGGCGCCACGATGTCGGCGGACGAGGGGCGCGCAGCGGCCCGCGCGGTCGCGATCGATCTGCTGTCGACGCTACAGGCCCACACCGGCGACCTGAATCGCGTCAAACGCATCGTCAAGGTCATGAGCCTGGTCAATTCAACGCCCGACTTCACCGAGCAGCATCTGGTCACCAACGGCGCATCGGAGCTGTTCGTCGACGTGTTCGGCGATGCCGGCAAACATGCACGGTCGGCATTTGGTGTCGCACAGATTCCGCTGGGAGCCTGCGTGGAGATCGAAGTCTGCGTCGAACTGGACTGAGGCATCAGATCAAATCAAACATCGCGTGCAGATGAACTCTCAAGGTTCTTCAGCGCGGTAACCAGTGCACACCCGAAGCCACACAACCAGGCAAGCAGCCAGATGAACGCCCCCACTCCGTCCTCCTCTCTTACCCCCGTCGGTCCCCGCATCAACAGCGAGCGGCTCTGGGAACATGTCTGCGCCATGGCAAGGATCGGCGCCACGGCCAAAGGCGGTGTCAACCGCCAGGCGCTCACCGCGGAAGACACCCAGGGCAAGATGTTATTGCTCCAGTGGGCATCCAGGCGAGGCTATCAGACGTCGATTGACCCGATCGGCAATCTGTTCATCCGCCGCCCCGGAAGGAATCCGGGCCTCAGTCCGGTATTGACGGGTTCACATCTTGACTCCCAGCCGACCGGAGGCAGATTCGACGGTGTCTACGGCGTGCTTGCCGGTTTCGAGGTACTCGAGACGCTTGACGATCACGGCATTGAGACCGAACGCCAGATCGAGCTCGTTGTGTGGATGAACGAGGAGGGATCAAGGTTCCCCCCCCCCACGATGGGCTCCGCCGTTGCGGCCGGCGCGCTGCCGCTGGCCGACGCATTGGCCATCAAGGACGTCAGCGGGATCGATGTGGAACGCGCATTGAAGGCCCAGATCGCCGAGTTTCCGGTTCTGGAGGAGCGCCCGCTTGGTATGAGCGGCTTTGCCTATATCGAAGCCCACATCGAGCAGGGCCCCGTCCTTGAAAACCAGGCATGCGATGTGGGCATTGTCACGGGCATTCAAGGACTTCATGCCTACGAGATCCAACTGCTAGGCGCCGAGGCCCACGCGGGCACGACACCGCTGCGGCATCGCAAGGATGCATTGGTGGCCGCGACCAAGCTCATCGGATACATTCGCGCCGCGATAGACGACCCCGAGGATATTCTGCGCTTCACCGTCGGAAGGCTGGAGGTTTATCCGGGATCACCCAACACCGTGCCAGGCAGGGTGACATTCAATATCGATCTGCGGCATCCCGACCCCGATTCCCTCCGGCGTGCCGGCGAGACGATCCTTCAACTTTGCGCTGGCGAGATCGAAGGCTGCCCGGTGTCAGCGAAGGTTCTGTTGAGGTCCACGCCGGTAACGTTCGACGACCGCGTGGTGGCAACCGTGCGCAGGGCCGCAGGCGGTCGGGCCATGAAATTCCTGAACATCGTTTCCGGCGCGACTCACGACGCCAAGTACACCGCACAACATATTCCCACTGGGATGATTTTCGTGCCTTGCGAAAAGGGTATCAGCCACAACGAGGCCGAGAACGCGCGCGAAGTCGATGTCGCGGCTGGGGCGCAAGTTCTCTGCGACGCCATCCTCGCGATCATGTCGGAACAACTATAACCCGTTCCAACGTCCATATCGACCCCGGCACGCCGCACACTGGCAGCCATCGGACACACGGCCACCGTGAAGTGTTTGTCGACACGAAGCGAAGTTGCCAGGCGATGACGCCAGAACCATTTCGGCCACGGATGCCGGCGCCGCTGCGCACCGTGGCGACGCCATACACACCAATCAAAGGAGAGGTCTGTGTCTCAAAAGGACCAAAATTCGGGGAGCGGGGCCGACCGTGCGTCCCTCGATCGAAAAGTAGATATGCGCCTGCTGCCACTGCTGTTCATCGGCTTCATGTTCGCCTATCTGGACAGAGTCAACGTAGGCTTTGCAAAGCTTCAGATGCAGAGCGACCTCGGCTTCTCCGACGCCGCCTACGGCATCGGGGCAGGAATATTTTTCGTGGGCTATGTCCTGTTCGAGGTACCAAGCAATCTCTTGCTGCCCAAGGTTGGCGCCCGGCTTACCTTCAGCCGAATCATGGTGCTCTGGGGTATTACCTCGATGTGCATGGTGTTCGTCAAAAGCGTCCCGGTGTTCTACGCCCTGCGCTTTCTGCTGGGCGTCTTCGAAGCCGGCTTCGCGCCGGGCGTCCTGTTCTACCTGTCGCGCTGGTATGGTCCGAGCCGCATCGCCGGCGCAATTTCGATGGTTTGGCTTGCGGGTCCTTTCAGCGGAATTGTGGGCGGGCCGCTGTCGGCGTGGATCATGACGGCCTTCGCCGGTACGGCCAGCCTCGCAGGTTGGCAATGGATGTTTCTCATTGAAGGCGCCCCAACCCTCGTGCTTGGCGTCGCGGCCTACTTCCTGCTCGTCGATGACCCATCCAACGCGAAATGGCTCAACGACACGGAGAAGCGCGCGCTAGCCGCGGAAACGAACACGGCTACAGACCGGCGGCACGAATCGTTTCTCATGGTACTGCGTGATCCCAAGGTGTACATCCTCGCGGTAGCCTATCTGTGCATCATCGCGCCGATCTACGCCTTGAGCTTCTGGCTGCCGACGATCATCAAATCCGCCGGCGTCACCAGCACACAGACCCTCGGTTGGTATGCGGCGATTCCTTATGTGGCAGCGGCGTTTGCCATCTTCTTCGGCGGCCGCAGCTCCGACAGGCGTCAAGAGCGTCGAATCCACATCGCCGTGCCGGCTGCCATAAGCAGTCTTTGCTTCATTGCCTGGTACCTCGCCGACGGCAATCTCGCAGTGACACTGGTATGCGTTACCGTCGCTACCGGCCTGATGTGGATGGCCAACATCGTCTTTTGGGCGATTCCGCCCGCGTACATCAAGGGCAACGCACGAGCAGGAGCCATTGCCCTGATCAATACGATTGGCCTGTCTGGCGGCTTCTTCGGCCCAACCATCATCGGTTGGTCGAAATCCGTGAGCGGCAGCATCTACCCCGGGTTCCTGCTGATGGCGGCGATGTTGCTGATGTGTGCATTCATCATCATGTTCCTGCGCCTGAAGCCCAGGGGCGATACTGCGCCTCGCCACGAGTCGCCCATGCCGGCCAGCGTGCGTCAAGCGAAGTAAATTCCTATGGCTAGTGATCCGCCTGCCACTAGGCAATCGACTATGAAGCAGCCGGGGGGCGATGCGGGACAACCTCCTTCATTGCCTGCGGTCAGACACGCAACCCTTGCGATGCGCGCTCTCCCGATGTCTCCCTGAAAGAGAACGTCACATGAAACTCGCCGAATACACCGCCCTTGACGGCATGGGGCTGCATCACCTCATCGCCACGCGAGAAGTGACCGCAATGGAAGTGGCGCTAGCCGCATTGGCTGCCATCGAGGCCGTCAATCCCCAAGTAAATGCTGTGCTCGATTACTGGCCCGAAGAGGTGGAGATACAGTCAGCTGGCATCGTGAGTGTCGATCCGAGACCCCTAGGTGGCGTGCCATTTCTCCTCAAGGATCTCGGCGTCACCATGCAGGGACGCAGGAGCGAAATGTGCAGTCGCCTGGCGATGGGAACCGTCGCAAAGGAAGACTCGTACGTAATGACGAGCTTCCGTCAGGCAGGCCTGATTACGCTCGGGCGAACAACCATGCCAGAACTGGCGGTTAGCACGACGACGGAACCCGTGCTGTACGGCCCGACGAGAAATCCCTGGAGTCTGCAGCATGGCGCGGGCGGATCGAGCGGCGGTGCGGGAGCGGCGGTGGCCGCCGGTATCGTTCCGATTGCGCATGCGACGGACGGCGGCGGATCGATACGGGTGCCGGCCGCCTGCAACGGGCTGTTCGGTCTGAAGCCGACCAGGGGACGCGTGTCGAACGGGCCCCACGTGGACGAAGTATGGAACGGGCTGGGCGTGCATTTTGCCGTGAGCCGAACGGTGCGCGATAGTGCAGCGCTGCTTGATGGCATCCACGGCGGCGGCGTGGGCGAGCCCTACTACATTGCCCCACCCAAAGACAGCTATCTGTCGGAGATCCGACAGCAGCCGGGAAATCTGAAGATCGGGTTCATGATGAATCCATTCAGTGCCGCGCGTACTGACACGGGGGTTGCGGATGCCTTGAGCAAGGTGGCCAGGACACTCGAGTCCCTGGGTCATCATGTCCATGAAGTAGCGCCAGACTTAGGTGTGAGCTGGGACGCATTTGTGCAATGCAATGCGAAAATCTGGGCTGCCAACGCAGCGCTCCGGATCAACGACATTGCCGCAGCCACGGGACGAACAGTGGATGAAAAGCACCTCGAACCGGCAACGCTCGCGCTCTATCGATACGGCATTGAGGTTGGCGCCGTAGAGCTCCTGTCGGCATTGCAGGTCAGGAATACCGTCACACGGGCGCTGGGGCGGTTCTTCGGAAACTACGACATTCTGCTGACACCGACGTTACCCAGACTTCCGCCTCGGATTGGTGAATACAACCGGATAGGAACATCCGTCGATGGGCTTGACTGGATTGCGCACGTTCTTAGCCAGTCACCGTTTACCGCGTTATCGAACGTGACGGGAACGCCAGCAATGTCAGTGCCGCTTTCCATCGACCCTCAATCGGATCTGCCAATCGGCTCGCATTTTATGTCTGGCTTCGGGCGGGAGCACACGCTGTTCCGTCTGGCCGCACAATTGGAAGCGGCATGTCCTTGGCGCGAACGGCGGCCACCGGTATGGGCAGGATCAATCGTCAACACGACGTCGCAACCGTAGCAGCCACTATCCAGGCAGCACGTGGCGGGATCACAGCTTTATTGTCGCCGTCGTGGCACTTTTGGCACGGTGTACGAAAGTCTTTTGAGCATTACAACGAGCAGCACCCCCACAGTGCGTTACCGCCCACCGAGAGAGTTCAGGCGCAGAATGGGGTTATCAACCAAAGGGGTGTCCGTGTCCGGAGACCCAGGGAAAATCCACTCAGTCGGGCTCACGGGCGCCCTCTAAAGCGCGATGCATGGCTTGGCAAACCGTAAACATCCTCGTTGTATTAGGCTCTGGGGCGGCCTCGGCCTGAGCGGCTTCAGAAGAATGGAGATAGAGCTCGCGGAAAGCGCCGGCAGCCCGCACCACCAAGGCACAGATTAACATCGCTCGTTAGCAAGCAACCCTTCCAGGTACCGTGCGAGTTTACGTTGGGCGAATTGGAGCAGATTCGTCATTGAAGCAGTCCGTGCACCCGCCTGAGACAGGCGGGTGCACAATACATCAATGCTCATGTGGTTTCGAAACTCTCAGATCTGGGACAGTGACGGCAACCACCTCGGTAGCCAGGATCTTGTGACTCGGGTCAGCCAGCTCGAGCCGAAGCTTGTGCGGCCCCGGCGTGAGCCCGACGACGATGATCGGGTCTTCACTCGTATGTGCCCAAGTGCCACGAACGTCGTCCGTTGTTACGTGCAAATGCCCGATGCGTGGCGAGATATCAACTGCCTGCTTGCCAAATACGGGCATGACGCGGAAGTTCTCCGTCCGGAATTGGACGATGACTACACCGCGCGCAAGCGGCTCGGCAAGTGCCGGGTACGCTATCAGCTTAGGCGCTGGCTCGCCGTTGAGTGGAAGAATGGCAGGTGGCCGAACAGCATCCTGTGCTGTTTGCGCGGATGCGCTTATACAGAATGTCGCCGCAATGGCGACCGCCGAAAAGTACTTCAGGTTGTGGCGCATGACATTGTCCTTTTTCATAGATGGGCTGCCTCGATACGCGGGCCAGGCAGAGCGATCGCGAGGATAGTCTCCACATTTCATCACACGCCAACCGCCCGTTGTGGTGATGTTGTATGGGCAAGTATCGCTTGCCGTTCCTGATACATAGCAATACACAGCCGCAATCACTGGCGATCATCGACCATCTCGATCGCAAATGGCCTGTGCCGGCTGATTCCCGCCGATGGTCCTGCTCGCATACGTGTACTGGAGTTCGCGCTGACCATCGCCTGTGACTTGCACCCGTTGAACAATATGCGCGTGCAGAAGTATCTCAGTGCCCGCCTTGGTGTTGCCGACGCTGACAAAGCCGAATGGGTCGCACACTGGCTCACGGCCGGCTTCGGCGCCTTGGAGCCGTGGCTGCCCGCGGACGGTGGCTGGTGTGTCGGCAACGCGCCCACCCTGGCCGACTGCTGCCTGGTTCCGCAAGTCGCCAATGCGCAGCGTGCGGCGTTCAGCCTCGCCCCTTTCCCCCGCGTGCGCCGTGCCTACGAACACTGCGCTGTTGTCGAAGCCACGGTGCAACGTGCCCGGCCAGTGATCCTGACCGCGCTGGCGGCTATCCTGGCCTTTATTCCGTTGACGCATTCAGTCTTCTGGGGAACGCTGGCTTACACGCTGATCGGCGGCACCTTCGCCGGCACGGTGCTGACGCTGGTGTTCCTGCCAGCGATGTATGCCATCTGGTACCGGATCACGATGCCTGCCGATGCGAACGAGATGACGCCCGCGGATTTGAACGACAGCGGCGCGAACACGCCCGCGGCCACCACTTGATCCGACAGGCCGCGGCCGTCAGCGCGAGGCCGCGGCCGGTTGGTGGCGACAAAAAGCAGTGTGGGCGCTACCCCCACAACTGCATGCGAGGCGCCGGGGCGCCGTTACCCATTGACCGATATTCCACATGCGCCGCTGGTATCTGCCGGCGCCTCCCGTACGGACTTGGAACGTTCGACCCTCAGGTCATCGGGCAAGCGGACGCGGTTGCGCGCTGCCACCACCTCGGCAAGGATCGAAATGGCGATTTCCGGCGGCGTACGGCTGCCGATATAGATGCCGGCCGGGCCATGCATACGGGCCAGTTGCTGGCTGGTCAGGTCGAATTCCTTCAAGCGTTCGCGCCGCGCCTGGTTGTTGCGACGCGAGCCCAGCGCACCGACGTAGAAGGCCCGGGTGCGCAGCGCCTCCATCAGCGCAAGGTCGTCGAGCTTGGGGTCGTGTGTCAGCGCAACCACCGCACTGCGTTCGTCCAAGGCCATCTCCACCACCGTGTCATCCGGCATGGTGCGCACCATGGCAATGCCGGGAACGGCCCAGGACTCGGTATATTCTTCGCGCGGATCGCACACCGTCACATCGAAGCCGAGCCCGACGGCGATCTCGCAGAGATACTTCGAAAGCTGCCCGGCGCCAATCACCAGCATGCGATAGCGTGGCCCATGGATGGTTGACAGCGACTTGCCGTCAAAGGTCAGGCCGTCAGCGGCCGCCGCCGGCCCAAGCGTCGCAATGCCGGTGGCGATATCGAGCGTACGTGTCACCAGTCGGCCGCCCTCCACCGCCTGCAGCAGTTCGCGCAATCCGCTCGCCGCAGATACCGGCTCCGCCACCAATTCGATGGTTCCGCCACAGGGTAAGCCAAACCGGTGTGCTTCCTCGGCGCTGACGCCGTACCGGATCACCTCGGGACTACCGCAGCGAATGCCTTCGCGGCGGGTTCGGTCAATGATGTCGTCCTCAATGCAGCCGCCCGACACCGAACCCACTACCAGGCTGTCGTCGCGCACGGCCAGCATCGCGCCGGCCGGCCGTGGCGACGAACCCCAGGTATGGACGACCGTCAACAACAGGCAACGGTGTCCTTGCTCGTCCCAGCGAACACTGCTTCTCAAGACTTCGAGATCCACGCTTTCCATGATTCTTCCTGCCGTCCAGCCTGCATCCGCTGCCCCGGGTCAAGCGTAGCAAGCTGAGGTCCAGTCAATAACCCGGGGCCAGGCGCCAGATCACGCTTCGCTGGCAACGGTTGCTTGCTCCGACGGCTTCGCCGCGCCCGCCCTTCCCTTCGCGGCGACCGCGATGGCCGCAAGCAAGGATGGCACGGCGAGGATGCTGAGGATCGAGCTCATGCCCAGGCCAAATTGCAGCAGCGTGCCACCGGAAACGGCTCCGAGGACACCACCGAAACGCCCCATTCCAAGCATCCAACCTACCCCGCAGGCACGGCCCTGGGTCGGATAGAACGAAGCCGCCAGCGCGGGCATGGATACCAGGCCGGCCCCCATGAACAGCCCGGCGATCGGCGTCAGCAGCACCAGGTATGCACCACTGGTCGCGTGTCCCATCGCCAGCGTGAATACGGCGGTGAAGAAATAGGCGAAGCCGATGACGCAATGGGGATTGATGCGATCCATCAGCCAGCCGCAAGCCATGGCGCCCAGCGTGCCGCCGAGCGGGAACAGCGCAGCGATCAAAGAGGCCTCGGCCAGGGTCGCACCGGCTTCCCTGACAAGGGTCGGCATCCAGCTGGTGACCAGGTAGAAGACTAGTACACCCATGAAATAGGTGGTCCAGAGCATGAACGTTCCCATCCGATACTCTGGCGACAGGATGAGCCCGAGCGGCGAGCGCAACTTGTCGGCCTGATCATCCGGCAAGGTAAACCGCGACGCGTGGACTTCCGCGGAACCTGCCAGCAGTCTCAACACCGTTTTGATCTTCTGCGCCGGCCAATCGCGCAGCACCATGAACCGGATCGATTCCGGCAGTGCAAGTGCAATGATGGCAAGGACCAGGGGGACTATTCCGCCGACGATGAACACGCTGCGCCATCCGAAAGCGGGAATGATGACCGCCGCCAGGAAGCCACCGCCCGCGGCGCCAAGCGTAAAGCCGCAAAACATGCTGTTCACCAGGAAGGCCCGACGCCTGGCGGGGGCATACTCGGCCAGCAGCGTGGTCGCGTTGGGAATCGCGGCGCCTAGCCCCATACCCGTCAGGAAGCGCCAGCAGGACAGCTCTGCAGCGGATATAGCGGACGCAGTGGCGAGGCTGAACAGACCAAAGGCCGCCACCGATACGATGAGCACAGGCTTGCGTCCGAACCGGTCCGCACAGGGTCCGGCGACCAGCGCGCCGAGCGCAAGGCCAACCAGCGAAGCGCTCAGCACATTGCCCAGCACCAGCTTCGAAACGCCCCACTCCGTGGTCAACGATGGCGCCACATAGCCGATCGCAGCCGTGTCGAAGCCATCCGCCGCCACCACCAGAAAGCAAACGATGAGGAGCATCCATTGATAGGGCGAGAATCTCTGGTTGTCGATGAATGCCTGGACATCTATGGTCCCCGGCGAGCTGGATTGCTGTGGTTTCATGCGCTTTGTCTCCATTATCTGAGCACGTGGCTCCATGTCGTTGATGGTCTTCTCTGCTCGTGAACCTTGCGCGCCGCCCTCGCGTTCCTCTCCCTCCCTTTCAAGGCAGCGCCCATGAAATGATGGTCGTCATATCACATGGCGAACGGCCGCAGTGGCCATGACGCTCCCATGCCGCTCCCAGTCAAGCGTTTGCCACACCCACCGATATATCCAGCGTCTACATGCTAGTCAGGCGGACCGGCATGGTCAAGGAGGAACACGCTGCTGCTGCCTTGGTGCTATCCCTAGTGAACCGCGTGGCGCGCGCCCGCCCATTGGCCCCCACATGTAACGACGCGACCAACAACCCCGCGGCAAGCCCCTGATGCAATGATGATCGTAATGTTATATATTGCAGAGACACACACGCCCGACTCTTCCTGTCACCTGATCATGCGCTACTCACTCGACCAAAAGGCTGAAACCCACAAGCACATCGTCAAGGCTGCCTCGACGCAATTCCGCAAGCACGGTGTCAACGGCATCGGCGTAGCCCAGTTGATGAAGAGCGCCGGCCTGACCCATGGGGGGTTTTACGCGCACTTCGAGTCCAAGGACGCCCTGGTTGCCGAGGCCATCGACGCAGCTTTCGACCAGACCATGGAACTCCTGCAAGAAGCGACGTCGGTGGCATCGCCTAGGCAGCGCCGGCAAGCCGTCGTGCAGGCGTATGTGAACAAAAGGCACCGCGACCATCCCGGATCGGGTTGCGCCATCGCGGCGCTCGGTGCCGATGTGTCGCGCCTGGATACCAAGACGCGGCGGCGCTTCGAGGCGCGCGTGACATCGCTCATCGAAGCCATTGCAGGGGGCGATGATGAGACAGCACGCAAGGACGCCATTGTCACGCTGGCGGCCATGGTCGGCGGCATGGTGCTGGCGCGCTCCGTGCGCTCGGAAGCGCTATCCACCGAGATACTGGACGCACTCCAGACGTCCCTGTAGTGCGGCCGCCCTTGCACCAGCGCCGGAGCCGATATGAGCCAATCCCGCTTTCTCAAGATGCCATGTCCCGTTGCACATGCCTCGGCGGTGCTGGGCGAGCGCTGGGTCATCCTAATCCTGCGTGAAGCGTATTACGGGGCGACGCGATTCGAGGAGTTCGAGCGCCAGCTCGGCATTGCTTCCAACATCCTGAGCGCCAGGCTTCAGGCAATGACCGATCATGGCCTGCTGATACGCAGGCCGATCGAAGGCAGCACACGCTGCGCCTACTTCCTGAGCGACAGCGCACGCGATTTCCTGCCGACCTACCTGAGCCTCAAGGCGTGGGCAGAGCGATGGGTGGCGGAACCGAAGCGGCGCGCCAAGCTTTTCGTGGACAAGCACACGGGAAACGAGATCGTGGCGCCACCATTGACGCGCCCCGATGGATCGCCGATCCCCTTCGAAGACGTCCAGGTCATCGACGCCCAGGTGCGGTAGCTGCCAGTTGCCGTCCGCGGGTCACCGGATGGGTTAGCGCTAATATGGAGGCCTGACGACATCGCGACCCGCCATTTCATGACCACCTCCACCACGCGCCCGGCCCGCCAAAGCTATCACCATGGCAACCTGCGGGAAGAAATGATCCGCTGTGGCCGGGAAATCCTGGCCATCAAGGGCGTCCATGGACTGACCCTTCGCTCCGCCGCAAAGCTGGCCGGGGTCTCGCACGGCGCGCCGCGCAATCAGTTTGCCGACAAGGAGGGCCTGCTTGCCGCCATCGCCGCCGAAGGATTCCGTGAACTGGTCGCGGTGCGGCGGGCCCGGCTCTCGCCGGAGATGAGCGCCGAGGCGCGGCTGCTCACGATCATGGACGGCTATATCGAGTTCGCCGTCAAGCATCCCGCGCTTTTCTACCTGATGTTCGGGCCGCAGATCGAGGACAAGGAGAGGTACCCCGAACTGCTGGAGGCGGGCAGCGCGTCTTACCAGCTCCTGTCGGGTGCAGTCCAGGACTATTTCCGGGAAAACAATCTTGCCGAGCAGTTCGACGACATGATGGTGCGCTGCGCGTGGTCGGCTATGCACGGTGTGAGCATGTTCTTCAGTGCCAAGCCGACCGGACCCAGCCCGCGCCCACGCGTCGCGCTGGCCCAATGGCGGCAGAGCGTACAGCAATTCGTGCTGACCGGCCTGTTGGCAGCAGGCCAGAACAAGGCCGCGGCGGCCGGTGCCGCCGCAAGCAAGCCGAAGGCGAGGTCACGCAGCGCAGCGTAGGCGTAAGCCTCCCCCGGAGTTTCAGTCTCCGCGGCGCGGCTCCAGCGCATCGACCAGCGCCCGCTTCAGCATCACCCGGCCAAGCTGCAACCGGTATGCCCCATCGGCGAAGTTGTCCTCCAGCGGCGTCACGTTGGTGAACGCGGCTTCGACAATGGCATCGACCTTGTCCGGCAGGTCGGCGAAGCTGCCTTCCAGCAAAGCCCCCGCCTCCCAGGCGCGGAATGCCGCATCCGCAACGCCAGTGATGGCAATCCGTCCCCAGCTATAGCCATCTTTGGCAACGTTGATGGCAACGGCCGCCGCAGCCACCGCATAGCCCGACGACGGATGACGGAACTTGCGGTATGCAACCCGGCCCGGTGCCGGCAATGGCACATGGATGCGCGTAAGGACCTCGTCCGGCTCAACGGCTGTGGACATGAAGCCGGCAAAGAACTCGTGCGCGGGAATGCGCCTGCTGCCTTGCCCGCCTGCCACTTCCATTTCGGCATCCATCGCAAGCGCGACCGCCGGCCAGTCGGCCGACGGATCGGCGTGCACCAGCGCGCCACCGATCGTGCCACGGTTCCTGACTGTCGGGTCGGCAATCACCGTGGCGGCGAGTGGGAACAGCGGGGCCAGCCGCTTCAGTTCCGCGCTCGCCTCCAGTTCGGCGTGGGTCGTGGCGCTGCCGATGGAAACGGAGTCCTCATGGACCACGATGCCACGAAGTTCAGGCAGGCGACCGATATCCACCAGCAGTCCAGGCCTCGCCAGCCTCAGCTTCATCATCGGCAATAGCGTATGCCCCCCGGCCAGGATCTTCGCCTCGGGGTTTTGGGCAAGGATGGAAAGTGCCTGTTGCACACTGCTCGCCCTGAGGTATTCGACTTCGTACGGAATCATGTCGCGCTCCGGCTCTCTTGGATGGCTCGCCAGACTTTCGGCGGCGTCAGCGGCATATCGAGATGGGATATGCCAAATGGCTTCAGTGCATCGCATACCGCCGCGACGACCGCGGGCGGCGCACCGACGCAGCCCGCCTCCCCGATGCCTTTGACGCCGAGCGGATTCGACGGCGCCGGAGAGACATGAAAGCCGGTGCGCATGCGGGGGATCTGTTCGATACGCGGAAAGCCGTAGTCAAGCAGCGAGCCGGACAGCAGTTGCCCGGAGTCGTCGTACACGGCTTCTTCGAACAGGGCCTGGCCGATGCCCTGTGCGATGCCACCGTGCATCTGGCCATGGCAAAGCATCGGGTTGATCATCACGCCCACGTCGTCGACTGCCACATAGTCCAGGATCGTCACCACCCCGGTCTCCGCATCGACCTCCACGACCACGGCATGGCAGCCATTCGGCGCTCCCAGGGCGGCCGGCTCATAGAAGACGCGCTCATCCAGCCCTGCTTCGAAATCCCGGGGCAGCTTGTGCGCAAGGTATGCCATCCTTGCGACCTGCGAGAACGGGATGACGGTCGGATTTGCCGTGCTCGAGAAATGGCCATCTGCATAGTGCACGTCCTCTTCCGGGATTTCGAGCATGAAGGCGGCGATCCGACTTGCCCTGGCGAGAATCTTGCCCGCTGCCACATAGGCAGCGCTGCCGCCTACGGGCATGGAGCGTGAATTGAACGTGCCATGACCCGCCAGCACGCGGTCGGTGTCACCCTGCACGACATCGATATCTTCCATCGGCAGTTGCAAGGCTTCCGCAACGATCTGCGCGAAGCTGGTGGCATGGCCGTGGCCTTGCGGCATCGAGCCGCTGAACAGCGTGACCTTGCCGTCGGAATGCACGCGGATATGCGCGCTCTCCCAGCCGCCGCGGTTGAACCCGACCTTTTCCAGCATCGGCGAAATGCCCATGCCGACCAGCTCCAGATAGCAGGTCACCCCGATGCCGATGTATTTGCCCTGTTCGCGCAGCGCCACCTGCTCCTCACGCCAGCGCCGGTAGCCGATCAGCTCGGTCGCCTTGTTCAGGCAGGCTTCGTAGTCGCCGGAGTCCCATTTGCCGCGCGCGCCGTCATGCGGCAAATAGGGAAACTGATCGGGCTGCACCAGGTTGCGGCGCCGCAACTCGACCGGATCCATGTCCAGCTCCCCCGCTACAGCGTCCATCAGCCGCTCGATGATGTATGCGGCTTCTGGCCGTCCGGCGCCGCGATAGGCATCAACCGGCGTGGTATTGGTTGTCACCAGATTCACTTCCGCGTCGACTGACGTTATCTGGTAGTTGCCCGTGATGTAGTTGACCGTATTGATGGTAGGGATCCCCGTCGCCATATTCGACAGGTAGGCGCCGAGGTTGGCGAACGACCGCAAGCGGATCCCCAGCACTTTGCCGTCGTTGGTGACGGGCGCCTCCACATACTCGGTATGCGCGCGGCCATGGGTGGTCGCGACGAAGTTCTCGCTGCGCGTCTCCGTCCAGCTCACCGGAAGCCCGAAATGCCTGGAGGCGAACGCCACCAGCACCTCTTCCGCATAGAAGTGCATCTTTGCGCCGAATCCGCCACCGATATCGGGCGCCACGATCCGGACCCGGTGCTCGGGCCAGCGCAGGGTCTCCGCCAGCCAGCGTCTCGACATATGCGGAACCTGGGTCGGGACGATAAACGTCAGGCGCTCGTCGACCGGGTCGAAGCTCGCGCACAAGGCGCGCGGTTCGAGCGGGCTTGGAATCAGCCGCTGGTTGACCAGCCGGATCGAGACTACCCGGTCGGCCCGTTTCAATGCATCCTCGTAGCTGCCGCCCTTGAGCCGGAATACGCCGATGCGATTGCCGGGCACGTTATCGTGAAGCTGGGGCGCGGTGTCTGACAGTGCTGCTTCCGCATCGACGACAGGTGGCAACGCTTCGTAACCGACTGCGACCAGTTCCGCAGCGTCCGCGGCAATCTCGCGGGTCTGGGCCACCACCATCGCCACGGCTTCCCCTACGTACCGCACCCGCCCGGCCGCAAGCGGAGGGTGCGGCGGCACCTTCGAATTACCCACGACCCAGTTCGGCCGGATGTCGCCAACCTTGCCCTGGATGTCCGCATAGGTCAGAACCCCGATCACGCCGGGAAGCGCGCGTGCGGCCGAGCTATCGATCTCGCTGACAACGGCATGGGCATAGGGCGACCTGACGAAGGCCGCGAAGACCATGCCCGGGAACTGGTGGTCATCCGTAAACCTGCCCTGGCCGCTCATCAGCCGCTTGTCCTCACGACGCCTGACCGATTTGCCAATGTACTTCGTTGCACTTCCGCTCAGTGCTTCGCTCATCTCAGGCCTCCTCATGTGTGACGGACGGCGTTCGCTGCAGCCTGGTCACGGCAAGAAGAACAGCATCGACGATGTTCTGATACCCGGTGCAGCGGCACAGGTTGCCGTGCAGCGCTTCCCTGACATCGCTTTCGGCCGGCGCAGGCTGGTGCGCAAGCAGCGCTCGTGCCGCAAGCAGCATTCCTGGCGTACAGAAGCCACACTGCAAGCCATGAAGTTCGTTGAAGGCTTGCTTGAGCACGGCTGTCGTGTGGTCGTGCTCCATGCCTTCAATCGTGTGAAGCTCGCAGCCGTCAGTCTGGGCGGCAAGTACGGTGCACGACTTCACGTTCGTCCCGTCGACAAGCACCGTGCAGGCTCCGCACTGGGAGGTGTCGCAACCGATGTGAACGCCGGTCAGGCGTTTCTGGTCCCGCAACAAGTGCACCAGCAGCCGCCTTGGCTCTATCTCGGTGGTACCTGTTACGCCATTGATGGTGTTTTCAATTTTCACAGTCGCCTCTGTGTCTCCGTTAGCACCTTCAGCATCGGCACCCGTGGTGCCTATAGTATTACGATCGTCATACTAAAGGGGCAAAAAAAATTCCGGTGTTCTTCCCAGAACCGCCGAGCTCATTCAGCGGAAGTTGCCAGCGAACCACCCGGACTTGCCTCCTGGCTTACCAGCTTTTCAAAGCGGGAAAAGAACTCCGCCAGGAACTTGTTCGCCACTGATCCCACCAGACGGGACCCGATCTGTGCGAGCTTTCCTCCCATCTGCGCTGCGGCCACGTAGTGCAGGGAAGTGCCGCCCTCGACGTCTTCCAGACGGATATCGGCGCCCAGCTTGCCGAATCCCGCGACGCCACCGCTGCCGCTGCCTTCGATGTGATAGCCGATGCCCTCCTGGTGGCCGGTAAATCGGGCCGTGCCCTTGAAGCGTGCCTTGATCGGTCCGACGGCCGCTACGATGACTGCGTCATAGTCTCCGTCATCTCCCTGCTGGTATTGCTCACATCCCGGCAAACACCGCTGGAATGTCGCCGGATCGTTCAACCGTTTCCAGACCTCTGCCCTGGAAGCCTTGATTACCTGTGCGCCAGTGAATTCCAATGTTTTCCCCTTTCGGTTTCTGCTACTTCCGTCACAGCGGCCGGCCCGGAACCGCGAACGTCTGCGCCGCTTCGTCACCGCATGGCCGAACGCCAATCTATCCAGCGTCTATATCGTAGGGAGCGCGTCGGCGAGCGTCAAGGAACGGGAAGCCATTTACGCCTAGTGGTAACCCTAGCAACGAAAGCCCTTTCGCTCATCTGGCTGGCACTGCAGTGCCCGTAAAGGAACAGGCTGGTAAACCCGAAACTGCCCAAAGACTTCTTGACGCGGCCAAGACCGCAATCCTAGGATGTAGACAGTGGATACACCGAGCACCAGCGCCGAACGCGACTAGCGCAGCAAGGCAGGCCAGGCGTCCAGCCCTTTCAACCCTGCCCACCTTCGTTCCAGTCCCCGGCGCACGCCCCAATGTATCCACTGTCTATATTCGATACGGCCGACTTCGAACGCCGGCCCCATCCACGCCAAAGGAGAACCCATGTCTCGTGCAGTGATCGTTTCATTTGCCCGCACCCCGATCGGCAAAGCCACCCGAGGCGCCTTCAACATGACCCATGGCGCCACCATGGCGGGCCATGCCATTCAGCATGCCGTCCAGCGTGCGGGGATTGACGGCGCGGAAGTCGAGGACATCATCTTCGGCTGCGGCCAGCCCATCGCCGCCACCGGTGGCAACGTCGCCCGGCAAGGCGGCATCCGCGCGGGCCTGCCGGTGTCCGTCAGCGGCACGACGCTGACCCGCTTCTGCGCATCCGGCTTGCAGGCAGTCGCCTTTGCCGCACAGCGTGTGCTGATCGACAAGGTGCCGGTAATGGTGGCGGGTGGCGTCGAATCGATCAGCCTGTCACAACCGGTCACGCTGAAGGTTGCCCAGCAGGAAGCGTGGCTGGCCAAGAATCGCCCCGATGTTTACCTGCACATGATCGATACGGCCGAAATCCTCGCCGAGCGCTACGGCATGTCGCGGCAGCGCTCCGACGCGTTCGCGCTGCGCAGCCAGCAACTTACTGTGGCAGCTCAGAAGGCCGGCCGCTTCGCGGAGGAAATCGTTCCGCTGGCAACGGTCAAGTCGGTGAAGGACAAGGTGACCGGAGAGACGTCGACGGCGGAGTTCCTGCTCGAGGCGGACGAAGGTGTCCGTGCCGACACCACGCTGGAAGGACTGAGCGTTCTGCCTGCCGTGAAGGGCGAGGGTTACCAGGTGACGGCCGGCAATTCGAGCCAGTTGTCTGACGGGGCCGCGGCGCTGGTGGTGATGTCCGAACGCGAGGCCGAACGGCGTGGCCTGGAACCGCTGGGCTACTTCGTCAGCCTGGCCACCGCTGGGGTGGAGCCGGACGAAATGGGCGTCGGCCCGGTCCGCGCAGTCCCGCGCCTGCTCGAACGCAACGAGCTTTCCATCGATGACATCGACCTGTGGGAACTCAACGAAGCCTTTGCCTGCCAGGCGCTGTATTGCATTGACCAGCTTGGCTTGCCGCTGGAGCGCGTCAACGTCAACGGCGGCGCGATTGCCGTCGGTCACCCGTATGGCATGACGGGCGCGCGCCAGGCCGGCCACATCTTGCTGGAAGGACGTCGCCGGAAAGCCAAGTATGGCGTCGTGACCATGTGTGCCGCCGGCGGCATGGGCGCGGCAGGCCTGTTCGAGTTCATCCACTAAGCATCCAAGAGAGACAACGGAGACACCGATGACCGACATCACCGAATACGACACCGTGTTTATCGACCGCGACGGTCCCTGCGCCGTCGTCACCATGAACCGGCTGGAAAAGTACAACGCGCTCAACACCGGGTTGCGCACCGACCTTTACGCGGCGCTGTCGTCGCTGATGACCGAGCGGACGGTCCGAGGGATCGTTCTCTGGGGTGGCACCAAGGCCTTCGTGGCCGGCGGCGATATCCCTGAAATGCTGGCGCGCCGTCCGATTGAAGCCTTCGTCCCGACCAGCGGCGCGCCCGACCTGTGGGCGCTGATCCACCACAGCACCATCCCCGTGATCGCCGCCATTGCCGGGCCTTGCTTTGGCGGTGGCCTCGAGCTTGCGATGGCGTGCGACCTGCGCGTGGCTGCGGACAACGCCCTGCTCGGGCAGACCGAAACCAACGTTGGCCTGATACCGGGACGCGGGGGTACCCAGCGGCTAACCCGGCTGGTTGGCGCGACGCGCGCCAAGGAAATGATCTTTACCGGCGAAATCATCAAGCCGGACGAGGCTTACCGCATCGGCCTTGTCAACAAGGTGGTGCCTGCGGGCGAATTGCTGGCAGAGGCGAAGGCCTATGTGCACCGTATTGCCGAGAAGTCCCCGCACTCGATCGCGATGGCCAAGCTGATGATCAACAACGGCCAGGATGCCACGCTCGATATGGCGCTGATGCTGGAACAGCTGGCCTTTGCCACGCTCTTCAGCACGGAAGACATGCACGAAGGCGGCGCAGCGTTCCTCGACAAGCGCCGTCCGGTCTACCGCGGAGTCTGACCATGACCCAGCTCAACACACGTGTGCAGGCTGCGACCACCCTCGCGCAACCAGACCCCTACCGCCCCCGGCTGACAGTGACCGCGCTTGCCGATATCCGGCGCTTCGAGCAGACACCGCTTTCGGACCGGCGCCTGCCCGACAGCACTTACGAGTTGCTGCGCCTGGCGCGCGATCGTGCGCCCGAGGCGCCGGCGCTGCATTACTTCACCTCCGGCGACGAGTTGGCCAGGTCGGTCACCATCACCCATGCGCAGATGTTCGGACGCATCACGCAAACCGCCAACCTGCTGCACTCGCTTGGCCTGGGGCCGGATGACGTCATCGGGGTGCTGATGCCCGTGACGCCAGAGTCCCAGTACGCGATCTGGGGCAGCGAAGCGACCGGCATCGCCTGCCCGGTCAACTGGATGCTGGAGCCCGAGATTATCGCGGCGTTGCTGCGCAATGCCGGAGCCAAGGCGGTGATCGCCTATGGCCCCGACCCGGATATCGAAGCCTGGAACAAGGCCATGCTGGTGCGGCGTGAACTGCATGACGTGAAGCACTGGATCAAGGCCGGCGGCGGTAAGGCAAGCGAGGAAGGCATCTTCGACCTCGACGCCAGCGTTGACCGTTTCGATGACGAGGCGCTTGACAGCGGACGGGTGTTCTCGCCGCAGGATACGGCTTCGATGTTCCATACCGGGGGCACCACCGGCACGCCCAAGCTGGCGCTGCACACGCATGGCAACGAAGTGTCGATGGCATGGGTCAGCGCCATGCAGATCGACGTGCAGCCCGAGGACGTACGCGTCTGCGGGGTGCCGATGTTCCACGTGACAGGGGTGCTGACCAATTGCCTGATGCCGCTGGCCCGCGGCGCATCGGTGGTGCTGCTGACGTCCAGCGGCTGGCGTGATCCCTCGGTGATCCGCAATCTTTGGCAGATCGTCGATCACTTCGGGGTCACCGCGCTGGGCATGGTCCCCAGCGTGGTCAACATGGCGCTGAATATTCCGATCGGCGACGCCGACATCAGCTCCCTCAAGGCGGCCAGCTGCGGTACGGCGCCGCTGTCGGTGGCCGTCGCCGAGGCGTTCGAGCAAAAGACCGGCGCGATGATCTTCGAGGGATATGGGCTGACTGAAGGCACCGCGCTCAGTGCAACCAACCCGCGCTATGGCCAGCGGCGCATCGGCTCCATCGGCCTGCCCATGGCCTACCAGGAGATGAAGGTCGTCAAGGTCGCCGCTGGACACATCCAGCGCGAATGCGAGCCGGGCGAACCTGGCATCGTGGTGGTGCGCGGTCCCAATGTCTTCTCCGGCTACCTGAATCCCGAGCAGAACAAGAGCATCTGGTTCGAAGGCGGCTGGTTCAATACTGGCGACCTGGGCTATGTGGACGAGGATGGCTACTTCTGGCTGACCGGCCGGGCCAAGGACCTGATCATCCGCGGCGGCAACAATATCGATCCGCGCATGATCGAAGAGGCGCTGTATCGGCACCCCGAGGTATTCGATGCCGCCGCGGTCGGCCTGCCTGACGCGCATGCCGGTGAACTGCCGGTCGCGTACATCGCGCTCAAGCCGGGCAGCACCTTCCCGCTCGGCCGCATCAAGCACTACGCCTACGAGGTGATCCCGGAACGCGCCGCCGTGCCCAAGCAGTTCTACCTGGTCGACGCCATCCCCAAGACTGCCGTCGGCAAGATCCAGAAGAACACGCTGCGCAGCGACGCAGTACTGCGGGCGCAGCGGCAGATGCTTGCCGAGGTCAACGCGGATACGCCGGTGCCCCTGGTTGATATCCGCATCGAAGACCGGGGCGACCAGGGCATCCTGTCCACGCTGGTGCTGCCCGCCACCCTGAGCAACGAAGACCGGGAGATCGCGGTGGCAACCATCGGCAAGGCGTTCTCGACGCTGACCATCAAATACGCGGTGGTCTACGAATAGCCCGTTCACCGAAGCAGGGCCTCGCCAGAGGCAGTGCTGGCCGGCAGCGCCTCACCCCGACGTATCCGTCACCACGGGTATGAGCTGCCGGATTGCAGAACCAATAATGGAGACAACCATGACTATCCAGCTTTCGCGCCGGCGCCTGCTGCAGGCGGCGTGCGGCGCCGTGCCGGCAATGCTTGTGCCGTCCTTGCTGCGGGCTGAAGCGCCCTATCCGGGCAACCCGATCGTCGTCAAGGTCGCATTTCCCGCTGGGGGTCCGGCGGACGAATCGATCCGCGCGGCAGCCGTCGTGATGAAAAGGAGCCTGGGGCAGAACGTTCTTGCCGACAACCTTCCCGGCGCAAGCGGATCGATCTGCGCCATGAACGTGCTGCGCGGTGCCAACGATGGCTACACCTTGCTGGGCACGACCGGCATCGACTTCCTGGTCGCGCCACTTACCATCGCATCGGCGAAGTATTCGCCGGAGAAGTTCAGGCTGGCAGGCTTCAGCGGGATTTCGGACTTCATCCTGGTGTCGAATCCCTCGTTGCAGTTCAAGAACGTCGACGAAGTCATTGCCTACGCGAAGAACCCGAAGAACCGCCCGCTGTCGCTGGCGCATTGGGGCCCTGGCTCGGGACCCCACCTGGTCGGGGCCGACTTCCAGGCCCGCACCGGCGCACGCTTCCTGGAAGTCCCCTACAAGGGCGCGGCGCCGGTCACCAGCGACATTGCCGGTGCGCAGGTAGACCTGACCTTCATTCCCATGGGAGGTCCGACTTACGGGATGATCAAGGCCGGCCGCTTCCGGCCGATCGGTGTCGCCAGCAAGGCCCGGCATCCGTCGTTGCCCGATGTGCCGGCGCTGTCGGAATACAAGGACCTGGCCGACTTCGAGTACAGCCAGTGGGCGGGCGTGCTGGCCCCGCCGAATACACCGGATGCCGTGACGGCACGGGTGGTGGAGGCCATGAATGCGTGGGTGGGCAGCCCGGAAAACCGTACCCGGCGCGCCGTCAATCTCCAGCGCGCGATCGAGCCGATGACCATGGCCCAGGCGCAAGCCTTCCTGAGCAACGAACACGCCAAGCTGACCCGCATTGCCAAGAGCCTCAGGCTGGCCGGGCAATAAGACCCGGTGGTAATGCGGTCAGCCCGCCTGTGCCGCGGCTATGCCGGATCGCCGCGGCGCAAGCTGGCAAAATCCGCAGGACGTTTCCCCAGGAAAGCGGCAATGCCCTCCGCGGCTTCGGCGCTGCCCTGGGCCACGGCCATCGCGCCCCGTTCAGCCTCGAGTTGCTCATCGAGCGAGCGCTCGTGCGCATGGCGGCACAGCGCCTTGATTGATCCCAGCGCCTGCTGCGGGCCCTGGGCAAGCCGCGCCGCCAGCGCGATCGCCGCCGCGCCGGCCTGGCCCGCCTTAACCAGTTGATTGACGACGCCGAAGTGCTGCAGCTGCTCGGCCGTGATGCGGTCGCCAGTCAACGCCAACTGCGTCAGCACCTGCCGCGAGAGGCTCTGCGCCAGCAGGCCGGTGATGCCGCCATCCGGTGTCAGCCCCACCTTCACATAGGCAATCGAGAACGCTGTGCCGGCGGAAGCCACCAGCAAATCGCAGGCTAGTGCCAGCGAGAAGCCCGCACCTGCCGCACCGCCTTCGACCGCTGCGACGATCGGCTTGGGAAAGTCGCGCAGCTTGCACACCACGTCGTGCAGATGCCCCAGCTTCTCGATGCGCTCCTCGTAGGTCAGTTCGCGCCGCTTGCTGATCAATTCCAGGTCGCCGCCCGCACAGAAATAGTCGCCGGCCCCCGTCAGCACGATCGCGCCAATCGCCGGATCCTCTGCTGCATTGGCCAGTGCGGCGCGGATATTGTCATAGAGATCCGCCGCGATGGCGTTGCGTTTGCCCGGATTGTTGATGGCAAGGACCAGCACGCTGCCTTCCGTGCGCTGCAACAGGGAGGAAAAGGTAGTCATGTCGTGATTGGTGATTTCCATGAATGGGCGAAGGCTGCTCAACCAGCCGTCTGGTGCGCAGCGCGCTGGCGCTGATAGACCTGCAGGTGGCAATATGCCGCACGGCTCAACGGAAGCTCATGCCCGTACCCGGCTGCGCGCTTGATGAGATCGCCGACGATGGCGTCGGCTTCTATGCGTGGGGCGCCCCGCGCTATATCCCGCATCATCGAGGCAGCCCAGGTCGATGCTTCGTCCAGCAGTCGGGCCTGCATGGCAGCGACAACGGGTTCAGGGATGGCATGGCCGTACAGTTGCGCCACCGTGCGGCACTCCGCAATCGCGTCAAGCATCAGGCGACGGCCATCCTGGGTCTTCATGATGTCCGCCACGGTCCCGCGCATCAGGCATGTCATCACTGCGCCGGCGGCAATCATGGCCCACTTGTTCCACAGCTCCTGCCCGATGGCGCCCGATAGCTCACGCGTACCGGCCGCCCTGGACACCAGCGCATGGAAATCCGCGGCCAATGCCGACCCCTGCGCGGCGCGCGGGCCGACTACCAGCCGGTCCATGCGGCCGGCGTGCACGACGGTTCCATCCGCCGCCAGCGTTGTCGCTATGTATGCGACTCCACCCAGCACGCGTTGCCTGCCAAAGCACTGGTCGAGCCGGTCATAGGCGTCAAGGCCGTTGAGCAGAGGCAATACCGCAGTGTCCCGGCCAACGGCCGGGCTGATGGCCCGGATCGCGTCGGCAAGGTCGTAGGCCTTGCATGCCAGCAGTACCACGTCGAACTGCGCGCCGACCTGACCGGCCAGGACCATCTTTACCGGGCGATGGAAGTCGCCAAGTTCGCTACGCACGGCCAGGCCAACCCGTTCCAGCGCCCGCGCGCGGCCGGGCCGCAACATGAAGGTGACATCCGCGCCTGCCTCGATCAGGCGCGCGCCATAGTAGCCGCCCATGCCCCCGGCACCGAGTACAAGAATCTTCATGACGCCTCTGCCTGCGCGGCGGCTGCGGGGCGGCACTGGACGATCAGGTTGCCGGTGAAAACCTGCACTGGCTCGTCGGCCTGGTTGAAGGTTGTGGTACGCACCTTCACCACGCCCTGGTCGGGGCGCGATTTCGAAATCCGCACTTCAAGTATCTCGCTCTCGATATGCAGTTCATCGCCAGGGCGAACCGGCCTTGGCCAGCGCAGCTCCTCGAAGCCCGCGCCGACGATGCCGCCCGCGGGCCGGAATTCGCCGTCGACCAGCAGGCGCATCGTCAGCGCAGCGGTATGCCAACCGCTCGCAGCCAGTCCACGAAATAGTGTGTCGCGGGCGGCGGCTTCATCGAGATGGAAGGGCTGCGGGTCGAACTCGGCAGCAAAGGCCTTGATCCGTTCAGGCGCGACGGTCAGCCGCCCCGAACCGTATCGTTGGCCCGCCGCGAGATCCTCGATGTATTGAATGTTCATTTTCTCCTCCAGATGGTTTGTGCTGAACTTTGCATCAATGCATGCCCGCTACGAGAACAGACGGATCAGGCCAGCGTCTCGAGCGCCAGCGCAATCCCTTGTCCGCCGCCGATGCACAGCGTGACGATGCCGCGCCGTATGCCGTCGGCGCGCATGGCATGCAGCAGCCGCGTCGTCAGCACCGCGCCGGTCGCACCGATCGGATGGCCGTGGGCAATGGCGCCACCGTCGACGTTGATGATGTCGTGCGGCAATCCGAGCTCCACCGCGACAGCCAGCGGCACCGCGGCAAATGCTTCATTGATCTCGATGCGTTCAATGTCGCCCAGCTCCCAGCCGGCGCGTTGCAGCGCCTGCCGCACCGCCGGGACCGGGCCCAGCCCGAACATGCCGGGCTCCACGGCCCCGACACCGTAAGCGGCCAATCGTCCCAACGGCTGCAGCCCCCTGGCTTCAGCCAGCGCACGTTCGGCAATGATCATGGCCGCTGCGCCGCTGTTGAGCCCGGGCGCATTGCCGGCGGTAATCGTGCCGTCCGGGCGAAACGCCGGCTTGAGCCGGCCGAGCGTATCGAGGCTGGTATCAGGGCGGTTGGCTTCGTCCACTTCGAACATGGCCGTACCGCCCTTCCCTTTGGTCGCCACCCCGGCAATCTGGCCGGTGAATCGCCCGTTCGCCTGCGCCAGCGCGAAATTCCGCTGCGAACGCTCGGCCCAGCGGTCTTGGGCCTCGCGGGTCAGCGCGTAGCGGGCGACAAGGTCCTCGGTATGCCATCCGGAGTGCTCACCGGAGAAGGCGTCAAACAGGCCGTCGTGCAGCATGCTGTCGTACAGGACGGAATCGCCCATGCGTTGACCCCAGCGGCCGGACGGCATCAGGTATGGCGCGCGATCCATGTTTTCCATGCCGCCGGCGATGGCGATATCTACATAGCCGAGCCGTACCTCGTCCGCTGCCGTGGCGATGGCCTGGGCCCCCGAGCCGCAAACGCGGTTGACGGTCATCGCCGGAACCGAAACCGGCAGCCCTGCCCCAATGGCAGCCTGCCGGGCCGGGTTCATGCGGTTGCCGGCCTGGATCACATTTCCGAACACCACGCTGCCGACCTCGCCTGGATCGATTCCCGCCCGTGCCACGGTTGCCCGTATCGCTGCGGCGCCGAGATCAACCGCCGGAACGGCCTTCAGTGAGCCGTTGTAGGCGCCAATGGCGGTGCGCACCGGCTGGCACAGCACGACATCTCTTGCATGCATCGCATTCTCCCTACCAAACAATCAGTTTCAATCGGCCGCACGCACTCCATGCGGTATGCGCCCGGTAGCCGGGTCTTGAAGGTTGCAACAAGAATTGGCTGCGCGGGAAATCCGGCTCAGGCTTCCGCCGAGCGCGACAACCGCTGGCGCACGCGGTCACTGGCGGCGGGGCCGGGTGCAAGGTGATAGTCGGCATCGGTGACCGGGCGCCCGTTGGCGGCGTCGACCAGCACAGGTTCCACGCGCACGCCGGTGCGCCGGTTCGTCAACTGCACGCTTTCGCCTTCAGGCGCGAGATGCTTGTTGCCCCAGGCCAGCATCGCCAGCAGCACCTGGCGGAAATCGCGCCCGCGCGCGGTCAGGATGTACTCGGAGCGGGGCGGGCGGTCGCAGTACTGGCGACGCTCAAGCATGCCTTCTTCGACAAGCGAGTTCAGGCGACGCGTGAGCATATTGGGCGCGATAGCCAGGTTTTGCTGGAACTCGTCGAACCGGGTCACGCCGTAAAAGGCTTCGCGCAGGATCAATACGCTCCAGCTGTCGGCGACGCGGGCCGCGGTGCGAGCAATCGGACACGGCGTTTCGCCAAGTGGCTTCTTCTGCATGATTGGCTTCCTTGAGAGACTGCTTGCTATCGATATGAAAGTCAGTCTAGGGTAGTCACTATCATCATGCAAGTTCGTTTTTCGCTTGTGCTGTATTCGTCGCTGTTGAAGAGGTGTGAGCAATGCCGCAAGACCACCCAACGCGGAGAAGGCCATCGGAATGAAGGTCAGCCCGGCCGCGTACGATTTTACGTCGTTGTTGACCGGCAAAATCCGTAACGTTGCCAAGCACTATGTCGGCGGCTACATGAGCTACGAAGTCACGCCGCTGCTCAAGTGGCAAAGCTAGCGTTCGGCAATCTCGAGAACTAGCCACCGCTCAAACTCCCGGATCGTCAAGGAGGCTTTCGTCCACGGGCAAGCCGTCCGGATTGGTGTGATAGAACGCATCCACGTGCGTCGCGATATGGTCGATCGTAGCGATGAACGTCGTGGCGAACGTCATCTTGTCTTCCGGCACGACCAAGCCAAAGGACTGTGTCTTTTGATGCGTCAGATGCGGCGTGACGATCGGACGCTGGAACAGCTTGTGCGCCGGCATGTTGTCAGACAGCGTCAGGTCAACGATACGTTGTGGCATTTCCCTTCTCCTTTCTTACTCTCAGTGAAAACACGTGAATTCCTCTTACCGACCGGTCGGCCGATACAGCGGTGATTCGACAATCCAATAGGACCAATAGGGCGACAGACTTCAAGCTGCCTTTCCCAGGTATGCCTCCATCACCGCCGGGTTTCCGGCAAGTTGTGCCGACGGACCACTCATGGTGATGCGACCGTTCTCCATCACGTAAGCACGAGTGGTTACGGAAAGTGCCTGCACGGCCAGTTGTTCGACGAGCAGAATTGCCAAGCCCTGCCGGTTCAACTCTTTCAAGACCGGAAATAGAAAATCGAGGACCTTGGGCGCTAGACCGAGAGATACTTCGTCGATCATCAACAACCTGGGCTTGGACAATAGCCCCCGACCAATCGCAAGCATTTGCTGCTCGCCACCCGAGAGGGAACCTGCAGCTTGCAATCGCCGTTCCTTCAAGCGTGAAAAGAGGTCGTAGATCCTGTCGATATCTCCCCGCAGGGACGCGACGCCCTTTCGCTGAGCGTGTATGTAGCCACCGAGGATGAGATTGTCTTCCACGGTCTGATCCGCGAAAACGTAACGCCCCTCTGGTACCATCGCGATTCCGCACGCAACCATTTCGTGCGGACCACGGCCATGCACCTGCTTCCCTGCATAAGTAATGGCGCCGGCAACCGGCTTCACGACCCCCGCGATGGCCTTGAGAGTTGAGCTCTTTCCAGCGCCATTTGATCCGATGATGCTGACGAACTCGCCCTCGTGAACTTCGAGGGAAACCGCACGTGCCGCTTCGATCCGTCCATAGTTCACGGATACGCCATCAAGTTTCAATAAGGGGTTGCTCATGACCGCACCTCCAGCGCAGGCTCAGGATCTTCCTGTGACTTGCTTGAGCCAAAATAGGCTTCAATCACGGCAGGATTGTTTCGGACTTCGGCCACCGGCCCCGACGCGATTACTTTTCCGTAATCCAGGACGGTCACATGGTCCGAAACAGCCATGATCATGTCCACATGGTGCTCGACAAGAATCATCGTCATGTGACGTGCGGCAAGGTCCCGGATCAGTCCACTGAGGCTTTCGATTTCGCCGTGCGTAAGGCCCGCTGCAGGCTCGTATCATGGCCACGCTGACCATTCGAAACATTGACCACGAGCTGAAAGCACGCCTGCGCATCGAAGCCGCGCAGCACGGCCGCTCCATGGAGGAAGAGGTGCGCGAGATTCTGCGGCGCGCGCTCAACAAGCGACCGGGCCCCCGGGCGGCCTGGGAAGCCGGTTGCATCAGCGATTTGTAACACTAGCCGATCCGGGGTTGGATCTTCCCTTGCGCGTGGAGCGACCGCGGTCGGCGGATTTGCCTGAATGATCGTCCTCGACACCAATGTCCTGTCGGAGCTCATGCGGGCCTAGGCGGAGCCAGCCGTCGTCGATTGGCTGGACCGGCAGGAACAAGAATCGCTAGCCATAACCGCCGTGACGGTTGCCGAACTCTTGTATGGAATAGCGCGTTTGCCGGACGGGCGCCGCAAAACCGGACTAGAGGAAGCCGCGCTGCAGATGCTCGATGAGGAATTCGCCGGCCGGGTGCTTCCTTTCGACGAGGACGCCGCCGTTCACTACGCCGCGCTCGTATCCCGGCGAGAGCACGCGGGTCGTCCGATTAGCATGGCGGATGCGCAGATTGCAGCTATTTGCCTGCACCACGCCGCCGCGCTGGCCACGCGTAACAGCAAAGACTTCGAAGGAGTCGGCATCGTTCTGGCCAATCCCTGGGAAACGAGCCAAGGCAAGCTCGCGCCCCCCTGCGTGCGCCAGGCGCTGGCTATCCTTAACGAGTGTTCGCGTGGCTGACCGAAGCCGGCTACCTGGCCGGCAATCCGCTCGCGCTCGCTCGCCGGGGCGCCCCCGACCCGGCCGCGGATCACGCGCTACCTGAGCCACGACCTGTGGAACGCGGTCAGGGCTGAGATCGAAGCGATGCCGGTCGCAGCCGCGCGCGAACGCATCACGGCTTTGTCGCCGTGACGCTTGTCATGTCGTTGCTGCTGGCCTGGTAGGTGAGCGTGCCGGTGATGTTGGTCACGGCGAAGGTCACGCTGTTCTTTCGCTTGGAGATCGTTCCGCTCGTGACCATGCACTGTCCGCCGGCGCCCGTGGTGCAGGCCGAGCTCCCGCTGTAGCCGCCGCTCCAGGTTCCGCTCACGGTTGCGTTCGGCACCGGGTTGTGGCTGGCATCGTGCACCGTGACCGTGACGGTGGTGGTCCATCCCGTCTTGTTTCCGGTGCTGCTGGCGCTCAGGCCGCCCACGTGCACCACGGGCAGACTCGCGATGCCGGCTCGAGGGCCGCTCGACAGGTCCAGGGCGAAGCTGCCGCCCTTGCCCAGGTTCACGCTGTCCTCGGACGGGGACACCTGGATAGTGTACGTCCCGGCCACGGTTGGCAGTGCGTGCAGTGTTTCCTGACGGCCGATGCCACCGCATTCGACGCCGGCCATGCACAGGCTCTCGGACAGCACGACGCCGTTGGGGTCCAGCAGCCGGGCGTCGAGATCGGGATCCCACTGCGCGGCGAAGCAGCCGCCCAATAGCGGCAGGATGCATTTCGCCTGGCCGTTAATGGTGACCGTGGCACCGATGGGAACACCGAGGTCAGCCTGGGCGATGGAGAACGTGTAGCTCCACTGACCATGATTGGCCACGCTGCCGGTGACCCTGCGATACGTCGGAAAGACGGTCGGCTGGTAGCTGGTGCCCCCCTTGGCGCTGGCCACCAGCGCGTAGCCGTCAAGGAGTCCGGCGCCGATATCATTGTCCTTGCCGGCGGGGCCGCGGTCCTGCGCCGTGACTTCGAGCTTCTGCCGCAGGTCCGCTGGCGACAGGATCGGATTCGCCTGTAGCGCCAGGGCGACTATGCCGGAGACGAACGGCGTGGCCATGGAGGTGCCACTGTAGGTTACATAACCGCTGACCGTGCCGGCCTTTGCAGCCGTGATGGTCAGTCCGGGTGCACAGATGTCCGGCTTGACACGGTTATCCAGCGTCGGTCCCCGGCTCGAAAACGGCGTCACGTAGATGCCGTCCGAATGGTTGGGCGCGCCGGCGGGAGCGGACCACTCCGCGCATGCCGCCACGGTGATGGCTTGCGCTGCGGCCCCGGGCGAGCCGACCGTCCCTGGTTCGTCGCCCGAATTTCCGGCCGCCACCACCACGACAGCACCGCTGCTCACCGCTGCATCGACGGCCTGGCTCAGGGAGTCCTGTCCGTCTGACGGCGCGCTGGAGCCCAGACTCATGGAAATGATCCGCACCCCTTGGGACACGCACCAGTCGATGCCGGCGATGACCTGGCTCTCGAGTCCGGAGCCGGACTGGTCGAGCACCTTGGCCGCGTAGATCGCTGCGCCGGGCGCCACGCCCTTGTAGGTGGCGGCGCCCGAGCCGCCCGTGCCGTCGCCGAAGGCGATCGACGCGACGTGGGTGCCGTGGCCGTGGTCATCATATGCACTAGTCCGTCCATTGATGGCATCAAAGAACGGGATCGGTCGCGCGTCAAGCTGCTCGTGGTTCGAATCGACGCCCGTGTCGACGATGCAACCCTTGATGCCGGCGCCGTCAACCCCGAAGCTGGTGCGTGTCGCGTCCGTGCCGAAGTCGGCGCGGGCGGCGTTGAGCTTGGTCGAAACGGTGAAGTCCTCCTCGATCCGCCGCACGCCAGGCTGCTGCGCCAGCGCCCTTATCTGGGCGGTCGTCATGGTGGCGGAGAATCCGCGGATGATCCTGAATTCGCGGTCCAGCGTGAAAGCACCGACCGCCTGCCGCGCCGTGGCCGCAGTGCCCGGGCCGCTGAACGTGACGACGACACGGACGAGGTCACCTGGCCGTGCCGCTGCGATCCGCGCCTGCAGATCATCGGAGATCCGGTCGCCGTCACGGTCGACTAGGCGGGCCGAACGCGCTGCCTCCGTGCCGGGTGCCGCCCGGTTCGAGTCGGGCAGCGGCGCGGCCTGAATGGACAAAGCGACAGCCGTCAGACAACCCAGTACAGCGAAATGGCGCATTTTAGGTTCCCCTTTTTGCTTGAGGCAATTTCGGGAGCGCGCAGCTTCCCGACCCGTCAATCGTCGTCCCAGCCTCGGGAAAGGCTTCCAATGGGTGTGCGCCAGACGGTCAAGCAAGCGCGACCGGTTCCCGTGAAATGCGGAAAATTTTCCATCAGATCAAGAACGAACGGACAGCTCTCAGCTCTCAGCTCTCAGCTCTCAGCTCTCAGCTCTCAGCTCTCAGCTCTCAGCTCTCAGCTCTCAGCTCTCAGCTCTCAGCTCTCAGCTCTCAGCTCTCAGCTCTCAGCTCTCAGCTCTCGAAGTCTAGGATGCGAAGTGGCAAACTTCATGCGGACTGCGTGCGAAATGACACTTTTACCTTCGATCCAAGTGAAAGCAAAAGTGCCACTGCAATCGGGGAGCGTTAAAAACCTTGGGGTTCAAACTCCGAGAGCCCGAGTTGCTCCAGGAACTCAACTACTTCCCTTGACCTGGGTTCCGTTGGTGGCTCATACCTAGCGAGTCTCTCGACGAGGTCACCGTTGATCACGCGTAGAACAAAGGGAAGTTGGGTTTTCCGCAATTTGTATGAAGACGGCGAACTCGCGTGGAGGACCTTGCCGTCGTCGTAGAAGAAAGGATTGCATTGTTCTACGCCTGGTGCCGGCCACCGACGAGCTGATCGCCGAACTGGCGCGCTACCGCCGCGCCCACGGCCTGCCGCCTACTCCGCAGCCTGGGGAGACGCGCCCGCTGGTGCTGCCCGTCATCGGCCGTCGGAACGACAACCAGGCCCTGTCACGCGGGGCGCCGCACCTGGTGCTGAAGGAAGTGTTCGCCATGGCAGCCGCTCGCCTGCGCGCGCGGGCCCGAGTGGGAGGGTCAGGCTGCGGGGCTGGCCAGCGCCTCGGCGCACTGGCTGCGCCACACCGCCGGCTCGCACATGGCCGACCAGCAGGTTGACCTGCGCTTTGCGCGCGACAAACTTCGGGCTTACAGCTCGCTGTCGACACGAGCGGCTATCTGCATAGCGAAGAGGATGCGCGGCATAATGCCACGCAGGAGCGACACCGGATCGGCTTGGGAACGGAGCGCTAGGTCAGGCTACCGCCTTCGATCGGAACCTGTTCCATCCCAGAAACCCGCCTGATTTCCTCGGTCACGATGGCGATCAACGCCTCAGTTGCCGTGCTTAACGGCCGCTGCGGATGGCTCACGCAGACCAGATGCCGAACGATACGCGGCGCGACAATGGTATGCATGCGCAGCCTGCCATCTTCCACTGCGCGCTGCACCACGATGCGCGGCAGCACCGTGACAAAGCGCGTGGCTTGCACGAACCGCACGATGGTGCCGAGGATGTCGATCTCGAACTTCGGCGCAAGCGTGACGTCCTGCGCCTGCGTGGCCGTGTCCAGCACGACGCGCAGGCCATGGCGCTTGGTCGGCAGCACCAACTCCAGTGCCGGTAGCTTTGCCATCTCCACGGATTCCGGAAGGTCCGGGCCGTGCTCTGCGCTGGTCACCAGCACCATCTCCTCGTCGTGCATCGGCTGCACCTGCAGCGCCAGCCGGCCACGCTGGCGATGAACCACCGCCGCGTCAAGCTGGCCGGCGGAAACCAGATCGATCAGAGCCGTACTGAAGCCGTCCGCGACCGATACCTCTACGTTCGGATAGCGCGCGTTGAAACGCGCCAGCGAATCCACCAGCACGCTCTCCGTCTCGGACGCCACCATGCCAAGCGTGATGCGGCCGGCCATCTGCTCTTCTCGCTGCATCATCTGCTGCCGAGCGCCGGCGATGTCACGCACGATGGGCAGGAACAGACGGTACATCATGCGACCTGCAGCAGTCGGCACCATGCCGTGCGGGATGCGCTCGAACAGCTTCTGACCGAATTCCTCTTCCAGCCGTGCGATCTGCATGCTGAGCGCCGGCTGCACGATGTTCAGCCGCTTGGCCGCTCGCGTGACGGAGCCGTCCTCGAACAGCGCGATGAAGTATTGGATTTGCTTGAGGTCCATGTGCAGGCAGATATCAATATAAGTACGGCAACTATATCAATTTCCTTGATGGCGACCGCAAACGCTGGCGTCGCAATAAAACAGGTTGTTTTCTCGCCATCCGGTGTCATCAAGGGGTGCAAGTCTAGCTATCGCCACATCATAATATTTGATTGCATAGATCAAAAAACAATATTAGTCGTTATATCTAAATCTCCCTAATCTCTGTTTGACGTTGAACGGTTCCGCTGGCCTCCCGGCCCGAAACCGTCTCGCAACACGGAGTCGCGAATGAAAAGATTCGATGCTGGCGAAACGACCAGCACGGTGGAGACACAGCAGACCCGGCCGGCGCCACATGTCGGCCGCCCGATGCCGCGCGTCGAGGACGCCGCCATCCTGACCGGCCGCGGCCGCTACGCCGACGACCTCGGCGTCAGGCCCGGCACCCTGCACGCCGCCATCCTGCGCTCGCCGCACGCGCATGCCGAACTCGGCGCCATCGACTGCGCCGCCGCGTTGCAGGCGCCGGGCGTGCGTGCCGTGCTGACGGGGGCCGACCTGCCTTCCTGGTCGAAGCCCTTCGTGGTGGGCGTGAAGGCGCCGATGGAACAGTGGGCACTGGCCATGGAGCGCGTGCGCTACGTGGGCGAGCCGGTGGCCGTGGTGGTGGCCGAGAGCCGCGCACTGGCGGAGGATGCGCTCGATCTCATGCGGGTGGAGTACCGCGTGTTGCCGCCGGTGGTGTCGATCGAGGCCGCCATCGCCGACGACGCGAGCGTGCTGCATCCCGGTCTCGGCAGCAACGTGGCCAGCGACCGCCATTTCCGCTACGGCGACCCCGAGGCCGCCTTTGCCGCCGCGCCGCACCGCGTGGCGCTGACCGCCCATTACCCGCGCAACACATGCACGCCGATCGAGTGTGGCGTGGTGGTTGCCGAGCACTTGCCGGGCAACGAGGGCTACCAGGTCACTTCCAACTTCATGGGGCCGTTCTCGCTGCATGCCGTGATGGCGATGGCGCTGCAGGTCCCGGCCAACCGCCTGCGCCATGTCGCGCCGCGCGACTCGGGCGGCAGCTTCGGCGTCAAGCAGGCGGTGTTCCCCTACGTGGTGCTGATGTGCCTTGCCTCGCGCAAGGCGGGCGCGCCGGTGAAGTGGGTGGAAGACCGGCTCGAGCACCTGAGCGCCGCCACGTCTGCCACCGCGCGGCTTTCCACCCTGGAAGCCGCGGTCGAGGCGGACGGCCGCATCGTCGCGCTCTCGTACGACCAGCTCGAGGATTGCGGCGGCTACCTGCGTGCGCCGGAGCCCGCCACCTTCTACCGCATGCATGGCCTGCTGACCGGTGCCTACTCGATCCCGAACCTGTTGGTGCGCAACCGCGTGGTGCTGACCAACAAGACACCGACCGGCCTCGTGCGCGGTTTCGGCGGGCCGCAGGTGTACTTCGCGCTGGAGCGGCTGGTGCAGCGGATCGCGGTGGAGCTGGGCCTGGATCCGCTCGACGTCTACCGCCGCAACTTCGTGCCCGCCGATGCCTTTCCCTATCGCGCGGCGGCGGGCGCGCTGCTCGACTCCGGCAACTACCAGCTGGCGCTGTCGCGCGCGCTGGAAGCGGGCGACTACGGTGAACTCACTCGCCGCCGCGACGCCGCGCGCGCCGAGGGCAGGCTGTACGGCATCGGCTTCGCGGCCATCGTCGAGCCCTCGGTGTCGAACATGGGCTATATCACCACCGCGACGCCGGCCGAGGCACGCCGCAAGGCGGGCCCGAAGAACGGCGCCATCGCCAGCGCCACGGTCAGCGTGGACCTGCTCGGCGGCGTGGTGGTGACCATCGCGTCCACGCCGGCGGGACAGGGCCACATGACCGTGTCGGCGCAGGTCGTGGCCGACGTGCTCGGCATCGATCCGGGCGACGTCGTGGTCAACGTCGAGTTCGACACGCACAAGGATGCGTGGTCCGTGGCCGCCGGCAACTATTCCAGCCGCTTCGCCGGCGCCGTGGCCGGCACCGTGCACCTGGCCGCCACGCGCGTGCGCGACAAGCTGGCGCGCATCGTGGCCTCGCACCTGGGCTGCGACCCGGCCGAACTGGTCTTCGCGGATGGCCGCATCGTGCGCCGGGGCGCGCCCGATACCGCCCTGCCCTTTGCGCGCGCGGCCAGTAACGCGCCGCATTGGTCGCCGCAGCTGCTGCCGGCCGGTGAGGAGCCCGGCCTGCGCGAAACCGTGTTCTGGTCGCCCCCCAACCTCGACGCTCCGGACGAGCAGGACCGCGTCAACACCTCCGCCTGCTACGGCTTTGCCTTCGACCTGTGCGGCGTCGAGATCGACCGTGCCACCGGACGCGTGCGCATCGACCGGTACGTAACCGCGCACGACGCCGGCAAGCTGCTCAACCCGGCGCTGGCCGACGGCCAGATCCGCGGCGCCTTCGCGCAGGGGCTGGGCGCGGCGCTGATGGAGGAGTTCCGCTACGGCCCGGACGGCAGCTTCCAGTCCGGCACGCTGGCGGACTACCTGATGCCGACCACGTGCGAGGTGCCCGACCCGCTCATCGTCCACCTGGAGACGCCGAGCCCGTTCACGCCGCTCGGTGCCAAGGGCCTCGGCGAGGGCAACAACATGAGCACGCCGCCATGCGTCGCCAACGCGGTGGCCGATGCGCTCGGCGTGCGCGACATCCGCCTGCCGCTCACGCCCGCCAGGGTGATGGCGATGATCGGCTTCGACGACCCGCCGCCATCGCGTCCGGAACTGGCCGAGGCAGCAAGAGAGGCCTCGGCAAACAACAAGAGCGGCGGCAAGGGCGGCAAGGCCCTGAGCGCGCGCGGCACCGTCGACCTGGACGCCACGCCCGAGGCCGTCTTCGCCGTCCTGCTCGACCCGCAGGCGCTGGCCAAGGTCGTGCCGGGCTGCCACGCGCTCGTGCCCATCGGCGACAACCGCTATCGCGCCGACGTGACCGTGGGCGTGGGCATGATCAAGGCCCGCTACGAAGCCGAGATCGCGCTGTCCGACCTGGAGCCGCCGCATCGGTTGCGGCTCGCGGGCGCGGGCCTGTCGTCGCTCGGCAGCGCGCGCGGCGCGGGCCTGGTCGAACTGGCCCCGCACGGTGCCGGCACCCGTCTCACCTATGACTACGAGGCCGAGGTGTCCGGCAAGGTCGCCGCGGTCGGCGGCCGCATGCTCGAAGGCGCGGCCAAGGTGGTGCTGCGCCAGCTGTTCGAATCGCTCGGCCGCCAGGCCGGGGGCAAGCCCGCGCGCAAGCCGGGCTGGATCGCGCGCCTGCTGGCGCTCCTGGGAGTCCGTCGATGAAACCCGCCGCATTCGACTACCTGCGCGCCGAATCCGCGCAGCATGCGCTGGAAGCGCTGGCCCATGCCGGCGAGGGTGCCCGCGTGCTGGCCGGCGGCCAGTCGCTGATGGCCGTGCTGAACATGCGCCTCGCGCAGCCGCAACTGCTGGTCGACATCTCGCGCACCCCTGACCTGGATACCGTGCGCGTGGAAGACGGCCATCTGGTGGTGGGCGCTGCCGCCACGCAAGGCAGCGTGGAATGGCGCCCGTCATTGGCCAGCGAGGTGCCGCTGCTCGCGCTCGCCTTCCCTCATATCTCGCATTTCCAGATCCGCAACCGCGGCACCGTGTGCGGCTCCATCGCCCACGCCGATCCGAGCGCCGAGCTGCCGCTGGTGCTCACCGCGCTCGGCGGCGAGGTGGTGCTGCGCTCGCTGCGCCGGCGCCGCGTGCTGCCGGCCGCCGAGTTCTTCCGCGGCATGCTGATGACGGCGCGCGAGCCCGACGAGCTGGTGGAAGCGGTGCGCTTCCCGCTTCGGCGCCCCGGCGCGCGCTACGGCTTTGCGGAGTTCTCGGCCCGGCATGGCGACTTCGCGCTGGCGGCGTGCGCCGCCATCGTCACGGACGACGCCATTGCGCTGGCCGTGGGCGGCGTGGCTGACCGGCCGGTGCTCGAGACCTGGCCACGCCTGCAGGGCAAGGCGCTGGCCGAGGCAATCAACGATTTCAGCTGGAAGCTGGGCGCGCAGGGCGACGCCCATGTCAGCGCGCAGTACCGCCGCCACCTGGTGCGGCAACTGGGCATGCGCGTAATCGAGGAGGCAAGATGAGCAAGACCCCCCACGGCGCACCTTTGGGTGCGCCCCCGGTGATGCGGCGCGATGAGCGCCAGCGCATCACCCTGACCCTGAACGGCACCGAACGCAGCGGCCTATGCGCGCCGCGCGAGCTGCTGTCCGACTTCCTGCGCCATGAGCTCGGCGCCACCGGCACCCACGTCGGCTGCGAGCACGGTGTCTGCGGCGCATGCACGGTGCGGGTGGACGGCGTCGCCGCGCGTTCCTGCCTGATGCTGGCGGTGCAGGCCGATGGCCGCGCCATCGATACCGTCGAAGGACTGGCCCCGCGCGAAGGCCTGGGCGACCTGCAGGAAGCCTTCCGCCGCCACCATGCGCTGCAGTGCGGCTTCTGCACGGCCGGCATCCTGATGTCGTGCGCGGACTACCTGGAGCGGGTGCCCGAGCCGACCGAGGCGCAGGTGCGCGACATGCTGTCCGGCCACCTGTGCCGCTGCACGGGCTACACGCCGATCGTCGCCGCCGTCCTCGACGTGGCCGCCAGCCGCGCGCGCTTGCGCCGGATTGCGGCACCCCTTGCCGAGGAGCACTGCGATGCTTGATCTCGGCCGCACCTTCCTACAAAGCGTGGAGCGCAGCCCCCACGCCCCCGCCATCGTCGACGGCGACCTGCTGCTGACCTACGAGCAATGGCTTGCGCGCATTCGCGGCGTGGCCGCCGGCTTGCTCGACCTGGGCCTGCAGCCGGGCGACCGCGTGCTCGCCATCCTGCAGAACCGCTGGGAGATGGCGACCCTGCACTGGGCCTGCCAGTTCGCCGGCCTGGTCATCGTCCCGCTGAACTGGCGCGCCAAGCCGGACGAACTGGACTACTGCGTGCGCGACGCCGGCGTGAAGGCGCTGGTGTTCGAGCCGGTCAGCGCCGACGCGGTGCTGGACAGCCCCGCCGCGCAGGAAATCCCCTGCATCGCGCTGGACGGCGCGCCGGGCGGCTCGCTGTCGTTCGACACCCTGCTCCGTGCCACGCCCCGCCGGGACAGCACGCAGGCTGAAGCCGGCGACATCTCGCTCATGCTGTACACCTCCGGCACCACCGGCAAGCCAAAAGGTGTTCCACGCCGCCACCGGCAGGAACGCGCAGCCGCGCTGGCGCATGTTGCGCAGAACCTGTACCGGCGCGGCGAACGGACGCTGGGCGTAATGCCGCTGTACCACACCATGGGCGTGCGGTCCCTGCTGGCCATGGCGCTGGTGGACGGCCTATTCGTCTGCGTGCGGCGCTGGAGCGCGTCGCAGGCGCTGCAGGCCATCGCCGGCCATCGTGTCAGCTGCCTCTATCTCGTGCCCACGCTCTACCATGACCTGCTGGCCGAGCCCGGTTTCGACAGCAACGATGTGCGCACCGTCACCAAGCTCGGCTTCGCCGGCGCCGCCATGAACGATGGCCTGCTGACCCGCCTGGAGCACGCGTTCCGACCGGAGTTGTTCGTCAACCACTACGGCTCGTCCGAGGTCTACACCTTCAGCGTCGACCAGCACGCGGCACGCAAACCCGGCAGCGCGGGCCGCGCCGGCCTCAACACGCGGCTGCGCGTGGCGCGGCTTGACGCGGCCTCGCCCGACGAGCTGGCCGCGCCCGGCGAGGAAGGCCAGATCATCGCCGACCTGCGCGGCGACGAGGCCTTCGAGGGCTACTGGAACCGCGACGACGCCAATGCCAAGTCCCTGCGCGACGGCTGGTACTTCACCGGCGACATCGGCTACCTCGACGCTGACGGCGACCTGTTCGTCACCGGGCGGGTCGACGACATGATCATCAGCGGCGGCGAAAACATCTCGCCCGCCGATATCGAATCGGTGCTGTCCCTGCACCCCGCCGTGGACGAGGTGGCGGTGGCCGGCGTGCCCGACGCCCGCTGGGGCCAGAAGGTGGTGGCCTTCGTCAAGCCGCGCGGCTGTGTCGACGCGGGCGCGCTCGACGACTACTGCCGCGGCTCCGACCTCGTCAACTTCAAACGCCCGCGCGACTACGTGTTTGTCGCCGACATCCCGAAATCGCCGGTCGGCAAGATCCTGCGCCGCAAGCTGTCTGCGGGCGAATACAGCGCACTTTCCTCTCTTCCCCACAGCGACCCCATCAAGGAGTAACGACATGACCCAGGCCTTCGCACTGACCCATCCCGACCAGCAGCGCCTGCAGGACCTCGACGGTTTTTCCGTGGAGATCGACCCGGCCCGCGAGCGCGCGGACATCATCCTGCACCGCCCGCCTTACAACGTGATCTCGATGGCGGCCCGCGACCAGTTGCGTGCCGTGTTCGAGGCGCTGGACGCCGATGACCGCCTGCGCGTCATCGTGCTGCGCGCGCAGGGCAAGCATTTCTCCAGCGGCGGCGACATCCGCGGCTTCCTGGAAGCGTCGCCGGAGCATGTGTCGAAGCTCGCGTGGAACGTGGCGGCGCCGGCGCGCTGCAGCAAGCCGGTGATCGCGGCCAACCAGGGCTACTGCTTCGGCGTGGGCTTCGAACTGTCGCTGGCATGCGACTTCCGCATCGCCACCGCCACCACGGAATACGCGCTGCCCGAGCAGAAGCTCGGCCAGATTCCGGGATCCGGCGGCTCGGCGCGCTTGCAGAAGATGGTGGGCGTGGGCCGCACCAAGGACATCGTCATGCGCTCGCGCCGCATCCCGGGGCGCCAGGCGTACGAGTGGGGCATCGCCGTGGATTGCGTCGCTGACGCCGAGCTGGAAGCCGCCACCGATGCGCTGGTCGACGAACTGCGTGCCTTCTCCCCGCTGGCCCAGCGCACCGCCAAGAAGCTGCTCAACGACACCGAGGACGCACCGCTGTCGACCGCCATCGAACTCGAAGGGCACTGCTACAGCCGCCTGCGCAGCTCGGACGACTTCCGCGAAGGCGTGGAAGCGTTCCACGCGAAGCGCAATCCCGATTTCCGCGGCAGCTGAGCGCGGGCGGGGCTGACCCGCCTGCCGCGCCGGAGATACGGACGCATACGGACCCATCGACGATGCCCCTGGCGGGCATCGCGGGGAGCCGTTCATTCAAAAATATATGGAGACAACGATGGAAGTGCTGGCAAATGACAAGGTGCCGACCAGCGGCGCGCAGAGCGCGGCGCCCGTGGCCGCGAACAACCGGCAGGTGCTGGGCGCGGTGACGGCTTCGTGCATGGGATGGGCGCTCGACCTGTTCGACCTGTTTATCCTGCTGTTCGTGGCGCCGGTGATCGGCAAGCTGTTCTTTCCGTCCGAGCACGCGATGCTGTCGCTGGCGGCCGTGTACGCGTCATTCGCGGTGACGCTGCTGATGCGCCCGCTCGGCTCGGCCATCTTCGGCGCGTACGCGGACCGGCACGGGCGCAAGGGTGCCATGGTGGTGGCCGTCACCGGCGTCGGCCTGTCGACTGCGGCGTTCGGGCTGCTGCCGACGGTCGCCCAGGTCGGCCTCTTCGCGCCGGCGCTGTTCATCCTGCTGCGGCTGGTGCAGGGCGTGTTCGTCGGCGGCGTGGTCGCTTCGACGCATACCATAGGCACGGAATCGGTGCCGCCGTCGTGGCGCGGCGCGGTTTCCGGCCTGGTGGGCGGCGGCGGCGCGGGCATCGGCGCGCTGCTGGCGTCGATCACTTACATGGCAATGACGGCGCTGTTTCCCGGCGACGCCTTCGAGGTCTGGGGATGGCGCTGCATGTTCTTTGCCGGCATCGTCAGCTCGGTGCTGGGGCTGGTCATCTTCAACTCGCTGGAGGAGTCGCCGCTGTGGAAGCAGCTGCAGGCGGCAAAGGCCGCCAGCGGCCACGCCAAGCCGCAAGCGCATCCGCTGCGCACGCTGTTCTCGCGCGAGTATCGTGGCATCCTGCTGGTCAACATCCTGCTGACCGTGGGCGCGGGCAGCGCCTACTACCTGACTTCCGGCTACCTTCCCACTTTTCTGAAGGTCGTGGTCAAGGCATCCCCCGGCGAGTCCTCGGCCATCCTGATGCTGAGCAGCCTCGGTGTGATCGTCGCATCGGTGGCAGCGGGGCATTTCAGCACGCTGGTCGGGCGCAAGCGCGCCTTCCTGCTGATCGGCGCCCTCAGCCTGGTGCTGATGCCCCTGCTCTACCAGTGGATGCCGGCCGCGCCAACCGCCACCTTGCGCGGCGTCTACGCGGTGGCGCTCAGCATGCTCGGGTGCGCCGGCTTCGCGCCGATCCTCATCTTCCTGAACGAGCGGTTTCCCACCAGCATCCGCGCCTCCGGCACGGGCTTGTCGTGGAACATCGGCTTCGCCATCGGCGGGATGATGCCGACGCTGGCCTCGCTCGCCGCCGGCACGCCCGCCGACCTGCCGGTGATCCTTGGTGTATTCCTCGCGGCCGTCACGCTGGTCTATCTGGTGGGCGCTACGATCGTGCCGGAGACGCTGGGCCGTCTTGTAGAAAAGTAGGGGGCACTGCTGAGCTGCGGGGTGGCGGCCCGGACTTCGCTGAGGCGCCGGCCCTCCCCCCGGCCCCTCTCCCGCGAGCGGGAGAGGGGAGCACCCGCAAGACCTGGAAGGTCTTAAGTTCGACGCATTCCGTCTTGGACAGACATACCGCTCCTACCTAGACTCCAGTCACCCCCGGGCAATGCCGGGATTCTTAACAGTGAAACCCGGCAGTCTTTTTTTTTGATCCGCCGATCTATCTACCAGTAGATAGCATCACTTAAAGGCTGCCATCTCGATGACAGACTGGCCCTGCGACCAAACCCAAAGGTTGCCCCGGCCGATCGGACTAAACAGGAGAGCATCATGCAAGCAAAGACCATCCTCACGGCTATCACATTGGCCGCCGCCCTGACCGCCGGCGTGGCCCACGCAGCCGCTCAGCCGGAAACCGCCGGCAGCGCATTCCGCGTGAGCACGCCTCGTGACGCCTACACCGACGGCGCCCGCATCAGCAACCGGGATGGCTACACCGATGGTGCCAGGATCACCAATCGGGATGGCTACATTGCCACCCGCAAGGTCGACCCCTACCTGGACGGTGCGCGCGGCAATGACCGTCGCAACCCGTTCTACGACGGCGCCAACGCAGCCGATTCGCATCCCGACCTGCAAGTGGTTGCCGGACTCGACCGCACCGGTGTCTCGGCCAGTCCTGCGCGCCAGGCAGACCCGTACCTGGATGGCGCACGCGGCAACAGCCCGCGCGATCCCTATTCAGAAGGCGCTCGCGGCGCCAATGGGTCCGGTGAGCACTTTTCGGCATAAGCGCCGGGTCATCGCGGTCACCCGTGCCTGGTCTGCGCGGCGGCCTCCGCTGCTGCCCTGCCCTCCCGGCACGACGGGTCCTGACATTTGATATGAAATCAAAAGTATTTGACCCATACACGGCTTAATCAACAAATATAAACCGCGCAAACTGCGGTCCATCGACGAACTTCCCGAGCCCGCGGCCACGTACCCCCGGTGGCCGCACCCTCCCTGATCAAGGTCCCAAAATGAGTCTACTGTTCAAGCCCTTTACCATGGGCGAGCGCCAGCTCGCTAACCGGATCGCCATGGCGCCGCTGACCCGTTCCCGCAATCCGGACGGGGTTCCCAACGACCTCAACGCGCTCTACTACAGCCAACGCGCTGACGCCGGCCTGATCGTGACCGAGGGCACGGTGATATCGCCCAGCGCCCAGGGCTTCCTGTTCAACCCTGGCCTGTACACACCACAACAGGTCGATGGCTGGCGCAAGGTCACTGACGCCGTCCACGCCAAGGGCGGCACGATCTTCACCCAGCTCTGGCATGTCGGCCGTGTGAGCCATGTTTCGATCCAGCCCGGTGGCATACAGCCGGTCAGTGCCACCGGCCAGACCGCGAAGAACACCAAGGCCTGGGGTTACACCGCCGATGGCACGCCGGGTGCGGTCGATGTGTCCGCGCCCCGCGTACTGACGACCGGCGAGGTCTATGGCGTGATCGCCGATTTTGCCGAGGCCGCCGCCAATGCGATGGAGGCCGGCTTTGACGGCGTCGAGCTGCACGGCGCCAATGGTTACCTGATCGAGCAGTTCCTGAACCCGGCGGTAAACGATCGCACCGATGAATTCCGCGGCGACATCCTGGAAAGCCGCACCCGTTTCGCCCTGGCAGCCATCGATGCGGTCGCGGCGCGGATCGGTGCGCAACGCACGGCCATCCGTTTGTCGCCTTATGGCGGCCTCGGCGACATGGCCGCCTACGCGGAGCTCGAGGAAACGTATCTCCATCTCGCCGATGAACTCTCCAGGCGCAATATCGCTTACGTCCACCTGATGGATCAGAGCACGCGCGGCAGTTCGGCCACGCCAGGTGACTTCCTTGCAAAGTTCCGCAGCCGATTCACGGGCGTGCTGATCCTTGCCGGAGGCATGACGCGCGCACGCGCCGAGGACCTCATCGCCGATGGCCTGATCGACATTGCCGCATTCGGCGAGCCGTTCATTGCCAACCCCGACCTGGTCGCGCGCCTCGCGAACGACTGGCCCCTGGCCATGTCCGATCGCGCGCTCCACTATGGCGGCGGCGCCGAAGGCTACACCGACTATCCCGCCTACGACGGCAAGGCCGCGGCGTAAGGCACCTGCCAGGATCTGCCACGATGAAATCCAATACCGCACTGCTAGCGCTCGCCATCGGCGCCTTCGGCATCGGCACCACCGAATTTGCCCCGATGGGGTTGCTCCCCGTGATCGCCGAAGGCGTCGACGTCAGCATCCCCACCGCGGGGATGCTGATTACCGCGTACGCGGTTGGGGTGATGGTCGGCGCGCCGGTGATGACCCTGCTGTTCAGCCGCTTCGGCAAGCGCGCCGCACTGATGGCGCTGATGGCCATCTTCACCGTTGGCAACCTGCTGTCGGCGCTGGCGCCGGGATACGCCACGCTGCTGGCGTCGCGCCTGGTCACCAGCCTCAACCATGGCGCCTTCTTCGGCCTTGGCGCCGTGGTGGCCGCGAGCGTGGTGCCGAAGGAGAAGCAGGCCAGCGCCGTGGCAACGATGTTCATGGGACTGACCATCGCCAACATCGGCGGCGTGCCGGCGGCAACCTGGATCGGGCAGCAGGTCGGCTGGCGCCTGGCGTTCGCCGGCACCGCGGTGCTGGGGCTGGTCGCCATTGCCGCGCTTTGGCTGGCGTTGCCGCAGGGCGAGCGCGGCACCCCGCCCAATGTGCGCCGGGAACTGGCCGTGCTCACCCGCCCGCCGGTGTTGCTGGCGATGGCGACAACGGTGCTGGGCGCGGGCGCCATGTTCACGCTCTACACCTATATCGCGCCGGTGCTTGCCGATCTCACCGGCGCATCCGACACCTTCGTCACCGTCTCGCTCGTGCTGATCGGCATTGGTTTCACGGTCGGCAATCACGTGGGGGGACGGCTCGCGGACTGGTCGCTCGATGGCGCGACGAAGATCGTCCTTTCGGCGCTCGCCATCATCATGCTGGTGCTCCCCTTCGCCCTCTCCCACCACGTCACCGCGGCCCTTGGACTACTGGCCTGGGGAGCCGCGACCTTCGCGGTCGTCCCGCCGGTGCAGATGCGGGTGATGGAAGCCGCGGCGGAAGCACCGGGACTCGCCTCGTCGATCAACGTCGGCGCGTTCAATCTCGGCAATGCCCTGGGCGCAGCGCTCGGTGGCGGTGTCATCAGCCTGGACCTCGGCTACAGTGCGGTGCCAGTCGCTGGCGGCCTGCTGGCTGCGGCGGGATTCCTGGTGGTGTGGCTCAGCCGGGCAGACAGGCGCGCCCTGGTCGCTTCGTGAGCGCTGTGTCGGCGCCCACGCGTCTCGCACCAATCCAGTGAGAGAGCAGGCGTCCCGCGCCGGTGACGAGTGCCCGCTTGCCTCTCACTGAGAAGCCTGACTCAGGCGGGAACCGCCGATCCGTACGGAACGTCCTTGTGCCCATAGCGCCGTACGCGGATGTTGGCCTGCTCGCCGTGCGCGGTCATGCCCTCGATGGCGCACAGCCGCGAGCAATACGACCCGATCATGGCGCTGGCTTCATCGGTCAGCACCTTCTGGTAGGTGCAGGTCTTGATGAATTTGCCGACCCACAAGCCGCCCGAGTAGCGGGCCGCCTTTCCGGTGGGAAGCGTGTGGTTCGTGCCGATGACCTTGTCTCCGTAAGCGACGTTCGTGCGCGGACCGAGGAACAGCGCGCCGTAGTGCTTCATGTGCTTCAGGAAGTAGTCCGGGTCGCGCGTCATCACCTGCACGTGCTCGGATGCAATGCGGTCCGCCTCGCTGACCATCTCTTCCAGCGTATCGACGACGATGACCTCGCCATAGTCGCGCCAGGACACGCCGGCGGTGTTGGCCGTCGGCAGAATGTTCAGGATTCTCTCGACCTCGGCCATGGTCTCTTGCGCCAGCTTGAGCGAGTTCGTCAGCAGCACGGCCGGCGTATTGAAGCCATGCTCGGCCTGGCCCAACAGGTCCGTCGCGCACAGTTCGGCATCCACGCTGTCGTCGGCAATGACGAGCGTTTCGGAGGGCCCGGCAATCAGATCGATGCCGATCCGCCCGAAGAGCTGGCGCTTCGCTTCCGCGACAAACGCGTTGCCGGGGCCTACCACCATCGATACCGGATCGATGGTTTGCGTGCCCAATGCCATGGCAGCGATGGCCTGCACCCCGCCGAAGGTGTAGATCTCGTCCGCACCGCCGAGATGCATGGCCGCGACGACTGCGGGATTCGGCCTGCCTTGAACCGGCGGAGAAGCGGTGATGATGCGGGACACGCCTGCCACCTTGGCCGTCACGACACCCATATGGGCAGAAGCCACCAGGGGAAACTTGCCGCCCGGCACATAGCAGGCCACGCTGTCGACCGGCATGTTCTTGTGGCCGAGGACTACACCGGGGAGCGTTTCCACTTCGATATCGCGCAGCGATTCGCGCTGCGCCTGGGCAAAGTTGCGCACCTGTGCCTGGGCGAACCTGATGTCATCGAGCTGCCCCGGCGACAGGGAACGCACGCAGGCTGCGATCTCGTCTTCGGACAGACGGAAGCTTGCCGGCTGCCAGTCATCGAACTTCGCGGACAGTTCCGCGACCGCTGCGTCGCCACGTTCGGCGACATCCGCGAGAATCGCGGTCACGGTGTCGCGTACTTTCGCTGCGTCCTGCGACGACGCGTTGGCGCTGCGGCCATGCTTGAGGTGCTGGATTGCCATTTGCTGTTCCTGAGGTGGGAAAGGAAACTTGCCCTGTGATGCGGCAAGCGCAGTGAAATGCAATGTACGCGCAGATTTGCATGCAAGGCTGGTGCAAAACCTCAAGAATTTCCCTATCTGGCACCAGCATCCGGCCCAACAGGCATTAGCATTCACGCAAACGAATGCAAATCATGCAGCCAGAAAACATCAAGCGAGGCGACAAGCCGACGAACAAGGTCACGCTGGACGCGGTCGCGCAACGGCTTGGCGTATCCGTTTCGACAGTGTCCCGGGCATTGGCCGGGCACCCTGCCATCAGCATGCAAACGCGTGACGCGGTGATGGCGGTGGCAGCAGACATGGGCTACCGCGTGCCAACGGAGGGGCGGCGCGCCAAGAAGACATCGACGAAGCTGATTGGCGTCGTCGTCGGGGCGCTGCATAACCGCTTCATGACGCTGTTCCTGACGCATCTGCACGATGCCTTGCAGGAGTACGGCTATCAGATCACGTTGATGATCGATTCGATGAACGATGCCCGCAATCTCCTGGCGTTCCGGCCCTTGATCGACGGATACCTGGATGGGCTGATCTTCGCCACCGCGACGCTGGATTCGCCCGTCGTTGCGGAAATGCAGGCCCGAGGCGTGCCGCTGGTTCTCGTCGTGCGGTCCGTGGACAGGGTCAGGACCGACATTGTCGAGATCGACAACATCCACGCCGGCGCGGTCGCCGTCGAGCATCTGTTCCAGCTTGGCCATCGGCGCATCGGCCTGCTCATGGGGCCGCAGAACACCTCGACCAGCCGCGATCGGGCACAAGGCGCACTCAGGTGGCTGGCGGATGCGGGCGTGGATGCGAACCGTATCGCGCTCGTGTGGGGGGATTACACCAGCGAGTCGGGCTACTCCAGCGCGATGGGAATACTCGATGGGCCGGACCGGGTCACGGCCATTGTTGCCGGCAATGACACGATTGCCCTGGGTGTGCTGGAGGCCGCAAAGCGGCAAGGCATCGAAGTCCCGGGGCAGTTGTCCATCATTGGCTTCGACGACATGCCGCTCGCCGGATCGCCATTGGTGGGGCTGACGTCGATCCAGCAACCCGTCGAGGCCATGGCCCGGACGGCGGCGCGCCGCATGATAGAGCGCATTGGGGCGGGAGCACTGACGCCGCCTGTCCACGATATCCTGCCCATCAAGCTTGTGCGCCGGGAATCCACGGGGCCTGCTGCATAGGGAATCTGCGGGATTGGGGTGGGAGGGGCCCTGACTTCGTTGAGGCGCCGGCCCTCACCCCCGGCCCCTCTCCCGCGGGCGGGAGAGGGGAGCAAACCAGCAGAATTGTCCCTGCAGCCCCGCGCCATCGATGCGAACCGGATTTCCATCGATAACGGCCTGATGAAGATACCGTCGTAATGGCACTGCACCCCGTCAGCCGGATTCCGGCTAACGGGGTGCAGCGCAGGTGGCGCGGCGGCGCGCCATCCCACGGATTTACTCGCCGTACTGGAACAGAAGGCGCCCTTCGCCAGGCACGCCAACAGCCGCCTGCGCCGGTCCCAACGCTCCTAACATGAGCGCGAAAGCCAGCGACAAGGCCATCAGCCCTTTCATGATGCCGCCCCGGCCAGCGTTGCCTCCAGTGCCTTGAGGCCGTCCCGATAGATGCCCTCGAACAGCCGCGATGCCTCGTCATCGCTCACGCCGGCCGGCGTGAACTGGCCGGACCATTCGACGCGCGATGCCTGGTCCCCGTCGATGCCGACCACGCGCAGCGTGGAGCGGTAGCCGGTGACCGGGAACGGCGCCTGCAGGATCGAGTACGTGTAGCTGCGCGCGCTGTTGTCGAAGGCCTCGAGACGTTCGACGATGGCGTCGCCGTCCGGATTGACGAGGCTGCGCACGCGGCCGCCCTCGCTCAGTTCGCTCTTGGGGATATACGGCAGCCAGTCGGGCAGCGAATCGAAGCCTCCAATCAGTTGCCAGACGCGGTCCGGTGCAACCGGCAGCGTGATCGTTGCAGAAGCTTGTGCCATGGTGGACTCCTTGAATCGAATGTGGTCCCGGATCAGTTGCTGTCGCCAGGCAGCGGCGCATTTGCCGCGACCAGGTGCTGCTCGCGCAGCTCGCGCCAGAAATCGGCGGGAATGACCGCCTTCAGCGCGGCGGTGTCCTCGGCGATGCGCTCGGGCCGGCTTGCACCCGGGATCACGGCGGCGACCGCCGGGTTGGCCAGCACGAACTGCAGCGCGGCGGCCTTGATGCTGACGCCGTGGCGTTGCGCGATCGCCTTGATGCGCTCGACCTTGCTGATGATCTCGGGCGGCGCCTTCTGGTACTCGAAGTGCGAGCCGCCGGCCAGGATGCCCGAGCTGTACGGGCCGCCGACCACGATCTCGGTCTTGCGCTCCGCGGCCTTGGGCATCAGGCGCTGCAGCGCGCGCTCATGGTCGAGCAGCGAATAGCGGCCCGCCAGCAGGAAGCCGTCCGGCTGCGCTTCAGTCAGGTCCAGCGTCAGTTCGATCGGCTCGACGCGGTTCACGCCCAGGCCCCAGGCCTTGATCACGCCCTCTTCGCGCAGCCGGGTCAGCACCTTGAAAGCGCCTTTGCGGGCGGTCTCGAAATAGGCCAGCCACTCGTCGCCGTAGAAGTCCTGGGCGATGTCGTGGACCCACACGATGTCGAGGCGGTCGGCCTTCATCCGCTTGAGGCTGTCCTCGATCGAGCGCAGCGTGGCGTCCGCCGAGTAGTCGTTGACCAGCTTGTTCGGGCGGCCGGCGGCGAACAGGCCACTTTTCTCGCCCAGCGCCCGCGCGCTGGCGTCTTCGACTTCGTCCAGGATCAGGCGGCCGACCTTGGTGCTGAGCACGTATTCGTCACGCGGGTGCCGGGACAGCGCTTCGCCCAGCCGGATTTCGGCCAGGCCCGCGCCGTAGAACGGCGCGGTGTCGTAGTAGCGCACGCCTTGCGCCCAGGCCGCGTCCACGGTGGCCTGCGCCTCCGCTTCCGGGATGTCGCGGAACATATTGCCCAGCGGGGCGGTACCAAAGCCGAGTACGTTACCGGCCAGTTTGTCCTTGATGCTCATGACTGCTCCACAAATTAAGTTGGGGTGAAGGCAGTCTAGGGTTGCCAATTAAGTCTGTCCAAGACAGAATTTGAAAGACTTGATTCCTTAGAGGTCTGAATTCAGGACTGGACATGCTAGATATCCGCCAACTTCACTATTTCGTGGCCGTGGCCGAAGACGAGCACGTCGGACGCGCCGCCGAACGGCTCCATATCTCCCAATCGCCACTTAGCCGGCAGATTGCCCAGCTCGAGGAAAAGCTCGGGCTGGTGTTGTTCGAGCGCTCCCAGCAACGCATCCGGCTCACACGCGACGGCCGCACGTTCCTGGCCGAAACCCGCGCATTCCTCACGCATGCCAACCGGCTCGAATCGCTGGCGCGACGGCTTGGCCGCGGCGACGAAGGCGGGCTGTGCATCGGCTACCTGGAATACGCGATGCACTCGGGCGTGCTGCCGAATGCCTTGCGCGAACTGCGCGACAGCCGGCCTGCGGTGCATATCGCGCTGTACAACCAGCAGTCGGACGTTCAACTGGAGGGGCTGCGCCAGCGCAGCCTCGACATCGCACTCGTCTGCGAGCCGCCGCCACCTGACGATCCAGACCTCGAGGCTGCCCAGGTGCTCAATGATCCGATGCTGCTGGCGCTGCCCGAAGGGCACCCGCTTGCCAAAGCGGAGCAGCTCAGCCCGGATGACCTGGCTGCGCAAAAATGGATCGGCGTGATGCACCAAGAAACCGCGCTGCGGCACGACACGTTCATCGCGGCTTGCGCCAGAGCCGGCTTCACGCCGACGATCACCATGGAGGCGACCGAACCGCTAGCCGCCCTGGGACTCGTGGCCGCGGGACTCGGCGTGACCACGATCCAGCAAAGCCTGCGCCACCAGGCGCCACCGGGCGTGGTGCTGCACGAGCTGTCGTGGTTCAGCTATCGCACGCCCTTGTGGGCGGCCTGGCACAAGGTCAACCTGCGGCCGCTGGTGGAGATCTTCCGCAAGACGTTGCTGCAGACGAGTGGCGTGGTGCCGGAGCTCGCAACGGCGCAGGCGGGCTGACGCACCGTCGCTCCCTGAGGTGGCGTGAGCGGGTGCAGACGACCGCCGTTCAATGGCGCAGAAAGCTATTGTGTCGGCTTTCGGTCCTGTCGTTGCCATGAAGCCGCTGGCTGTTCCTTCCCTCGCCAACATTGCTGTTGAGGACCGCTAATTCTATGACTGGCGGCCACTAACTCCGCGACCGTGGCGTGTCGGCAAGGTGTTGGTAGCGTTCGCGACGCCGGACCGCTCCTCGCCCGATCCGACTGATCACAGCATTGAGATTGCCGCTGTGGACGAAGGGATGGTCTCGAGGCGGCGGTCGTGAACCTCGCAGACCGTCGGCCGACGGACTCAGCCATTCTCGTTTCCAGCGGGGCGAGAAGAGGTTCTGATAATCATATAGCCAGCCTCCCTCCGTTCGGGTCGAACGGCTGGCGTAGAGTCGAATTGCGAATACCGACGTGACGCACAGGAGGCCGGCATGAACAAGTTTAGTGGAATCGACCTGCACTCGAACAACAGTGTGGTTGTGGTCAGCGATGAAGCTGACCGGGTTATCTACCAACGCCAACGGTCGCTCGAATCTCGTCGCCTGTCAAAGGCTCGCGTGGCCTGATCGCGTTCTTCTTTGATGGCTGATCGTGGGCGGATTGCGTTATCTTCCGCCCTTCGCGGTCGTATATGCCGTAATCAAGTTCCGATAATCCGGAATATGATTCGAGAACAAGGTTCCCAGCCCTTCGATGTCGTTGCGCCAGTCGCGATGCAGTTCGCAAGCGACGCCGAACCAGGTCATCAGTTGTGCACCGGCTTCGGCCATGCGGTGCCATGCCGATTCGCGCGTCACTTCATTGAATGTCCCTGACGCATCGGTCACGACGAACACATCGTATCCTTCTTCGATCGCAGATAGCGCGGGAAACGCCACGCAGACTTCGGTCACCACTCCGGCGATCAACAACTGCTTCTTGCCCGTTGCCTTGACAGCCTTCACGAAGTCCTCATTGTCCCAGGCATTGATCTGGCCAGGGCGTGGAATGAACGGCGCGTCGGGGAACATCGTCTTCAGTTCCGGCACCAGCGGGCCGTTAGGGCCGTCTTCGAAGCTGGTGGTCAGGATCGTCGGCAGCTTGAAGTATTTCGCCAGATCCGCCAGCGCGAGGACGTTGTTCTTGAACTTGTCCGGCTCAATGTCGCGCACCAGCGACAGCAGGCCGGCCTGATGATCCACCATCAATACCGCCGCCTGGCTTTTGTCCAGACGCTTGTAGGTCTTGCTCATCTTGGGCTCCTCGTAGATGCGCGTCCGGGTACAAGAATTTGCACGGCCCAAACACGCTTGGTCATACCTGCTGCACTGCGGGTACGGCTGGCAATACTTGCAAATTTGTATGTCCCTAATAGCTCTCCGTCAACCTCTGGCGGGCGTTCTGCGCGGCTGGCCGGTCCCGGGCGTGCCATCGCCACGAAATGCGAGGGCTTCTGAAGCACGGCGCAAAGTGTCCGCTAGCACCACTGATTGCATATGCGTTGAGCGGTTTTGTAGCAATACGCATAGTTGCTGGCAGCTCCCCCCGGTAGCTCGTCGTCCCCACGAGAACCTTCATGGGGAAGATGCATGCTCACTTCGAGCAACTCAAGGTGGGAATCTTGGAAACTTACGCTCGACCGACCGTCCTTCCCTATATATATCGAAGTGCGGAGGTCCGCCATCGTATTCTGCGATGGCGCCATCACTAATGATTGCTCTACAACGTTTCCTGTCATGCGCTGCGCCGCGCAAGTGTTGCGGATCGCTATTTCCGCCAATGTCGAGACCTTGACGCTTTACCTCATTCCCTATCGCGGTAGGAATGTTCATTACTGCGCCGGCGGCGACCTGGGCCAGATGGCCCGGCGCGAAGGCTTTTCCGCAGGCACGCCCGAAGACGTGCAGTTGCGATATCGCGATACCGTACAGCGGTGCCGCTGGCCTTGCAGCAAGCCGACATCCCCACCTACTGCGACATCCGTTTCGCCAGCCCGCATGCCACCTTCTGCGTGACGTTCGCCCAATTCGGGATCGTCTCCGGCGATGGCGGTTCATGGGGCCTGCCGAAATTGCTCGGCCTGTCCAAGGCGATGGAGATGACCTTCACCGCCGCGCCAATCGACGCCAGCGAGGCGCTACGGATCGGCCTGGTTTCCGCAGTTGCCGAGGGCGACAACCTGATGCGGGATGCAAATGCACTCGCCCACGCCATCGCCGACATCCTGCCAATGCGATCCGCATGGTCAAGCGCCTGCTGCGCGATGGCCGGGCATATCGATCTGCGCGTGCATATGGACATGGCGGCCGCATTCCAGGCCATTGCCCACGCATCGCCGGAGCACCTGTCGGCAGTCGAAAGGGTGCTACGGCGGTTACGACGCGTTTGAGTCCGGGTCGTCGCCGTCCGGAAAATCGAGCGACTCGTCAGCCCTCTCAAGCCAAGCCGTGTCGAGCGACAGCCGATGTATTCCCGTTCTTGGCGTCCAATCGCCCGCGGCGAAGTTCCCCGAGTGGCTATTGCAGGCGGGCAGTGGCAACCGCTGGAAGTGGTCGGGCGTCAGCCTAATGATCCTGAGCGCGACAATTACTGAAAGGCCATGCACCTGCTGGGACTTGGCGCAAATATCCTGGAGAAGAGGCCCATGACCGCTAAGCCAAGTTGTGAGGTGGATTCTCCGCGCGCACCTGTATGAACAGATGGCGCAGCAGATCAATGGCATGTTGCACCAGTTGCACAACCAGATCGGCAATGCTCATGTCCATACTTATGGCTTGGGTGGTCGCAAAGATTACGACCCCTAGCACAGCAAGCACCGTCAAGCCGAACTTCAGATCGTCATTCACAGTGGCCTTCTCCCGCCTCTTCACCGAATTCAGGTCCATAACCGACAGGGGCGCTACACAATGGCGCACCGTTGAACAATTGGACCCATCTCACTTCCTTGTGAGCGTGGCAGAGGTGGGATGCGCCGTTCCGTGCAGCATCCCTCGCATGTGCAACTGAGCTTGATGGGACAGGAATCAGACCGTGCACCCCAAGACCGGTTCTTCCGGGGCCATGGCCTCGCCGCCAGAATCCAGAGCGACAGTGGCGCGGTCCGAAATGACGGAAACCAATTGCTACAGTAGTTCGAGACCCAAGTCGCCCAAGCCGATTTCAGGAACTGGGACGCCCTTTCTTTTCTGGAACAGGATGTGCTGCGCCACCAGTCTGAAACGGCAAGCGACCCGCGATCGATCAGATCCAATGCCCTGCACGGCGCAGCACCGACGTGAGAGCCGGATCGAATCGCAACGACAGCGCGTGCATCTGATCGCCGATTTTCTTCGCCTGCACGACGCCGTACGCCGACAGCTCTATGTCCATCCAGCATGGTGAAGCGTAAGCGTCAGCGGAAACCATCTGGTGAGGCAGGAGCAGCGATGAGAAGGGTAGCGGCTTCACGGTATAAGGAGTGAAGCGATGGCCGAACATCGAGATGGCAGTAGCGGACACGACGGACGGCGAGTCCACCATCGTGACCGCTGCCGCGCAGCCCTCGCCGCTGCCCAAGAGCAACGCCAGCGCAGGGGTGCTGGCCAGCATCCAGGTCGACACCTTCGTGGTCCACCTGCCGATCAATCGGCAGGAGACGCGCTATGCGCGCCTGGGCGTGCACCTGCCAAGGGGCCACTCTGTGCGAATGGAAGCTGGCTTCTGCCGAGCTGCTGGCAAAGCTGCTGCCGCCTTTGCGCAACCACGTCCAGCAGGCGCCGCGCCTGCATCTGGACGACACCACGCTGCCACTACTCGAGCGCAGGCGCGCCACCACGCGGCAGGCCCATCTATGGGGCTACCTCGTGGCCGGGCTGCGGCAGGAGAACGGATTATGGGTCGACCACCAGCCAGCGGTGCTGTTCGAGTTCGCGGAATCCCGCGCCGGCGCCCATCCCCTGAACTTCCTGCGCGACTATCATGGCTACCTGCAGGCGGCTGCCTACAGCGGCCACGATGCGCTTTGCCGTACCGGCCGGATCATCGAGGGCGGATGCTGGGCGCATTGCCGCCGACGCTTCTTCGAGATCGCCAAGGCCCAGAAGACGCCAGGGCTGGCCGCGCGGGGGCATTGGCGTGGATCGCCAAGCTGTATGCCATCGAAGCCGGCATCAAGTACAGGTCACCGGAGCACAAGCTGGCGGTGCGCCAGGCCGAGGCCGTGCCGCTGCTGTCGCAGTTCCATCAGTGGCTGCAGGGTAACGCCCATGGCCTGCTGGCCAGGCATCGTTGCGCAATGGCACGCGCAAGGGCCAGGGCTGACGTACTCGGCTGAGAGCGGCTGAACGGTCGCTGCCGCCCTCGCCCCGGCCAGCGCCGATATCCGCAGGCGGCGCCTGCTCGGCGAGCCAGATGGCGGCGCGAGGTTTTGGATTTTCCGGGAAGGCGGCGGCACGTTTGTCGCGCGCCTGTGCAAAGGGCGGATTCAGGCAGTGAGCGAAACGCCCCGGGCAGCAATTATGGAATTACGGTCCTCCCTGCTTCGCTATCGCCCGGTTTGAAGTGGTCTGAGCCCATGCGGCATGGCCGTGAGCAGCGACAACATTAGGTGCAAGCGGTGACTACTTTACGTATGTGAGCGGGATGGGACAAAAGTGCGCCGAACGTCACCATGGCGTTAGGGCGATCCATCCCGACATATACGCCGACGACGCATCTTGTCGAAACGTCGAGGGCTATGCTTAGCCATGGCCGGCCAATTGGGCGTCGGCTCGCATCATCAACCAGGATCAGATCGGCCAGCGTGTGATCAATCTGCACAATATCCATCGGACAGCGCGCCACAAGATGACCTGGTGGAATCTCAGAGCCCGGCTGCGTTGCGAGCCGAAGGGCGTCCTCTTTCCGATGGGCGGCCCATCGTCGCGAAATGGTAGATCTGCTTGGCGGACTAACACTTGCCCCTGCGCATCGCTTCCGAATTTCGACGTCGAGCTCGAAGAGCGGATGAGCGAGATGAGGCTGTCGCGGCAGCCAATCGGTCAGGACCTCATTCACGATTTCCTCGATGGTCGCTGGTAGACGCGGCTTTCCCACTTTTGGGCCTCGGTCATAAGGTATCAATGCGCTCGCCACAGGATCCGCGAGAAAGCGCCGGCGCAAGTGATAAACCGTGGCCCAATGGATTCCAAGCAATTTGCCAGCAGTCTCAGCTTGCTTAAGCGTGAGGGGAGCCGTCCCAAGCGGACGCAACACCCTCGCAATCGCCAGCTCGCGCTTCGTTGCAATCCTCATCGCCATGCTCAAGGCCGTGGTCTTACATACGCGGACAGATTTCCTTTATCGTCGCTGCCGTCTGTAGCTTTGCGAGCGGCGTCTGCACGATTGGTTGCCAGACTGGCCTGATCGTTGTGTCTGGCTCCGCTTTTGGTGTGCTTGTTGGTATCCGTGCTTCTCGCCTGGTGGTCCTACCGACAGTACCAAGGGCTGGGTCTTCCTGAAAGCGAAAGTGCGTCACATCACTAGGGCAACCGATGGATCCGTCAGAAATTTTGTGTTTAGGCATAACATGTCACCAAGGAGCATGTATGCCACTAAAAACCACGACCAGTCAGGCTGCCAACCGTGAACCGCCGCCCCATTCCCGAGGACCTGATTGCCCATTTCGTAAATGGGTCCGATGCCTGCCGAGGCGGTTCAAGACGCCTCGATGGCATTCAAAAAGGCCCTGATTGAGCGCGCCCTGGGCGGAGTAGACTGTCCTGACCGAGGACGGTCCACTGCGGGTCGATATCCCACGCCACCGTGTCAAGATGCGTGAGGACGGCGTGGTACGTAACAAGGCCGTCAACCTGGCCTTGGGCGTGCTGCCGGATGGCACGCGCGACATCCTGGGCCTGTGGGATATTCATGCGGCCAGGCATCGCCGATGCGTACAGCGCGCCTTCGGGTTGCATCGGCATTGCCGCCGCCATGAGCAGCTGCTCGTAGGTAGCGTGCAGCTCCCATTCTGCCTTCGCCGCCGTCGAGCCATACTCGCGGACGTTCCATCCGTTGATCTCGTCGGCCCGCGCCTTCAATAGGCGCGCGGCTTCGCGGAGGATTTCAGCGCGTTTATCGAAGCTTGTGGACGCCCATCCTGGCTGCGCACGCTGCGCGGCATTAGCTGCCCGGTCGATATCATCCGCAAGGCCGATTCCGATCGTCGCCAGGATCTTCCCCGTCGACGGCTCGACGACGTCCGCAACGCTGCCAGTGCCAGGCACCCAACCGTTCGAGAAGATCCGCCCTTCCCATGCGCATGAATTGCTATTGGTCATTAATGTCTCCGCAAATACTGTAGGAATATCGCCAGCGTCATCAATTGGCAGAGCCGGCCAGAACCCGCACGACGCCTGACTCCCTCTTGCCGTGATCCGAGATTAGGAAGACCGCGATCGCGGCCACCACGCCGGGGATGGCAAACACCATGAAGTTGAACGTGTTAGGAAACTGCTGGCTCAGGAGGTAGCCACCCAGTGCGGGCCCTGACACTGCGCCGAGCCGCCCGGCTGCTGCGGCCCAACCGACTCAGGTCGACCGTACGTGCGCGGGATATAACTGGGCTGCGAAGGCATGTACGATTGGGGTTGCCCAGCCCCCGATTTCGGAATATATTTTTCTCCACAAAGACCCCATCGGGGAGACTCCCCTATGAGCGTATACGTCGCACGTGATCGAGCAAGCGCGCTTGAGCACATCAGTTCGCGCATAGATAGTACTGTCGATCTAGACTATGAAACCGCGTGGGAAGACGCGTTCGAACTCGGACGACTTGGGCAACAGCGCGGCATCGTCGTACAGTTCCGAACCATCGAACATGTCTGTGTGGAGTCTGCAGATGCGCTAGCCAGAGGGCTCCGCGGAGAAAAACTCACATTCCGACAGCGACACCTCTACTGCCGGTTCGACATGACGGCATTATCCGAGGACTGTCTGTGCGAACTCGAGGCACTCGCTATCAAGCACGGCGACTACATCCTGCCTGGTCACTTGCTGCAAGAAGCCACGCTCATCTGGAACTAGCCAGTTCATGCTGTCCCAACAGCGATACGTTGGGCGGCATCTCGCATGTCGGGCCACCGGCTGACGCAGGCAAGGGACTTCGCGCTCGCATGCCATCGCAAAAGAACTCCGCTGAAGAGCAAAAATGTTGTCTTCCCGGCATGCCGGCCAGACTGCTTCCGGGAGATAGCAAATCTACTTAAGAAGAATCCCTACGGGCGGAAGCATCCCGGCAAAAGTAGGATGACGGGACGAACTTTGCATGAAGGAATATGTCATGCGTCCCCGCTATGCGACTGAGAAGGATTGGCCTGAGGTTGAGGCCCTCCTGCGTGCTTCCTCACTTTGCGTCGAGGGGGTACGCGAACATATCACCCATTTCATCATGGTCCGCGACAATGCCGGGCTCCTCGGATGTGCCGGCGTGGAGCGCTATGGGGAAACAGGACTTCTTCGAGGACTGGCTGTTGCGCAGCGCGCAAGGTCTGCAGGTCTCGGCGAGCTTCTGCTTTCCGCAATCGTGGCAGACGTCCGGCTGCAAGGGGTCGCATCAATAGTGTTGCAGACCAAGACCGCATCCGGCTATTTCGCGCGCCTCGGCTTCGCGCCAATCAACCTTTCTGACCTGCCGCCTGCCGTAATGCGCTCGCAGGAACTCAACCGTCCCCCAGCCGATGTCGGGACGCTGATGCAAATTGCCTTGTAGTAGCTCGCTCGCAAGTTCATTCGCCGGAGCGGGCAGCCAGGCGCATTGCGGAACCACGGAGGACGGCTCGCAACGTTGATGTCGATGCAAGAATTTCCACCACGCCAGGGTCATCGCGGCTTTGGCTTCCTTGACCTTGCTGCCCTATTCCCTTCGAGCGGCTTGAATTTCCCGAAGTCTTCTTCATGCGCCCTGCTCCCGACCGTGGGCTTTTCGGGGAGCGGTTTAAGCCATTAGCGCGGCACGATTTGAGGCCAACAGCCGTGTTCAACCGGCACCGACTTCGTTCGTGAGCGGCTTGCCGCTTTCGAACTCCGTCACGCTGCGCAAGGTTGTTTCGCAAATGGTCGTCACGGCCTCACGCGTGAGGAAGGCTTGGTGCCCGGTCACGATCACGTTAGGAAACGTGATTAGCTGCTGCAGCACGGAGTCGTCGACGATGATGCCGGACAGGTCGCGGAAGAACAGGCCCGCCTCCTGCTCGTACACGTCGATCGCCAGCCCGCCGAGTTGCCCGCTCCGGAGCGCTCCGATGACTGCTTCCGTGTCGATCAGCCCGCCGCGGCTGGTGTTGATGAGCAAGGCCCCCGGCTTGGCGCGCGACAGCGTTTCGGCATTGATGATGTGATGGGTCTCGGGCGTGAGCGGGCAATGCAGCGAGATGCAGTCCGCGCTTGCGCCGATTTCTCCCTCGTCCGCGTAGCGTCCACCAAGGGCCTCGAATTCCGGGGACGGGTACTTGTCGTAGCCGATCACGTTGCAACCGAACCCGACCATGATTTTCGCAAACACGCGCCCGATCTTGCCGGTGCCGATCACGGCCACGGTCTTGCCGCACAGGTCGAAGCCCATCAGGCCTTCGAGCGAGAAATTGAAGTCCCGCGTGCGATTGTAGGCCCGGTGGATCTTGCGGTTGACCGCCATCAGCAGGGCCGCCGCGTGCTCGGCGACCGCGTTGGGCGAGTAGTCGACAACGCGCACCACCTTGATCCCGAGCGCCTGCGCGGCTTTCAGGTCGACGTTGTTGAACCCCGTGCAGCGCAGCGCGACCAGCTTGGTGCCGCCGCGTCCGAGCGCTTCCAGCACGGTCGCATCGGCCCGGTCATTGACGAAGATGCACACTGCGCCGTGGCCCGCGGCGAGGCCCACCGTCTCATTGTCCAAGGGAACTTCGAAGTACTTGAGCTGATGGCCTTCGGCCGCATTCGCGGCATCGAGATGTTGACGATCATAGGACTTTGCGCTGAAGACGGCGATTTCCATGATGTGTCTCCGCGGCGAATCGCATGGCGCGCTTCGCCCAGGTTGCCCTGCACTATCCGCCAGCCAGTGTGGCGGCGACCTGTACGAACAGGATTTTCACGATGGTCATTGACGGGAAGATATGTGCCGGCGTGGAGCGCTATGGGGAAACAGGACTTCTTCGAGGACTGGCTGTTGCGCAGCGCGCAAGGTCTGCAGGTCTCGGCGAGCTTCTGCTTTCCGCAATCGTGGCAGACGTCCGGCTGCAAGGGGTCGCATCAATAGTGTTGCAGACCAAGACCGCATCCGGCTATTTCGCGCGCCTCGGCTTCGCGCCAATCAACCTTTCTGACCTGCCGCCTGCCGTAATGCGCTCGCAGGAACTCAACCGTCCCCCAGCCGATGTCGGGACGCTGATGCAAATTGCCTTGTAGTAGCTCGCTCGCAAGTTCATTCGCCGGAGCGGGCAGCCAGGCGCATTGCGGAACCACGGAGGACGGCTCGCAACGTTGATGTCGATGCAAGAATTTCCACCACGCCAGGGTCATCGCGGCTTTGGCTTCCTTGACCTTGCTGCCCTATTCCCTTCGAGCGGCTTGAATTTCCCGAAGTCTTCTTCATGCGCCCTGCTCCCGACCGTGGGCTTTTCGGGGAGCGGTTTAAGCCATTAGCGCGGCACGATTTGAGGCCAACAGCCGTGTTCAACCGGCACCGACTTCGTTCGTGAGCGGCTTGCCGCTTTCGAACTCCGTCACGCTGCGCAAGGTTGTTTCGCAAATGGTCGTCACGGCCTCACGCGTGAGGAAGGCTTGGTGCCCGGTCACGATCACGTTAGGAAACGTGATTAGCTGCTGCAGCACGGAGTCGTCGACGATGATGCCGGACAGGTCGCGGAAGAACAGGCCCGCCTCCTGCTCGTACACGTCGATCGCCAGCCCGCCGAGTTGCCCGCTCCGGAGCGCTCCGATGACTGCTTCCGTGTCGATCAGCCCGCCGCGGCTGGTGTTGATGAGCAAGGCCCCCGGCTTGGCGCGCGACAGCGTTTCGGCATTGATGATGTGATGGGTCTCGGGCGTGAGCGGGCAATGCAGCGAGATGCAGTCCGCGCTTGCGCCGATTTCTCCCTCGTCCGCGTAGCGTCCACCAAGGGCCTCGAATTCCGGGGACGGGTACTTGTCGTAGCCGATCACGTTGCAACCGAACCCGACCATGATTTTCGCAAACACGCGCCCGATCTTGCCGGTGCCGATCACGGCCACGGTCTTGCCGCACAGGTCGAAGCCCATCAGGCCTTCGAGCGAGAAATTGAAGTCCCGCGTGCGATTGTAGGCCCGGTGGATCTTGCGGTTGACCGCCATCAGCAGGGCCGCCGCGTGCTCGGCGACCGCGTTGGGCGAGTAGTCGACAACGCGCACCACCTTGATCCCGAGCGCCTGCGCGGCTTTCAGGTCGACGTTGTTGAACCCCGTGCAGCGCAGCGCGACCAGCTTGGTGCCGCCGCGTCCGAGCGCTTCCAGCACGGTCGCATCGGCCCGGTCATTGACGAAGATGCACACTGCGCCGTGGCCCGCGGCGAGGCCCACCGTCTCATTGTCCAAGGGAACTTCGAAGTACTTGAGCTGATGGCCTTCGGCCGCATTCGCGGCATCGAGATGTTGACGATCATAGGACTTTGCGCTGAAGACGGCGATTTCCATGATGTGTCTCCGCGGCGAATCGCATGGCGCGCTTCGCCCAGGTTGCCCTGCACTATCCGCCAGCCAGTGTGGCGGCGACCTGTACGAACAGGATTTTCACGATGGTCATTGACGGGAAGATCATCGAGTAGCCGAGGTCGGGCCGGTCGGTGGGCGCGACGCGGTTGGCAAAGGCAAGGATGGCGGGATTGCCGGTCGCGCCGCAGATCACGCCCACCGCCAGGTCGAACGGCAGCCTGAAGACCCAGAGGCAGAAAATCGCAGTAATCAGCAGCAGGGCAAGCAGAATCACCACGCCATAGATCAGGAAGGACACCCCGGTTACGCCGATGGTGGCGAAGAACTTCGGCCCGGATGCAATGCCCACCTGTGCCAGGAAGATGGTCAGCCCGAAGTTGCGCAGGACCAGGTTGGCCGACAGCGGCATGGTCCAGACGAACGGCCCGAGACGGCGCACCCGGCCGAGCATGAGGGCGACCAGCAGCAGCGCCGCCAGCCCCAGCGCCAGCGTGCCGACGCCCGGAATCGGCACCGGGATCAGCCCCACCAGCAGCCCGAGGGCCGCGCCGATGCCGATCGAGATAAAGCTCAGCTCGGCGGTGCCCTTGATGGAGTCGCCGAACAGCGCGCGAATCGGCTTCATGTGGGCGCGATTGACCAGCAGGCCGACGCGGTCACCGAACTCGAGGGTGAGGTCATCCCGGGGCATCAGGTCCGCATCACCGCGCCGCACATGGGCGATCGAGCAGACCATGCCTTCGGGAAAGCGGATATCGCGCAGCGTGTGTCCGACCACGAGCCGGCTAGAGGCGAACACGCGCATATAGTCCAGGTCTTCGCGATGGCTTGTCATGCGGCCCGGCTGCAGTTCCCCGCACAGCGAGGTGGCTTCACGCAGCACGGCCGGGTCAGTGGCGGTCGCGAGCAGCACGTCGTTGGCCTGCAGGACCAGGTCGTCGGCGGAGGGGTGGTTGTGGTGGGCGCGACGCACGGCGGCAATCGCCACCCCGTCCGGTAGGCGCGCTACCACCTCCGACAGCCGCGCGCCGATAAACGCCGGGTTCGTCAGCGCAATCTCGGCGGTCTCGATCAGCTTTGGCGGCGGCCGCACGATATTCGGCTTGAGCAGCGCGGTGAGCGCATACAGAAACAGGATCGGCCCTGCCACGCCGACTGGGTATGCGACGCTGTAGCCCACCGCGGCGCCGTCGCTCTTCATCGCCGCCATCGCGGCCTGCAGGCTTGCCGTGCTGGTGCCCGCGCCGGCGAACATGCCTAGCGACTCGTCTAGCTTCACGCCGACCAGCGGCACCAACGCAACCGCGAGCAGTCCGGAGCCAACCACGCCGAGGACCGCAGCGGCGTTGGCCTTGATGCCATCGGGGCTGGTCAGACCCTTAAAGAACTGCTCCCCGTACTGGATCCCAATGCCATAGAGAAAGAGCAGCAGCCCTAGGGTGCCAAGGATGGCAGGCGGCGCGGACTTCGGCGCGAACCCGCCGATCGCCAGCCCCACGAACAGCACCGCGCCCGAACCGAGCGACACGCCCTTGATATTGATCTCGCCGAAGACATAGCCCAGTGCAACCGTGAGGAACAGCGTGAGCAGCGGCTGGGTTTCGAGCAATGTCCGGACTGCATCCATGGCAGCTCCTTTCTGATGGGCAGGAGCAAGGGGGGCAGCGATAAGCAACTGCGCAGGGTCACGCGCGCACTGCGCGGACGGGGTTGACAACCGTTTTCCGGGCATGCGTTATCGAGTGCGGCTTGCATGAACCCGATCATCGTGACAGGCACCGGCCGGCACGGCGGCAACCACCGGAATGCCCCTCGAAAATATACGATGCGCCGCACAAGTTCAAGAATTGAAGCGGCGCTCGGTCAAACAGGCGGTTGGCACCTCCAGACACAAATCTTCTGCCAAACCCTATCTCCACCTTACGGTAGCGCCGGCCTCACTTTCCCCCACATGCTGCGGCCAACCGCGCGCTAGCCAATCGAGGCGATCATCGCGTCGGCGAGATCTTCGCAGCGCATCCAAAGCCGCCGGAAATCCACCAATCTGCTGGCATCCGGTATGTCGGGTGGGAACGGGCACGAATCCGTGCGGAATATGCAGGCTATCGCCGGTCAATTCGACGTACGGCTCAGCTTCCAGGATCCATCAGAAGGCAGCCCGGTTTCTGGGGTCACGCTGATCCTGCCAAGCTGCGGTGCAGGCAATACCCGCAAATGGGGCTGTGCGACAACGCTGCATGGGACTAAATTACGGCAATGCCGAAACCCCTTTCTCCTGCTTCTGAAACAGCCGGCACCGGACGCCTGCCATACCGAATCGACCTGGAGTTCGCGCGTGGCCTGGTCTGGTTCCGGCGCGACCTGCGCGCCGACGACCATGCAGCGCTGCACTATGCCCTCAAGCACTGCCGCCAAGTGTGGTGCGTGTTTGTCTTCGATCGCGAAATCCTTGACCCGCTGATTGCACGCGGACGCAAGGTCGATCGACGTGTAGAGTTCATCCTGAGGTCGTTAGAGCCGTTACGCAGGACGCTGACCGATGCGGGCGGCGGCCTGATCGTGCTTGACGATATCGCGCGCGATGCCATTCCCAGGCTGGCGGCCGAACTCGATGCCGATGCCGTCTTCACGAACCACGACTACGAACCTGCCGCGAAGCGGCGTGACACGGCCGTGCGTCAGGCACTGGCTTCCGACTCCCGAGTGCTGTTCACATTCAAGGACCAGGTTATCTTCGAGGCTGACGAGCTCTTGACCGGCCAAGGCCAGCCCTTCAGCGTCTTCGCGCCGTACAAGAATGCGTGGTTACGCGCAGTGCAGCCGTTCGACCTTCGACCGTATCCAGTCGACCAGTATCTGGGCGCGCTGGCACCGGTGCCCCGTCAGTATCAAAAGGCTTCGCCGATGCTGCACGATCTCGGCTTCGCTGCCAGCAATCTTGCCGAGATTGCAATGCCCACGGGCAGTGATGGCGCCCGTGCACTGTTCGATGAATTCATCGACCGCATCGGCGATTATGGCTACCGGCGAGATTTCCCCTCGCTGCGCGGCCCGAGCTACCTATCGGTACACCTGCGCTTCGGCACGATCTCGATCCGCACGCTGGCGCGAGCCGCGCTTGACGCCGTACTGCGCGGCGGCAGCGAAAGCGCCGGCGCGGCCGTCTGGCTATCCGAACTGATCTGGCGCGACTTCTATTTCATGATCCTCCACCACCATCCCCGCGTGGCCGACGGCAAGTCTTTCCGCCCCGAATACGATGCGCTGCAGTGGGTCGACTCTGTCACGGGTGACAAATACTTTCAGGCATGGTGCGACGCTCAGACCGGCTATCCGCTGGTCGATGCCGCGATGCTGCAGATCCGCCAGAGCGGCTACATGCATAATCGTCTACGGATGGTGACTGCGAGCTTTCTCGTCAAGGATCTCGGCGTCGACTGGCGACGCGGCGAGCAATATTTCGCCGACCAGCTCAATGATTTCGATTTCTCGGCCAACAACGGCGGGTGGCAGTGGGCTGCGTCAACGGGCTGCGATGCACAGCCGTACTTCCGTATCTTCAATCCGGTCAAGCAATCGGAGAAATTTGATCCACAGGGGCGATTTATTCGCAAGTACTTGCCGGTGCTGGCACAGATGCCGGACCAGTACATCCATGCGCCATGGACGGCGCCTGTGAATGTACTGGCTACAGCGGGGGTGAAGCTTGGAGAGAACTATCCACCCCCGATCGTGCAGCACGAAGTTGCGCGGAAACAGACCCTTGAAAGGTATGCGGCGATAAGGAAATCAATATAGCCGTTGCAGATCGCGATTCCGGCTAATGGCGTTCGACCGGCTCGAGCGCCCTCCACTCCCCGGCTGCTCTCCGGGCCATCGCACTAAGCCACTAGGGCGCGGAAAACGCCGCGCCGATTTGCCGTGCCCGTTTCATCTCGTCGCCGTGCAGGTAGATCGAGGTGGTCGAGATCGAGGCGTGACGCAGGTTGTCCCTCACTGTCGTCAATTCCGCGCCGCGCGCCAGTGCATGAGTCGCATGAGTGTGCCGCATCCAGTGCGGGCTCGCCTGCCGCAGCTTGTCGGCGGCGGAAGGGTGATCCGCCTGGATCAAGTCCGCCACTTGCCTGAAGAAGCGCCGCAACACGCCCCACAGGCGCGTGCCGGTGATGCCACTGGCCGGATCCTGGCCAAGGCCGCCGATCAGTGGGGTATGCGGGTCCCATCGCGCTGGCGTGACTGGCAGGCCTCGTTCCACCAGATAGCTGTCGAGCGCCAGGCGCGCCAACGGTGGCAGTGCCACCTTGCCAGCCTTGGCTCCTTTGCCAACCAGCTTGAGCCAATGGTCGCCATGGGGATCGCTTTCAACGTCGCCGAGCGTCGCACCGACGAGTTCGCTGGCGCGCAGTCCGGTGGCGTAGCCGAAGTCCAGCACAAAGCGCAGGCGCTGGGCCGCCGGGCCGTCCCAGCCATAGGACCATTCGAGGCCGTCAGCAATGGTGCGGATCAGCAGCCATTCGCCTTCCGTGAACGCGTGCGAGCTGTCCAGCGCCACCGACCGCCCTCCTCCGCGCACCTTGATCCCGGCGAACGGATTGGCCAGCACATAGCGCTGCTGGATCAGCCAGCGGAACATCGCCCCCAGTACAGACAAGGCATGGGCGGTGGAGCGCGCCGAGAGGCTGCCGGTGAACGGACGCCAGTCGGGCGAGGTACGTGGTCTCGCTGGCCCTACCCAGCGTTCCCGGGGCGCCGGTCGCCGCACGAAGCTGCGATAGGCCGTCGCATCCTCAGTGGTCAGCGACGACAACGGCCGTTCGCGCTCGACAATCGCCCACAGGATCAGCCGCTCGGCCTCTTTGCGATAGGTGCGCTGCGTCGCTGGCGACTCATGCAAGGCCAGCCACGCCTGGATCGCCGCGTAATCGTTGTCCGCATTGAGGGCGCAGGTCGCGCGCGGCGCGCGGAACTTCCCCCGCGACCCATCCACTTCATGCGGCAGCCGCAGTTGCTCCCATGGCACGACCATGCCCCGCGGCGCCTGCGCGAGCAGCGCCCGGGCGCGCTCGGTCAGTTGGGGGTGCCGGGCAAAGAAGGCTTCGACCTGTCGGGCCCCGGCCGCGCCCAGGCCGGGGATCGCGGCCCACCAGCGGCGCCGGCGCGGCACCCGAACGGTCAGTGCCGCCAGCGTGTCGATGCCCTGCGCGCGCAGCGCGGCGACCGTGCGCGGCGCCAGCCACAAGCCGATGTCGTCGCTGATTGCCGGTGCCGGCGGCGGCAGCGTACGCAGCGTCTCGATGGCATGGTCCGCTGCCCTGCCCTTCTCCGCCCGCTCGGCCGCGGAAATTTCAAACAGCGCAGCCAGGTCCTCGCGCTGGCGGCTGCGGGCGTATGCGGCAAGCTGGCGGCGGATGCGCCCGAGGATGCCGCGCGACGACTGGCCCTGCGCCCGCTCCTCGCCCAGATATCGTGCGACGGCTTCGCGCGTCGTCAGCCCGGCATGCCAGGCGCGCAGCGCGGCGAGTGAGGTGGCATCGGGGAAGCCGGATGGCGGGGCCGGTTCCGGCGGGGTCAGGGTCAAGCGAGTTTTCATATACGCCAGTTTAGCGCATCGATGTATCTATTACGATAAGGATACTTATCGTAATAGCTGGATCGGTAGCTTGTAGCGCAAGGGCTGGCGCCGGATCGCTGCGCCATGCGCGCAACGGTCAGGGCCGTCGATGTTCCGATGGTGTTGCGGCGATCCCGGGGACTTGCCGTTGGTAATCGGAAGGCGCCATCCCCTCCCAGCGCCTGAAGGCACGTCTGAAATTCGCCAGGTCACTGAAGCCGAGCGTGAATGCGATCTCCTGGATAGTCAGCCGATTCGCCTTCAGGTGCACAATTGCCAGCCGGCGGCGGATATCGTCCAGAATTTCACGATAGGAGGCCCCCTCCTCCATCAGCTTGCGATGAAGCGTTCGCGGCGTCATGTTAAGGTGCCGCGCGGTGGCGAGCAGCGTGGGAAATCCACCTTCCTTCTCGAGCATCAGGCGCCTGACCCGGGCCGTCAGCGTCTGCTGGCGATTGAGCTTGCCAAACTGTTCCTTGCACAGCTTTACGGCTTCAAGAAAGACCTGGGGATTGCCGGTCTTGAGCGGCTGATCCAGGTACGCCACCGGAAATTCCAGGCCGGCCCAGGTCTCGTCATAGCGTACCTGGCAGCGAAACAGGCTTGCGGCCAGCAGAGGAATCACGCCTGCCTGGTAGCGCTCGCTACATGCTGACGCAGCTCGGCGAGGACCGCATCGACGGCATCCGCCAGGCGGATTCGCGCGAGCGCGTGTTCGGCGCGGGGCCCGGACTGCTGGTGCAAGGTGATGGCTGGCAGGTCTTGCTGAACGCATACAAGGAATGGGGCGCAAGAAATCGCCCGGAAGGCAGCAAGACGTCCTGCGGGTGCTGGCGCCACTATGAGTTTGCGGCCTGGCAGCCTCGCGCGAAGCGCGAATCATGGCGCGCGGCAAGGATGCACCGGCCCGATTGTGCTCAGCCCGCGCGCGGGCCCTCCACGAACGCGGCGAAGCCGGCAACGAACTCCCTGAGCCGCGCACGCATGCCGGCATCGGTGAGTTCGCCCTGCGCGTCGAATACCTGGCCGGCCCGCGCAACCAGCAGCCGGTTGCCGGTATAGTGCCGCGTGCCCAGCGTCTTGAGCACCGGCAGCCAGTCGTTCTGTGCCAGCACCGTGCCGAAGCCCCCGGCCGAGGCGCCGAGCACCGCAACCGGGCGATTGCCGAAGACCACGGGAATATCCCCGGCCGGCCGCGAGAGCCAGTCGATAGCGTTCTTGAAGACCCCGGGGATGCCATTGTTGTATTCAGGCGTGGCCAGAATCAGGCCATCGCTCGCCATGACCTGTTCGCGCAACGCCACCACGGCGGCGGGCAAGCCCTCACGCGCCTCCAGATCCGCATCGTAAAGCGGAATGCCATGCAGGGTGGCGATATCAAGCCGGACCTGCGTGCCCGCCTCAGCCTGCGCCGCCCGCAGCAGTGCGGTGTTGTA